>NZ_JAIUIM010000010.1:0-242607 GCF_020165615.1 Mesorhizobium sp. BH1-1-5
GTTCGGCGTTTTGCGGAAACGCCGAACCGCCACATCTCCTTGTTTTTACGCAATTCCGGACGGAAAACCGCTACACACCCTTTCTGGAATTGCTCTAGGTTCCTCACGTCGCCGTGCAATCGGGTCGCGATTCGGACGGCCGGATACCGAAATCTCTCCTGGACCAGTGGGTCTGGTTTGTACCAGCGCTGGTAAGACAAAAATAGAACAAACCCAGATATTGATTATTTTTCAGATGGTTGTTGCCCCTTGTCAAATGAGAACAAAAAAGGTACAAAAACGGCAGGGATCACGGATTGTCCGGCCTTCATTGACGACCAAGGGGTGATGTATCATGGCTCAGAATTCTTTGCGGCTTGTAGAGGATAAGGCAGTGGACAAATCAAAGGCTCTGGACGCGGCGCTGTCGCAGATCGAGCGCGCTTTCGGCAAGGGCTCGATCATGCGGCTCGGCGCCAACGAGCAGGCGGTCGAGATCGAAACCGTACCGACCGGCTCGCTCGGCCTCGATATAGCGCTCGGCGTCGGCGGCCTGCCGCGCGGCCGCATCGTCGAGATCTACGGGCCGGAAAGCTCGGGCAAGACCACGCTGGCGCTGCACACGGTCGCGGAAGCCCAGAAGAAGGGCGGCATCTGCGCCTTCGTCGATGCCGAGCACGCGCTTGATCCGGTCTATGCCCGCAAGCTCGGCGTCGACCTGGAAAACCTCCTGATCTCGCAGCCCGATACTGGCGAGCAGGCGCTGGAAATCTGCGACACGCTGGTGCGTTCGGGCGCCATCGACGTGCTGGTCATCGACTCGGTCGCGGCACTCACGCCGCGCGCCGAAATCGAAGGCGAGATGGGCGATGCGCTGCCCGGCCTCCAGGCTCGTTTGATGAGCCAGGCGCTGCGCAAGCTGACCGCCTCGATCTCGCGTTCCAACACCATGGTCATCTTCATCAACCAGATCCGCATGAAGATCGGCGTCATGTTCGGCTCGCCCGAGACGACCACGGGCGGCAACGCGCTGAAATTCTATGCCTCGGTGCGCCTCGACATCCGCCGCATCGGCTCGGTCAAGGACCGCGACGAGGTCGTCGGCAACCAGACCCGCGTCAAGGTGGTCAAAAACAAGCTGGCCCCGCCCTTCAAGGTGGTCGAGTTCGACATCATGTATGGCGAGGGCGTGTCCAAGACCGGCGAGCTCGTCGATCTCGGGGTCAAGGCGGGCGTGGTCGAGAAATCGGGCGCCTGGTTCTCCTATAATTCGCAGCGCCTCGGCCAGGGTCGCGAGAACGCCAAGCTGTTCCTGCGCGACAATCCCGACACGGCGCGCGAGATCGAGATGGCGCTCAGGCAGAATGCCGGACTGATCGCCGAGAAATTCCTCGAGAATGGCGGCTCCGAAGGCGGAGAGGACGGTTTCGAGGACGAAGCCGGCGCCGTGTGAGGCGACGGCCGGAGTTTGGCCATAATCTTGTTATATCCGCATATGCTTATGTAATTGAGTTCTAGTTATGTAATTGAGTTCTAGTATTGCGTACCCGAACCGCCGGCCCTCGTGCCGGCGGTTTTGCGTTTGTGGGCGGTGTTGAGCCGCCGCTCGCCGGCTGATTGGCCTAAAGCGCGTCGCGATCTTTCAGATTCGCTCCATGCGCTTTAAGCCTTTGTTTTGATGCATGTCGTTGTCCCAGAACCGCTGCGCACTTCTGGGCGACATGCATTAGGTTTTTGATTTTACGCATGTCTTTATCCCGAAACCGGTTCCCACTTTCGGGAGACATGCTTTAACTCCGTGTTTCTGGACAGGCTCAAGAGCTATCGCTAAAAGGCCCATCTATCTTCTGAAACATGAAAGCCCATCAGCCGCCGGCAGCGCCGGCAGTTCTTGCGAAAAAGGCAGTATGCAATGAGTGGCGTGAACGACATCCGGTCGACATTCCTCGACTACTTCCGCAAGGAGGGTCACGAGATCGTCGCCTCCAGCCCGCTGGTGCCGCGCAACGATCCGACGCTGATGTTCACCAACGCCGGCATGGTGCAATTCAAGAACGTCTTCACCGGGCTGGAGAAGCGTCCTTATTCGCGGGCGTCTACCGCGCAGAAGAGCGTGCGCGCCGGCGGCAAGCACAACGACCTCGACAATGTCGGCTACACCGCGCGCCACCTCACCTTCTTCGAGATGCTCGGCAATTTCTCGTTCGGCGACTATTTCAAGGAGCGCGCGATCGAGCTTGCCTGGAACCTGATCACCAAAGGTTTTGGCCTCAAGAAGGACAAGCTGCTCGTCACCGTCTATCACACCGACGACGAGGCGGCGACTTATTGGAAGAAGATCGCCGGCTTCTCGGACGACCGCATCATCCGTATCCCGACCTCGGACAATTTCTGGGCAATGGGCGACACCGGTCCGTGCGGTCCGTGCTCGGAAATCTTCATCGACCGCGGCGAGCATATCTGGGGCGGCCCGCCCGGCAGCCCGGAAGAGGACGGCGACCGGTTCCTGGAATTCTGGAACCTGGTGTTCATGCAGTATGAGCAGGTGACGAAGGAAGAACGCATCGACCTGCCGCGTCCCTCGATCGACACCGGGATGGGCCTGGAGCGCATGGCCTCGATCCTGCAAGGCGTCGAAAGCGTCTTCGAGACCGACCTGTTCAGGCATCTGATCGATGCCGCGTCCTCCGCGCTCGGCCAGGGTCCGGACCAGGAGAATGTCGCGTCGTATCGCGTGATCGCGGATCATCTGCGCTCGTCCTCCTTCCTGGTGGCCGATGGCGTGCTGCCGTCCAATGAAGGCCGCGGCTATGTGCTGCGCCGCATCATGCGCCGCGCCATGCGCCATGCGCAGCTGCTTGGCGCCAAGGAGCCGTTGATGTGGCAGCTGGTGCCGGCGCTGGTCCGCGAGATGGGCCAGGCCTATCCCGAGCTGGTGCGCGGCGAAGCGTTGATCACCGAAACGCTGAAGCTCGAGGAAACGCGCTTCCGCAAGACACTGGTGCGTGGCCTCGGCCTGCTTTCGGACGCCACCGAAACGCTGCATGCCGGCGACATGCTGGACGGCGAGACGGCCTTCAAGCTCTACGACACTTACGGCTTCCCGCTCGACCTGACGCAGGATGCGCTGCGCCAGCGCAGCATTTCGGTCGACATCGCCGGCTTCACCGACGCGATGGAGCGGCAGAAGGCCGAGGCGCGCGCGCACTGGGCGGGCTCGGGCGAAGCCGCGACCGAAACCGTGTGGTTCTCGGTGCGTGAAAAGACGGGTGCCACCGAGTTCCTCGGCTATGAGACCGAGCAGGCGGAAGGCATCGTCCAGGCGCTGGTCAAGGACGGCAAGGCCATCGACAGTGCGAGCCAGGGCGATGCGATCGCCGTGGTCGTCAACCAGACGCCGTTCTACGGCGAATCCGGCGGCCAGATGGGCGATACCGGCGTGATCTCCGGCGAAGGCTTCTCGATCGAGATTTCCGATACGCAGAAGAAGGCCGACGGTCTGTTCGTGCATCTCGGCAAGGTAGCCAAAGGCACGGTGAAGACGGGCGCTGCGGTCGAGCTCAAGGTCGACCACGCGCGCCGCTTGAAGCTGCGCGCCAACCATTCCGCCACGCATCTCATCCACGAGGCGCTGCGCGAGGTGCTTGGCACCCATGTCGCGCAGAAGGGCTCGCTGGTCGCGCCGGACCGGTTGCGCTTCGACATCTCGCACAACAAGCCGATCTCGGCCGATGAGCTCGAGGTGGTCGAGCGGATGGCCAACGAGATCGTCGTGCAGAACAGCCCGGTGTCGACGCGCCTGATGTCGGTCGACGATGCCATCGCCGAGGGCGCCATGGCGCTGTTCGGCGAGAAATACGGCGACGAGGTGCGCGTCGTGTCGATGGGCACCGGCCTGCACGGCGCCAAGGCCAATCGTCCTTATTCCGTCGAGCTTTGCGGCGGCACGCATGTGAGGTCGACCGGCGATATCGGTCTGGTGCGCATCCTTTCGGACAGCGCGGTGGCGGCGGGTGTGCGCCGCATCGAGGCGCTGACCGGCGAGGCTGCGCGCAAGCATCTCGACGAGCAGGACAAGCGACTGAAAGCCGCGGCGGCGACCCTCAAGATCTCGCCTGCCGACGTGCCGGCGCGGGTCGAGACGCTGCTCGAAGAGCGCAAGAAGCTCGAAAAGGAGCTCACGGAAGCGCGCAAGAAACTGGCGCTGGGCGGCGGCTCGGACGTTGCCGATGCGCCGGCCCCCAACGAGACCGTCGCCGGCGTCGGCTTCCTTGGCAAGGCGGTCACCGGCGTGGCGCCGAAGGACCTGAAGCCGCTTGCCGATGCCGGCAAGAAGACGCTCGGCTCCGGCGTGGTGGTCTTTGTCGGCGCCGGTGAGGATAACAAGGCAAGCGTGGTCGTCGGCGTCACCGACGACCTGATCGCTCGTTTCAGCGCCGTCGATCTGGTGCGCGTGGCGTCCGCCGCGCTCGGCGGGCAAGGCGGCGGCGGACGTCCCGATATGGCCCAGGCCGGAGGCCCGGATGCCTCCAAGGCCAATGATGCGATCGCCGCGGTTAAGGCGGCGCTGGAGGCGGCGTAGGCTGCGGGCTAATTATCGAAACGTCGGCGGGGCAGCGGGGCGCTGTCCCGCGGTCTTTTCAATAATGTCAGCTTACCTTTTCGGTCTTGGCAAAGCTCTGCCGCGCCGCGACGCGCTGATACCAATCGCGCATCTCCACGAACCGCGCCAACAGGTCGCGTCCTTCCGCGACCTTGACGAAATAGGCAATGATCGGCGCCGCATGCAGGTCAGCCAGCGTCAGCTGGTCGCCGAACAGCCAGGGCCCCTTTGCCTTCAGCGATGCCAAAACCTTTAGCACCGTCTCGGCCTGGCGGAGCCCGCCGGCGATCAGCGCCTCGTCCGGCGGGGTCTTTTCCAGCCGCTCGACGGCGACGTCCCAGACCATGGCGCGATAGCCATAGGCGTCGAGCATGCCGATGATCTGGCCCATCCTGGCGCGGCCGCGCACGTCGGCGGGCTGCAGGGCCGGACCGTCGAAGGCTTCGTCGACATAGCGCGCGATAGCGCCGGTCTCGAACAGATGAAAGCCGTCATGCTCGAAGGCCGGGATGCGGCCGAAAGGGTGAAGCTCCAGATACCAGGCCGGAATGCCCTCGGCGGCGAAGATGTCGAGCGGCACCAGCTCGTAGCCGACACCCTTTTCCGCCAAAGTCATCCGCGCGATGCGCACATAGACGCTGTAGTCCGCGCCGTAGAGGATAGGCTTGGCCATCACTTTCGCTCGTTGCTTATCCCAGAAAAAACGAAGGCTCCTTCCGGAGCCTTCGACATTATCGGGATTTGATTACCCCATGGCCTTCTGCAAATTCTCGTCGATCTTGTCGAGGAAGCCGGTGGTCGAGAGCCAGGGCTGGTCGGGGCCGATCAGCAGCGACAGGTCCTTGGTCATGAAGCCCGATTCGACTGTCTGGATGCAGACCTTCTCCAGCGTTTCGGCAAAGCGCTTCAGCTCGGCATTGTCGTCGAGCTTGGCGCGGTGGGCGAGGCCGCGCGTCCAGGCGAAGATCGAGGCGATCGAATTGGTCGAAGTTTCCTCGCCCTTCTGGTGCTGGCGATAGTGGCGGGTCACGGTGCCATGCGCGGCTTCCGCTTCCACTGTCTTGCCGTCCGGCGTCATCAGCACCGAGGTCATCAGGCCGAGCGAGCCGAAGCCTTGGGCCACGGTGTCGGACTGCACGTCGCCGTCATAGTTCTTGCAGGCCCAGACATAGCCGCCCGACCATTTCAGGCTGGAGGCGACCATGTCGTCGATCAGGCGGTGCTCGTACCAGAGCTTGCGCGCCTTGAACTCGGCCTCGAACTCCTTCTCGTAGACTTCCTGGAAGATGTCCTTGAAGCGGCCGTCATAGGCCTTGAGAATGGTATTCTTGGTCGACAGATAGACCGGATAGTTACGCAGCAGGCCGTAGTTCAGCGAGGCGCGGGCGAACTCGCGGATCGACTCGTCGAGATTGTACATCGCCATGGCAACGCCGGCGCCCGGCGCGTCATAGACGTCATGCTCGATCACCTGGCCGTCCTCGCCGACGAACTTGATCGTCAGCTTGCCCTTGCCGGGGAAGCGGAAGTCGGTGGCGCGGTACTGGTCGCCGAAGGCATGGCGTCCGACGATGATCGGCTTGGTCCAGCCCGGCACCAGGCGCGGCACGTTCTTCATGATGATCGGCTCGCGGAAGATGGTGCCGCCGAGGATGTTGCGGATGGTGCCGTTGGGCGACTTCCACATCTTCTTCAGCTTGAACTCCTCGACGCGCGCCTCGTCGGGGGTGATCGTCGCGCATTTCACGCCGACGCCGTATTTCTTGATGGCATTGGCCGAGTCGATCGTCACCTGGTCGTTGGTGGCGTCGCGGTGCTCGATGCCGAGGTCGTAATATTCAAGCTTCAAGTCGAGATAGGGGTGGATCAGCTTGTCCTTGATGAACTGCCAGATGATGCGGGTCATCTCGTCGCCGTCGAGCTCGACGACCGGGTTCGCCACCTTGATCTTCGCCATGGAAAGAATGCCTCGTTGCTGGGGGATCTGGACGGCCTTGCCCGCATGGTTTCGGCCGGGATGCGGAGCGTATATCAAAGGCTTTTTCAGCGCGCAAACCGCGATCCGCGCCGGAGCGGACGGGTACCGCTGTTGTGAATGCTTCATTTTCCGGTCCGGATGTGGCAGGGGACGCCGAAACGCCGCAAACTCCGGTTACCCACAGCCATGCCAGCCACCGAAGATACAACCAAAACCGCTTCCGCCGGACCGGCGATCATCCTGGTCGAGCCGCAGCTCGGCGAGAATATCGGCATGGTCGCCCGCGCCATGGCGAATTTCGGCCTATCCGAGCTCAGGCTCGTCAATCCGCGCGACGGCTGGCCGAGCGAGAAGGCGCGTGCGGCCGCCAGCCGTGCCGACCACGTCATCGACGTCACCAGGGTTTTCGACGATCTGGCCTCCGCGGTTGCCGACCTGAACTTCGTCTTTGCCACGACGGCGCGCGAGCGCGACGGCTTCAAGCCGGTGCGCGGTCCCGTGGAAGCGGGCAGGGCGCTCAGGGCGCATGTCGAGGCGGGCGAGCGCACCGGCATCCTGTTCGGCCGTGAGCGCTTCGGCCTCTATAATGACGAGGTCGGGCTCGCCGACGAGATCGTCACCTTTCCGGTCGATCCCGGCTTTTCCTCGCTCAATATCGCCCAGGCGGTGCTTTTGATGTCCTATGAATGGATGAAGTCCGGCCTCGCCGACGAGACCCAAACCAATTTCTCCGGGCCGGAGCTGGTGCCGGCGACCAAGGAGCAGTTGCACAGCCTGTTCGCCTATCTGGAGAATGCGCTGGAAGCGCGCGGTTATTTCCGCCCTGAGGAAAAGAAGCCGAAGATGGTCGACAATCTGCGCGCCGTGCTGACGCGCGCGGGCTTCGCCGAGCCCGAGCTCAAGGTCCTGCGCGGCATCATCTCCTCGCTCGACCGGTTCTCGCCGGCCATGCCGCGCGGCGACGGCTCGCCCGGAGATGATCCAAGACGATTGCCGGCCGGTGCGCGCAGTCGTGTCAAAGACGAAGAAAGTTAAGATCGATAAGCTGTGAGCATTTGAAGTAACCGATTTTTATTCGGTTGTGCCTCATCCTTGCTGCAATAGTGGGGGTGGCACATGTTTACGTCCAATATTGGTCGACTGCGCTTTTTCCTTTACTCTCTCGGTCTTGCCGTTGCCGAAACCGTGGTGATCGTTACCTCCATTGTCAGCACGATTGGTTTCGAAGGGCTGATCAATTCGGGGCCTGGTCCGGCGCGGCAGGGCATGGCGGGCGCCGTCCTCATCGCCTCGCTCATCTTTGTCGCGCTGCGCGGTAATATCGCCTCGCGCCGCACCCGCGATGCCAATGGGCGCCGCTGGATTCTGTGGGCCTACATCGCCCTTTCCGCCGTTTACGCCCTTCTGCAGGCAGGCGTGCTCCTGGTCGTCAAATTCGGCGATCCCGATAGCATTCCCGGCGGGCTGAACCTGCTTGCGCTTTCGATATTCGGCCTCTGGTGCACGATCCTGTGGGCGAAACCCGTCGCGGGCAGCAATATCGATGAATTGACCGATGTTTTCGAGTTCGACGGTCCGCTTCCGTCACCGACACGCACCGCCGCGCCGGCCGCTCCGCGCGCCGCGGCTGCCGCTTCGGCCGCCCGCGTTCCGCCCGCGCCGCAGCCCTTCGGCAGGCCGCGCCCCGCCGGCTTCGGCAAGCGCGGGATATAATTGTGTCTTAGATGGAGCATGATGCCGTCCGAAAACCGCTTCACACTTTTCGGCATCATGCTCGGACGGCTGCGCAAAAGCTGCTCGCATTCGCCTCTTCAAGACCACGATCATTCGCGATAGAAGCGCGGTCGATCCAATCTCGGATCGGATGCTATCTCTTTGTTTGACGCAATTCCGGACGGAAAACCGTTTCACACTTTTCCTGGAATTGCTCTGGCCGCCGGATGACAATGAGCGATCGATCAAGCCAACGCCCGATCCTGATGTTCGATTCCGGTGTCGGTGGGCTGACCGTGCTGCGCGAGGCGCGCGTGCTGATGCCCGACCGCCGCTTCGTCTATGTCGCCGACGACGCGGCTTTTCCTTACGGCGCCTGGGAAGAACCGGCGCTCAAGGATCACATCCTTACGCTGTTCACCAAGCTGCTCGACCGGCTGCGGCCGGCGATCTCCGTCATTGCCTGCAACACCGCATCGACCCTGGTGATCGACGCGCTGCGCGAGAAATTCCCCGGCCATCCGTTCGTGGGCACCGTGCCGGCGATCAAGCCGGCCGCCGAACGCACCCGCTCCGGTCTGGTATCGGTGCTGGCGACGCCCGGCACGGTGAAGCGCCAGTACACGCGCGACCTTATCAGCAAATGGGCGCAAAAATGCCATGTGCGCCTGGTCGGCAGCGACCGGCTGGCCGGACTTGCCGAGATCTATATGCGCCAGGGTTTCGTCGACGAGGAAGCCGTGCGCGCCGAAATCGCGCCCTGCTTCATCGAACGAGACGGCAACCGCACCGACATCGTCGTGCTCGCCTGCACGCATTATCCGTTTCTCGCCAACCGCATGCGCAAGACCGCCCCCTGGCCGGTCGACTGGATCGATCCGGCCGAGGCGATCGCGCGGCGCGCCATGTCGCTGCTCGAACCTGTCGGTGAGACATCGGGCGAGAGCGAGCCCGATCTTGCCGTCTTCACCTCGGGCAAGGTGGATTTCGCTACGCGACGGCTGATCCAGGGCTTTGGATTGACCGCACGCTAGACGGCCGGTTCGAAGACTATGCTGCGCTGATCCGGATCGGCCGAGACCAGCTTCAGCTCGAGATCGTCGCCCTGCCTGAGCCCGGAAGCCTTGACGTTGGCGACGACAGGCATGTCGGCAAGCTGCACGCGCACGCCATGGTCGACGATATCGGTGACGGCGGCCTTGAATGTCTCTCCTTCATGTCCCTTTAGCATGACGGCCTCGGCAAGGTCGATGGCGGCGTGGTTGATCTGCGAAGCGCGGGCGTCCGCGCGCCCCATCACCTTCGGCAATCTGGCGAAGGCATCGGTGACGGCCTGCGGCACGGGTTGGCCATTGGCGATTGCCAGCGCGCAGCGCACGACATAGCGGTCGGCCAGCCGCCGGAGTGGCGCGGTGGCATGCGCGTAGGTCGCGGCCATCGCCTCATGCCAGGGCACGACGCCCTCCTGATAGGGCTGGTAGGACGCGCCATTGCCTGCGCGGCGGATTTCCAGCATCAGCGCCGCCTGTTTCGGATCGGCGGGATCGAGCGTGCGCTGATAGTCGCGCAAGCTGGTGGAGGCAGGCCAGGCAACGCCGAGCGCCTGCGCGGCGCTGCGCAGTCTTTGCACCTTGGAAGCGTCGGGTCCCGACATCACCCGGAACAGCCCGGTCTTGTGCGCCAGCATGGCATCGGCGATCGCTATATTGGCCGCCAGCGAAAGTGCTGCATTGTCCTGCTCGGATTGCAGCAGCGGCCGGAACGAAAGGTGGAACGTGCCGTCGGCGAGCTTTTCCACCGCCTGCTCGGGCGGATCGACACGCGAAGCGCCGCGCCGCTCTTCGTTTGCCGCCATGCGCCGCGACAGTTCCGCGAAGCCGGCCGGAACATCGGCGGCCGTGACGCTGTCATAGGCGAGCTTCGCGCGGCTCTGGATGATTGCCCGCTCCGCGCCATCCAGCTTCACCGCGCCGTCCCCGGCGACCCGGACCGTGAAGACGACTGCAGGGCGCGGTCCGTCGGGCAACAGGCTCGCCGCAGCCTCGGCAAGCACCGGCGGGTAAAGCCCGGCCTTGCCGTCCGGCAGATAAAGCGTCTCACCCCGCGACCAGGCTTCGATATCAATCGCGTCGCCGTCCTCGACGAACCAGGCAACGTCGGCAATGGCATAATGCAGGAGGAGATCGCCGCCGCTGGCCTCGATCGAGAAGGCCTGGTCGAGATCTGTGGAGCTCGCCGGATCGAGCGTGACGAAGGGCATCGCCGTGCGGTCGGCATGCTGCGCGGGCACACGCTTTGCCGCCGCCTGCGCCGCGGCCGTCACCTCCGGCGGAAATCCACCCGGCACGTGGAACTCGGTGCGGATTTTCGCGAGGCCGGTGGAGAGCGCCTGTGCGGGATCGGTCAGCGATTTCATGTCGACGTCCTACACTGGCGTTCCGGAAGCGGGAAGATCGTCAACGAAAATCGCCTGGGAGGGCTGACCGGCTTGCCGATGCCAGCGGTTGGAGCTGCAAGCGTTGGAACTGCCGCGAAGGCGCGGCGTTCTCCTTCTATCTAATTGACGCAATTCCGAACGGAAAGCCGTTTCACACTTTTCCTGGAATTGCTCTCCAGCAAAGGAGAAACCGCCATGCCCGCTACATCGCAAGCCCAGCAAAAGGCCGCCGGCGCAGCCCTTTCCGCCAAGCGCGGCGAGACCAAGAAGAGCGAGCTCAAGGGTGCTTCGCGCGAAATGTATGACTCGATGAGCGAGAAGCAGCTCGAGGAGTTCGCAGAGACCAAGCGCAAGACCTTGCCGGCAAAGAAGTCATAAATCACGATCGGATGAAAAAGCCCGCGGTATTGGCCGCGGGCTTTCTGGATTGGCTCAGGCGCCGGTTTAGCGGCGCCACCAGCAGTGCTTGGTCTTGTAGCGGACGACGTGGCGGTGGCCGTGGCGCCATACGACCTTCTTCTTCCACACGACGCGGCAAACCTGCTTGTGGCCGCTCCAATGCCTGGCCATGGCCGGTTCCGGCGTGATGACCGCCATCGAGCCGGCCAGCAACGCCGCGCCTGTCAGGGTAAGGAAGAACTTCTTCATGGGATTTCGGACTCCTCTGCTCCAGTCCCTTCATCATGTGAGGGCGTTTGCATCCAAAGACGCTGCACTCCGCCCCCGATGCCGTCGGCGTGCCGCCAGCAACGCATAAAACGCTATAGGGTTGCGGACCGCGCGGCCAGCCACAAGCTTGACAGCGGTTAAATCTGTGTTTAACAGGCCCAGCAACACCGGGTGGCGACGCCCGGTGGTTTCTTTTGACGTGTCCCGTGGGTCTTCCGTCGCTTTGCGTGGAAAACCCTGTCAGGTCTCGAAAACGGAGGCCAGAGGAGGGCGCGTTTCCTTCGCCCGGAGCCATGGGGTTCCGGGTATATTGTTTTGAAAGGGAATGCGATGAGCAAGCGCGAATCCGCGAAATACAAGATCGACCGCCGTCTCGGCGAAAACATCTGGGGCCGCCCGAAGTCCCCGGTCAACAAGCGTGAATACGGCCCCGGCCAGCATGGCCAGCGTCGCAAGGGCAAGCTTTCCGACTTCGGCCTGCAGCTGCGCGCCAAGCAGAAGCTGAAGGGTCACTATGGTGACGTTTCGGAAAAGCAGTTCCGCAAGGTCTATGAAGAGGCCGACCGCCGCAAGGGCGACACCTCCGAGAACCTGATCGGCCTGCTCGAGTCGCGCCTCGACGCGATCGTCTATCGCGCCAAGTTCGTGCCGACCATCTTCGCCGCCCGTCAGTTCGTCAACCACGGCCACGTCAACGTCAACGGCAAGCGCACCAACATCGGTTCGTATCGCTGCAAGCCGGGCGACCTCATCGAGGTGCGCGAGAAGTCGAAGCAGCTCGTGATCGTGCTGGAATCGGTCGCTCTCGCCGAGCGCGACGTGCCGGACTACATCGAAGCCGACCACAACAAGATGACTGCGACCTTCGCTCGCGTTCCGGGCCTGTCGGACGTGCCGTTCGCCGTCCAGATGGAACCGAACCTAGTCGTCGAATTCTACTCGCGCTGATCGAACTCAATCAGCCGCAATATCAAGGCCGCCCATCGAGGCGGCCTTTTCTTTATCGGCCGCGTCCGTTAAGCCGGGCGGCAACCGGACCGATGGGCATCAGCGCCATGAATATGCTGCCAGATACCAAATCGCTTGACGTGAAATCCCTGGAACCGATGAGCGACGATACCGAAGGCGGCTTCCATCCGCTGTTTGCCGACGTGCCGTCCTCGGTCGAGTTCAACAAGCTGCGCAAGCGGCTGCTCAGGCTGACGCGCCAGGCGATCGAGGATTTCGCCATGGTGAAGCTCGGCGAACGCTGGCTGGTGGCGCTTTCTGGTGGCAAGGATTCCTACGGCCTGCTGGCGCTTTTGCTCGACCTCAAATGGCGTGGGCTTCTGCCGGTCGAACTGCTCGCCTGCAATCTCGACCAGGGCCAGCCGAATTTTCCAAAACACATCCTGCCAGACTATCTCAACGCCAACGGCATCGCTCACCGCATCGAATACCAGGACACCTATTCGGTGGTGACGGACAAGCTGCCCGAGGGCAGCACCTATTGCTCGCTCTGCTCGCGGCTCAGGCGCGGCCATCTCTACCGGATCGCGCGCGAGGAGGGGTGTTCGGCGCTGGTGCTCGGCCACCACCGCGAGGACATCCTCGAGACCTTCTTCATGAACCTGTTCCACGGCGGGCGTCTCGCCGCCATGCCGCCGAAGCTTCTCAATGACGAGGGCGACGTCATGGTGCTGCGGCCGCTCGCCTACAGCGCGGAGGCGGATCTCGAAAAATTCGCCAACGCGATGAAATTCCCGATCATCCCGTGCGACCTCTGCGGCAGCCAGGAAGGGCTTCAGCGCAACGCCATGAAGGCGATGCTCGATGATATCGAGAAGCGCATGCCGGGCCGCAAGGACACGATGATCCGCGCCATGACCAATGTTCGGCCCTCGCATCTGTTGGACAGGAAGCTGTTCGACTTCGCGGGGCTCGGCACGAACCCAGGACAAGACATTTCCGATGCGATTTGACGATAAAGCGATCGACTGGCTGGCCGAACTTCTCGCCGACGCGGCAAAGGCCGAAATCATGCCGCGCTTCCGCCGGCTGGGCGAGGGCGACGTCCGCCAGAAGACGTCCGCCGCCGACCTCGTCACCGAGGCGGACGTCAACGCCGAGAGGCTGATCACCGCCCGGCTGCGCGAGCGCTATCCCGACGCCATGGTGGTCGGCGAGGAAGCCTGCTCCGATAATCCGGCGCTGCTTTCTGGCCTTGGCGATGCCGCGCTTGCCTTTGTCATCGATCCGGTCGACGGTACTTTCAATTTCGCTTCCGGCGTGCCGCTGTTCGGTGTCATGGCCGGCGTCGTCGTCAATGGCGAGACCGTCGCCGGCATCATCCACGACCCGGTCGGCAAGGACTGGCTGATCGGCACCAAGGGCGCCGGCAGCCATATCCGCCACGCGCATGGCGCGCTGGAGAAGGTACGCGTCGCGGCGCCGGTGCCGATGTCGCAGATGACCGGCGCCGTTTCCTGGCAGTTTCTCACGGAGCCTGAACGCTCGCGGCTTGCCCGCAACCAGACCAAGACGCTGTCGCAGTTCGCCTATCGCTGCGCGGCGCATGAATACCGGCTTTTAGCCAGCGGCTACGCCCATTTCGTGCTCTACAACAAGCTGATGCCCTGGGATCATCTGGCGGGCGCGCTGATCCACCAGGAAGCCGGCGGCCATGTCGCGCGCGTCGACGGCAGCGCCTACCTGCCGTCGCATGTCGATGGTGGTCTGCTGGTCGCGCCGGACAAGCAAAGCTGGGACGAGTTGCGTCGCGAGCTCTGGGCGGAATAGGATCGGTTGCGCCGGCCCCGCTTGGCCGCCCTTCCTTGAGTAGCCGAAGATGACAATGAGCTTCCGGTTCGCTGTGGCTGCTTTTGCCTTGGCTGCCACCGTGAACGCAAGCTGCGCGCAGGATCGCGCCTGCGGCGGTCGCGATCCTGTCAACTCCATAGCGGAAATGTCGGCCGCCATTTATGCCTGCTGGCAACCGCCGCGCGGTACAACCGGCATGTCGCTGACCTTACGGTTCTCGCTTCGCCGGGACGGGACGCTTTTCGGCAAGCCGCACGCCACCTTCTCCGATTTGGGGCCGGACGACAGGCTGAACAGGGCTTTCGTCGCTTCGGTGCTCGAGGCCCTTGGCAAGGCCCTGCCATTGCCATTTACCGAAAGCATGGGCGGCGCGATCGCAGGTCGCATCCTTTCGCCGCGCTTCACGGCGACGCAGGAACGCAAGTCCTGAGCGCTTCTCAGACCGGGGGGTTGTGCGGCTGGAACAGCCGCCCGCCTTCGGCGACAAGGATCATCAGCAAGGCCGCGACCGAGACGCTGCAGAAGCCCGCGGCCAGCGGTGTCACCGTGCCGTTATAGGCCTGGCCGATCAGCGTGCCGAGGATGCCGCCGAGAAAGGTCTGCATGAAGCCGAGGATGGACGACGCGGTGCCGGCGAGCTCGCCGAGCGGCTCCATGGCAAGCGCGTTGAAATTGGCGCCGAGACAGCCGAACGGCAGCATAGCGCCGGCAAAGAAGGTGATGAACAGCCAGAGCGGCATTTGCATCTCCAGCGAGACGACGAGCCATATCAGGCTGATGGCGAGGAACAGCAGCAGCGCGCTTTGCGACAGGCGGCGCATGCCGACCCGCCCGACAAGCCGAGCGTTGAGGAAGTTCGAGAAGGCGAGCACGCCGGCGACGCCGGCGAAGATCAACGGAAACAGCTCGCCGACATGGAAGACATCGAGATAGATCTGCTGGGCCGAATTGATGAAGCCAAACATGGCGCCGAAGATGAAGGTGCTGGCAAAGGCATAGGAGACCGCGACACGGTTGGTGAGCACGATGCGGAAGCCCCCGACGACCGCATTGACGGTCAGCGGCCGGCGGTATTCCGGATGCAGCGTCTCCGGCAGGCGCAGCAGCGACCATGCCGAAACGATCAGCGCGCCGATGGCCATGGTGACGAAGATCCAGTGCCAGGTGGCGAACAGCATGATGAACTGGCCGATGCCGGGCGCGACGACCGGGATCGCCATGAACACCATGAAGATCAGCGACATCACCTCGGCCATGCGGCGACCTTCGAAGGTATCGCGCACGATGGAGACGGCGATGACGCGGGTCGCGGCGGCCCCGATGCCTTGCACGACACGGCAGGTGAGCAGGATGGCGAAGGTGGGCGCCACAGCGGCGGCGGCAACCGCGGCGACATAGATGATCAGGCCGGCGACCAGCGGCGCGCGGCGGCCGAACCGATCCGAGATCGGCCCGAAGAAGAGCTGCCCGGTGCCGAAGCCAAGAATATAAGCAGTGATGACATATTGCCGGTGGTTTTCGTTTTCGACGCCGAGCGAGGCGCCGATCTGCTGCAGCGCCGGCAGCATGATGTCGATGGCCAAGGAGTTGAGCGCCATCAGCGCCGCGCATAGCGCAATGAATTCCCAGCGCGGAATAGGCAAGCTGCTTGCCCGTTGCGACGCTTCTACCTGCTTGTCCACGGCAAAGTCCGATCTTTCAAACGAACAAGCGCCGGCTGACCGGCGCGCTGGTTCGTCTCATCCCCGAGATGCGGGTTTAAAAAATTGCCGAGGTGGGGGCGACCCCGGGCGATGCTTGCCGGCAGGAGGGTTAGCCTCCGCGCCGGCGAGCGAAAAATTGAATCAGGCCGCGCCTTTGACGCTGACGCCCTTTTCGACCAGGAAGTCCTGCAACTCGCCGGCCTGGAACATTTCGCGCACGATGTCGCAACCGCCGACGAATTCGCCCTTCACATAGAGCTGCGGGATGGTCGGCCAGTTGGAATAGTCCTTGATGCCCTGGCGCAATTCGGCCGAGTCGAGCACGTTCACGCCCTTGTAGTCGGCCCCGATATAATCGAGGATCTGCACCACCTGGCCGGAGAAGCCGCATTGCGGAAAGCCGGGCGTGCCCTTCATGAAGAGCACGACGTCGTTGCTCTTCACTTCATTGTCGATGTAGTCGCTGATGCCGGTCATGGACAATCCTTTCACGCCTGTGGGAGTCAGGCTCGAAGCATGTCCTTCAAATAAACCCATAGGGTGGCTGAAACAAGACGTTAGCCGCGACGCCACTCCAATGGCGCAAGGGATAACGCGATTTTGGGCCAAGGCTAGAACGGCTCACCGTACCAAGGAAACGCCGAACCGCTCTATCTCTTTGTTTTACGCAATTCCGGACGGAAAACCGTTACACACTTTTCCTGGAATTGCTCTGAGTGGCGATAGCGCTCAGTCGGGGACGGCGGTCTGCAGCGCCAGCGCATGCAGCACGCCGCCCATATTGCCCTTCAGCGCGTCATAGACCATCTGGTGCTGCTGGACACGGCTCTTGCCCCGAAAACTCTCGGCCACCACTTCGGCCGCATAATGGTCGCCGTCGCCGGCCAGGTCGCGGATCGTCACCCTGGCGTCCGGAATGCCTTCCTTGATCAGTTTTTCGATGTCGTGGGCATCCATTGCCATGGCAAAATCCTGTTTCAAGCGGGCAGGTGTGTGTGACTCGGGGGAGCCTAAAGCCTTTCCAGCCCGGATTGAAGCCGTTCCGTCGGGTGATGAGGCCTAGGGATTATCCTGGCTCGGATGAACCACGCCATCTTCGGTGATGTCATCGCGCGTCGAATAGGCGCGGCCGAGGCTGAAGACCCGCACGTAGAGCGGGATGTTGATCAACAGGATGACGATCGGAAGATAGCTCGTCATCTGCCATGCGGTTGAGAAGAAGGGCCGGCCGTAACCGTCGCAGGTCAAGGACGAGCCATATTCCCAAACCGCTCCGATCAGTGCGGCGACGGCGAAGAGCTTGATGCAGGTCGCGATATGCCTTGCTCGCGCCGGCTCAGGAGAAAGCCTGCTCCAGAGCACGAGGCAGGCGATCGGAACCGCGTAGATCAGGTTCTGTATGACGAGCATCGGCAGCGTGCCGTTGGCCGCGGCAAGGAATTGCGCGCGGGTTTCCAGCAGCGGACAGACCTCGCTCGAGGTCGTCGACAGCAGGAACAGGACGAACGGCCCGAGAAACCAGAAGAAGAACAGGGACGGCCAGAAGACGACTGCGATCAGCGCCTTCGAGGTTAAATCATGTCGCATAAAAAAGGATTTATGCGACATGATTTAAGTCTTTTGTCGTAAGCATGTCTTTTCCCGAAACAGCAGCACACTTTCGGGAGACATGCTTCTAGCCTGGTCAACTGGCCTGATCCATGAAGCGTGGGAACCAGCCCTCATGGGCGGCGGTCAAGTCGCTCACCGCAATCGCGCGCGCTTCGCCGAGCTTCAGTGTCTGGCCGCCCGTCGTGCCGATCCAGGGCGCGAAGATGCCGAGCATGCCCTGTTCCTCGCGGATCCTGTCCCATTCGCCGCTTTGCGGGTCGATCGACAGCGTCAGCAGATAACGGCCCTGATCCTCGCCGAACCAGACCGGGATCTGGTCGGTTCCGCTGAGCCCGGGAATGGTGGCGCCGATGCCGGAGGCCATCGCCATTTCGGCGAGTGCCACGGCAAGGCCGCCGTCGGAGACGTCATGCGCGGCCGTCACGATGCCGGACGCGATGAGCGCGCGCACATGGTCGCCGACGCGCTTCTCATGGTCGAGGTCGACCGGCGGCGGCGGACCGTCGGCGCGGCCATGGATGTCGCGCATATAGACGGACTGGCCGAGATGGCTGCCCCAGCTCGGCGGCGCGCCGACCAGCACGATCATCTGGCCTTCGGCGGCAAAGCCGATGCGCGCCATCTTCGACCAGTCGGCGATGAGGCCGACGCCGCCGATGGTCGGCGTCGGCAGGATACCGCGCCCATTGGTCTCGTTGTAGAGCGACACATTGCCGGAGACGATCGGGAAGCCGAGCGCGCGGCAGGCATCGCCGATGCCCTTAACGGCGCCGACGAACTGGCCCATGATCTCGGGCCGCTCCGGATTGCCGAAATTGAGGTTGTCGGTAGCGGCGAGCGGCAAGGCGCCGGTGGCGGTGAGGTTGCGCCAGCATTCGGCCACGGCCTGCTTGCCGCCCTCGTAAGGGTCGGCCTCGCAGTAGCGCGGCGTGACGTCGGAGGAGAAGGCGAGCGCCTTGGTCGGATGGCCTTCGACGCGCACGACGCCGGCATCGCCGCCCGGAAGCTGCAGCGAATTGCCCTGGATCAGCGTGTCGTACTGCTCCCACACCCAGCGGCGCGAGGAGAGGTCCGGACCGCCGAGCATCTTGAGCAACGCGTTGGCGACATCGGCCTTCGGCGCATCGTTCGCGGCAAGCGGCGCCGGCTTCTTGGCCTCGACCCAGGGGCGGTCATATTCCGGCGCCTGGTCGCCCAGCTCCTTGATCGGCAAGTTGGCGACCTCGTCACCCTGATGGATGACGCGGAAACGAAGATCGTCGGTGGTCTTGCCGACGATGGCGAAGTCGAGCCCCCATTTGCGGAAGATCGCCTCGGCTTCCTCTTCCTTCTCGGGGCGCAGCACCATCAGCATGCGCTCCTGGCTTTCCGACAGCATCATCTCATAGGCGCTCATGCGCTCCTCGCGCACCGGCACCTTGTCGAGGTCGAGCTCGATGCCGAGGTCGCCCTTGGCGCCCATCTCGACGGCCGAGCAGGTGAGGCCGGCGGCGCCCATGTCCTGGATGGCGATGACCGCGCCCGACGCCATCAGCTCGAGGCAGGCTTCCAGCAGGCATTTTTCGGTGAAGGGGTCGCCGACCTGCACGGTCGGGCGCTTCTCCTCGATCTTGTCGTCGAATTCGGCCGAGGCCATAGTGGCGCCGCCGACGCCGTCGCGCCCGGTCTTGGCGCCGAGATAGACGACCGGCAGGCCGACGCCCTTGGCTTCCGACAGGAAGATGGCATCGGTCTTGGCAAGGCCCGCCGCAAAGGCGTTGACCAGGATGTTGCCGTTGTAGCGGGCGTCGAAATTGACTTCGCCGCCCACCGTCGGCACGCCGAAAGCGTTGCCATAGCCGCCGACGCCGGAAACCACGCCGGCCACGAGATGCCGGGTCTTGGGATGGTCCGGCGCGCCGAAGCGCAGCGCGTTCATCGCCGCAACCGGCCTGGCGCCCATGGTGAAGACGTCGCGCAGGATGCCGCCGACCCCGGTCGCCGCGCCCTGATAGGGCTCGATATAGGAGGGGTGGTTGTGGCTCTCCATCTTGAAGACGACGCAGTCGCCGTCGCCGATGTCGACCACGCCGGCATTCTCGCCTGGACCCTGGATGACCTGCGGGCCGCTGGTCGGCAGCGTGCGCAGCCATTTCTTGGAGGACTTGTAGGAGCAGTGCTCGTTCCACATCGCCGAGAAGATGCCGAGCTCGGTGAAGCTGGGCTCGCGGCCGACCAGACCGAGGATGCGCTGGTATTCGTCGGGCTTCAGCCCATGCGCGGCAACAAGCTCGGGGGTGATCGGCACGGAATTGGAAATGGTCATGAGCGGCGATTTTTGTCCGTGGGAGAGGGGAGTTTCTTTGAGTCTCCTCTTATCGCAAGCTTTGGCGCGATACATCCCCACCGGATGACGAAAACGCCGGAAAACGGCCTCTGTCAGTGATGCTTGAGGTCTGGGGCTTGCCGACTTGATCAGGAAAAACTGTCGTAGCCGGCACGGCCTTCGTCGAGCAGGCGGCGGATGACGGCGACGCCGCCGGCGACATCCTTGCTTTGCCGCGGCTGCGACACGCCAAAGCGCACGCCGTGAAAGACCTGCTCGGAACGGCCGGCCTTGAACTCGTCCTCATCGTCGATGAGCACGCCTTGCGCCAGACAGGCGTTCTTGAAGGTGCCGGACAGCCACGGGTCCGGCAAGCTCAGCCAGAGGAAGGGCACGTTGTCCCTTGCCTTGATGTCGAATCCCGCCAGCACGTCGCGCACTATGGCGAGGCGCGCCTGGATTTCGGCAATGCAGCGTTTACGGATCTCGTCCGCCTGGCCCGACATCACCAGCCTCGTGCCGACTTCGGCGAGAAGGAAAGGCAGGCCACCGGTCATCATCTTATGCGCGACACGGATGCGATGGCGATAGGCCGGCGGGCAGGAGAGCCAGCCGCCACGCACGCCGGCGGCGACCGATTTGGACAGGCCGCCGGCGACGATCGTGCGCTCCGGCGCATATTTGGCCAGCAGCGGCGTCGGATCGTCGGTGAGTTCGCCATAGAGATCGTCCTCGATCAGCGCGACATTGTATTCGCGTGCGATCCGCGCGATCGCCTGCCGCCGCTCCGCCGACAACGTCACCAGCGTCGGGTTCTTCGCGGTCGGCATCAGGAACATCACCTTTGGATGTTTCTGCGCGCAGACGCGCTCGAAATCATCCGGGTCGATGCCATCTTCGTCGGTCGAAACCAGCGCCGTGCGGCGGCCGATCAGCCCGGCGCTGCGCGCGATCTGCGAATAGGTGAGATGCTCGAAGACCACGTAGTCGCCGGGCATGGTCAGCGCCGCGATCGCGGCCATGACAGCGGCGTGGGTGCCCAGCGTCGGAACTATCGAATCGGGTGAGGGGCGGAAGGAGTTGCGCGCCAGCCAGCGGCTGCCGGCCTCGTACCAGCGTTCGGGGAAATCACGCGTGTAGCTCGAAATGTCGTGCGGGTGTTCCTGCGCCGTGCGCGACAGCATGTCGGCAATCACCGCGCCCTGGCCGACATCGGGCGCGGCAGTGCTGTCGAAACGCAGCTTGCCGCTCGGCGCGTCGATGAAGCGCGTGCCTTGCAAGCCTGGCTCGACTTCGGGTTTCGGGGTTTCGGCGTGCTGGCCGAGCACATAGGTGCCGCGACCGACCTCGCCGCTCACCAGACCGCGTTCGCGCAGCAGCTGATAGGCCCTGCCGATGGTGCCGACGGTCGTGCCGATGTCATAGGCGAGGTCGCGCTGCGGCGGCAGCTTTGCACCGGCATCGATGACGCCCTTGTCGATATCTGACTCAATGCTGTCAGCAAGACGCTGATAGAGCGGACCGGAGCCGGAAGAGAGGTCAGGGAGCCAATTTGTCATGGTGACAATTTTCTATATTGCACCGCATAATGAGTCAATCCATACCGAGCCCGCGATTGATAAGGTACAATCGAGACAAGGCAGAACGACAATGGATACAATCGACACAATCCGCTGCGCCGGCCCGGCGTTCCGCACGCAAACCGATCTCC
Source organism: Mesorhizobium sp. BH1-1-5 (assembly GCF_020165615.1). Classification (NCBI taxonomy): domain Bacteria; kingdom Pseudomonadati; phylum Pseudomonadota; class Alphaproteobacteria; order Hyphomicrobiales; family Phyllobacteriaceae; genus Mesorhizobium; species Mesorhizobium sp. BH1-1-5. Next base: position 21,509 of record NZ_JAIUIM010000010.1, read on the forward strand.
AGAGCCGCCCCGGCTTCGTCGGTCGCCTAGTATTTGTGCTTCGTTCCGTCGCCAAGCAAATCGATCATATGCTGGAGCGCCGGCGCGGCCGCCTTGCGCTGCTGGAGATGACGGACGATCAGTTGAAGGATATCGGCATCTCGCGCTGCGATGCCCATCGCGAAGGCATCCGGGCGTTCTGGGAGTGATGGTCTATCTTCGGGTTGCGGGTTTTCCCCGTAGCCGGCCGATGCCGTGATCGAGAAGCACCGCGAGCACGCTCAATCCGATGAACAGCGCGGTGATGGCCAAGGCCGAAACGGCGACGCTGGCCGCGCCGTTCTTGGCGACGTCAAGGAACGGGTAGGGCACTTCGCCGGCGAATGGCGCGCGTATCAGCGCGTAGGCGAGATAGGCGAGTGGATAGATCATCCACCAGGGGATATCGCTCCAAGTTCGCCGGCCGTCGGCCCCCGCCACAAGCCACCACAGCACGAACAGCACTGGCGTCACATAATGCAGGAGAATGTCGCAGAGCAGGAAAAGGCCCTGCGGCTGCCAGAGCCGCGCCAGCACCGTGGCATAGACGATGAACCCCAGCGAAATCGCGACGCCCACGCCGGTCCGCGCGCGGGGTCCGGCAAAAGCCGGAAACCATGCATAGCCGGCGGGCGACAGCAGGGAAACGTGGACGAGCACGGCGCCGATATTGGTCAATATGGTGAAGAAGCTGAAATAGAAGACGATTGAGCCGAGCAGGCTGCGGCCGGCTTCCATCGACGCCGGAATGGTTATGCAAAACTGCAGGACAAGCCCGGCCAGGCCAGCGATGACACCTGCGATCTGCAGCAGGCGGCCCATCGTTTTTACGCCGCCGCGGCGCAGGACGGATTGCCGGCCTGCCAGCGGGCGATGTCGGAGCCGATGCGCGCGCCGAGCGGCTCGTTCATCAGCGGCCCGAAGACGTCGACGCGGCTGGAATTGCCTTGCGCCTGCACGACCAGCAGCGGCTTGCCGCCATAATGCTTGGCGGGCACCAGCAGGAAGCGCGGCGTGCCGCTGTAGGAATTGAGCTCATTGGCCATCTGGTAGGCCTTGAAGGCTGGATCCTTGCTGGCGATCCAGCATTTGTGCGCGGCGATGGCGACCTGTTCCATGGCCAGCAGCGAGGCGCTCTTGCCTGAGGGGACCGGCGTCGTCTTGGGGCTGGACTGGCAGGAAGCCAAGGCGAGCCCGGCGGCGGCCAGGAGAGCAAGGCGAGCAATCGTCAGTCTCATGGTCAGTCCGCCCCCGCGTTCTGGGAAGTTTTTAAAGGATCAAGCGGCGATGCCGAGCGCGCTCTCGAACAGCGCCCGTCCGTCATTGCCACCATGTGCCGCCTCGATCAGGTTCTCGGGATGCGGCATCAGGCCGAGCACGTTGCCCTTGTCGTTGACGATGCCGGCGATGTCGTTGATCGAGCCGTTGGGATTGGTGCCATCCGCATAGCGGAAAACCACCTGGCCTTCGCCTTCGAGGCGGGCAAGCGTGTCGGCATCGGCGAAATAATTGCCGTCATGATGCGCGACCGGCGAGCGGATGACCTGGCCCGGCTGGTAGCCGCGCGTGAACATGGTGTTGGCATTGGCGATCTGGAGCTTCACCTGCCGGCAGACGAACTTCAGCGAGGCATTGCGCATCAAGGCGCCGGGCAGCAGCCCAGCCTCGACCAGGATCTGGAAGCCGTTGCAGACGCCGATGACGGTGACGCCCTTGGCGGCCTTTTCGGCGACCGCCCGCATCACCGGCATGCGCGCCGCGATCGCGCCGCAGCGCAGATAGTCGCCGAAGGAGAAGCCGCCGGGGATGGCGATCAGGTCGACATCGGGGATTTCCGTGTCGGTCTGCCAGAGGGTCGCCGGCGCCTGGCCGGAAATCTTGGTCAGCGCCGCGATCATGTCGCGGTCGCGGTTGAGGCCAGGCAGGAGGACGACGGCTGATTTCATTTTGGTTCGAAAGGCCTCTGATTTTCGGCAAGTTCCCGCAAGTCGAGGCGGCGCTCTATGCGTTCGAGTCGCTCATCCTGACGGCCAAGAATACCATAGATGTTATGGATATCACTCTGCGTGGCCACCATGTGACCTCGCATAACGTTCAACTCACGCTTGGCTTCGGACACATCCTGGCGAAGTTCGCCGATTTCGTGATGGACCCGCTTCAGCAGCTCGAACATCAATTCGTTCGTGGCTTCCGGCATTGTGCCTCCGCTACAACCTCAGGTTATAGCAACACTATAATTCTCAATCACCGTGTTCGCCAGAAGCTTGTCGCACATGGCCTTTAGATCGGTTTCGGCCTTGGCCTTGTCGGTTCCGGCGAGCTCGATGTCGAACACCTTGCCCTGGCGCACCTGGCCGACGCCGTCGAAGCCCAGCCCGGAGAGCGCATGCTCGATCGCCTTGCCCTGCGGGTCGAGAACGCCGTTCTTGAGGGTCACGGTGATACGGGCTTTCATCGATACTCCTGGGCAGGCGGTCGTTTGGGAAAAGGGCCTGCCATTGCCCGGCAGGCCCGTCAGTAACTAGTGCTTCAGGCCCTTGGGCGCTTCGGAAGAGGCGACGAGCACCGGACCCGTCGGACGTGGCGGCTCGTTCTCGTTGATGATGCCGAGACGGCGGGCAACTTCCTGATACGCCTCGACCAGGCCGCCCATGTCGCGGCGGAAACGGTCCTTGTCGAGCTTGTCCTGGGTGGCGACATCCCACAGCCGGCAGGAATCGGGCGAGATCTCGTCGGCGACGACGATGCGCATCATGTCGCCCTCGAACAGGCGGCCGCACTCGATCTTGAAGTCGACGAGCTGGATGCCGACGCCAAGGAACAGGCCGGAGAGGAAGTCGTTGATGCGGATGGCCAAAGCCATGATGTCGTCGATTTCCTGCGGGCTCGCCCAGCCGAAGGCGGTGATGTGCTCTTCCGACACCATCGGATCGTCGAGCGCGTCGGCCTTGTAATAGAACTCGATGATCGAGCGCGGCAGCACCGTGCCTTCCTCGATGCCGAGTCGCTTGGACAGCGAGCCGGCGGCGACGTTGCGCACGACGACCTCGAGCGGGATGATCTCGACTTCCTTGATCAGCTGCTCGCGCATGTTGAGCCGGCGGATGAAGTGGGTCGGGATGCCCATGCGGTTCAAATGGTTGAAGATATGCTCGGAAATGCGATTGTTGAGCACGCCCTTGCCATCGACCACTTCGTGTTTCTTCTTGTTGAAGGCGGTGGCATCGTCCTTGAAGAACTGGATCAGCGTTCCCGGCTCAGGTCCTTCATAGAGGATCTTGGCCTTGCCTTCGTAAATGCGGCGGCGATTTTTCATATGGATTTTTCTCTGGATCTGCGGGCAGGCGGCAAGTGACCAGTTCCTGTCCGTCTGCCTAAATTAGTATGGCGACGGCGGCGTTCAATGCCGGTGTTATCGCAATCGCCTTGTTTGCTCAATCGCCAAATCCCGCGAATCAACCGCTTTCGGAACCGAAATGCCGCAGCGCAGCATGCGACGAAGCATATTGACCGGCCTGCGGCCTTTTGGTTTGTGCTTGCCCATCACACATATTCATCGCCAAGCGAATCGGATTGATCGGAGGGACGCCATGAGCAGCATGAAAGACCGCGAAGAGGGTTTTGAGCGCAAATTCGCCTTCGACGAGGAACTTCGCTTCAAGGCCTCGGCGCGCCGCAACAAGGCGCTTGGGCTCTGGGCCGCCGAGAAGCTCGGCAAGTCCGGCGCCGATGCCGAAGCCTATGCCAAGGAAGTGGTGATCTCCGATATCGAGGAAGCGGGCGACCATGATGTCTTCCGCAAGATCCGCAAGGATTTCGATGCCGCCGGCGTCAACCAGTCCGACCATCAGATCCGCCGCACCATGGACGAGCTGATGGCGCAGGCGATCGAGCAGATCAAGAACACCTGAGGCTGTGCGGGTATGATGTCACCCGAAACCGCTTCACCCTTTTTCGGCATCGGGCCCTATCTCTTTGCCTTTACGCAATTCCGGACGGAAGGTTACGGCGAAGTCGCCGAACCTAAACGTTTCACACTTTTCCTGGAATTGCCCTGACTGGACCAATCGACCGCCCGGTAAAACCGGGCGGTTTTTCTTTGCCTTAGCGCCGTTTTCGACCGAAACTGCGGATTGTTAACAAGGAAAGTTCCGATGTCGCTCAAGTCCCGCCTGGCCGCCGACGAAACGCTGTTCACCGCCTGGTCGGGCGTGCCGGACGCGCTGACGGTCGAGATCATCGCCAAGCAGGGTTTCGACGCGGTCACCCTCGACATGCAGCATGGCGGCCACCACGAGGACAGCGTGCTGCGCGGCCTGGTGCCGGTGCTGGCCGCCAACAAGCCGGCGCTGGTGCGCATTCCGGTCGGACGCTTCGACATGGCGAGCCGCGCGCTCGATTTCGGCGCCGAGGCGGTGATCGCGCCGATGGTGAACTCCGTGGCCGATGCAAGGCAGTTCGCCGCCGCGATGAAATATCCGCCGCTGGGCGAGCGCTCCTGGGGGCCGACCTATGCCTTCCCACGCCACGGCAAGGGCGACCATGCCGAATGGCTGCGCGATACGAACCAGCGCACCATGGCTTTCGCCATGGTCGAGACGCGGGCGGCCCTCGAGGCGCTCGATGGCATTCTCGATACGCCCGGCATCGACGGCATCTTCGTCGGCCCGTCGGATTTCTCGATCGCCTGGTCGAACGGCGCCACCGTCAGCTCGACGCTGGAAAGCATGATGGAGACGGTCGCGTCGATCGCCGAGCGGACGCGCAAGGCCGGCAAGCATGCCGCGATCTATGTCATCGAACCGGCGATAGCCGGGCGCGTCGTGTCAATGGGCTTCCGGCTGCTCGCCATGGGCTCCGACCACACGCTGATCTCGCTCGGGGCGAAGACGCTGCTGAAGAGCATGCGCGATTCGATCGGTTCTTAAGGCGTTTTGATATTCAGGTGAGGCCGGCCTGCAAATGCCGGCTTCCCGCGCTTCCGGTGCTCACGTACTTGAAGTACGCTCCGCTCCGGTTCTCTGAAGCCACCATTTTCGGCTCGGCCTGACCTGAATCTCAACACACCTTGGTCGTCTTAGGGTTCTTTCAACTCCGTCAGGAATTTGGCGAAAGTCATCGAACCCTCAGGCCACGGGCCGAAACCGGCGTCGTGGTTGAGGTGGCCTGCCTCGCCTGCGTCGATGAACAGCGATCCCCAGGCGGCGGCAATGTCCTCGGCGACCTCGAAGGCGCAGAACGGATCGTTGCGGCTGGCAATGACGATCGACGGGAAAGGCAGCGGATCGCGCGAATAAGGGCCAAAGGTCATCAGATGACGCGGCCTCAGCTCAGGATTGGCGACATCCGGTGGCGCCACGAAAAAGGCGCCGGCGACCGGCTTCTTGAATTGCGGGATGGCCTGAACCGCCGCCGCGACGCCAAGCGAGTGCGCGACGAGCACCACCGGCCGCTCGGCCTCGTTGACGGCGTTCGCCACGCTCGCCGTCCAGTCATCGCGCACGGGCTTGGTCCATTCCGCCTGCTCGACCCGGCGCGCCGTCGACAGCTTCGACTGCCAGCGGGTCTGCCAGTGCTCGGGGCCGGAATTGGTGTAGCCTGGCACGATCAGAATATCTGCGTCTTTGACTTTCATGGCGTCGATGTAGCGAGCGGCCTTCTCGCCTGCAACCCTGCTCGCAAATCGATCGATATCGCAATTGTGAACAACTTGTTCGATTCTTGCTGTCTTGTGTGAACGATCGCAATCGACAATCTGAGGAGGACAACAGCCGGCGGCTGGAATATCCCATGCCGGGAAGCTGCCGAGACGGAGAGATTGATGAGCGAACTGCCTTTTGCCGCGACCACCCCGGTCAGCGTTTCGCGCCTCGGGCTGAAGGCGCGCGACGCCGAGAGCCTGGCGGCCTATTACCGCGCCGTTGTCGGCCTGCAGGAACTGAGCCGCGCCGATGGCGCGATCACGCTTGGCGCCGCCAATCGCCCGCTGCTGGTGCTCGAGCCGGATTCTTCGGCCAAGCCGGACGATCCACGCAGCGCCGGACTTTTCCACACCGCTTTCCTCCTGCCGTCGCGCGCCGACCTCGGCCGCTGGATCAGCCACGCCGCCGCCAACCGCATCGGCATCGAGGGCGCCTCCGACCACCTGGTCAGCGAGGCGCTTTACCTGACCGACCCGGAAGGCAATGGCATCGAGATCTATGCCGACCGCCGTCCCCAGGACTGGAAATGGAACGGCGACAAGATCGCCATGGCGACCGAGCGCCTGAACCTGCCGGCGGTGGTGGGCACCGTGCCCGCGGGCGATGCCGGCTGGCAGGGCGCGCCGGAAAACACCGTCGTCGGCCATGTGCATCTGCGCGTCGGCCGGCCGGAAGATGCGGAGGCCTGGTGGCATGACCAGTTCGGCTTCGACACCGTCGCCAAATATGGCAGCCAGGCAGTGTTCCTGTCATCGGGCCATTACCACCATCATATCGGCGCCAATGCCTGGCAGAGCGCCGGCGCCGGCCACCGCGATCCGTCCCGCTCAGGCCTCGCCTGGGTCGAGATGCGCTCGGACAATGTGAAGGCGGAGACGAGCCGCGAGGATCCCTGGGGTACGGTGATCAGGACCGTACCTGGGAAGGCGTGAACGACGGCTGCGTCAAGCTGGAGCACCCCCCTCATCCGTCTCGGCGCTGCGCGCCGATCCACCTTCTCCCACAAGAAGGGGAGAAGTGAAGATTGCGCCGGCGCCGCTGCCAATCGCAAACGCTGGTGATTGACTGAGGCGTGAGCGCCAGATTTCCTCTTCTCCCCTTGTGGGAGAAGGTGGCTTGTCGTGAAACGACAAGACGGATGAGGGGTGTTCCAGCTTGGCGCTAGCGGGCAACTCTTATCCGACGTCAAGCCTCTCCGAACACCCGCTTGAAGATCGTGTCGACATGCTTGGTGTGGTAACCGAGGTCGAATTTCTCGCGGATATCAACTTCCGATAGCGCGGCCGTCACCTCCTTGTCGGCGAGCAGTTCCTCTAGGAAATCGGCGCCGTGCTCCCAGACCTTCATGGCGTTGCGCTGCACCAGGCGGTAGGAGTCCTCGCGTGACAGGCCGGCCTGGGTCAGCGCCAGGAGCACGCGCTGCGAATGCACCAGCCCGCGGAACTTGTTGAGGTTCTTCTCCATGTTCTCGGGGTAGACGAGCAGCTTGTCGACGACGCCGGTGAGGCGCGCCAGCGCGAAGTCGAGCGTCACCGTAGCGTCGGGTCCGATCATGCGTTCGACCGAGGAATGCGAGATATCGCGCTCATGCCAGAGCGCCACGTCCTCCATCGCGGGCAGCGCCATCGAGCGCACCATGCGGGCAAGGCCGGTGAGATTCTCGGTCAGCACCGGATTGCGCTTGTGCGGCATCGCCGACGAGCCCTTCTGGCCCGGCGAGAAATACTCTTCCGCTTCCAGCACCTCGGTGCGCTGCAGATGGCGGATTTCGACGGCGAGGCGCTCGACCGACGAAGCGATCACGCCAAGCGTCGCAAAGAACATGGCGTGGCGGTCGCGCGGGATCACCTGGGTCGACACCGGCTCCGGCTTCAGCCCGAGTTTTGTCGCAACATGCTCTTCGACGTAGGGCTCGATGTTGGCGAAGGTGCCGACGGCGCCTGAAATAGCGCAGGTGGCGATGTCTTCGCGCGCGTGCACCAGCCGCTCGCGGCAGCGCGAGAATTCGGCATAGGCCTGCGCCAGCTTGACGCCGAAGGTGGTCGGCTCGGCATGGATGCCGTGGCTGCGGCCGATGGTGACGGTGTCCTTGTGCTCGAAGGCGCGGCGCTTGAGTGCGGCAAGCAGGGCGTCGATGTCGGCAAGCAGGATGTCGCTGGCGCGCGTCAGCTGCACGGCAAGGCAGGTGTCGAGCACGTCCGACGAGGTCATGCCCTGGTGGATGAAGCGGGCATCGGGTCCGACGAATTCGGCGAGATGGGTGAGGAAAGCGATGACGTCATGCTTGGTGACGCGCTCGATCTCGTCGATCTTGGCGACGTCGAATTTGGCCGCGCCGCCTTTTTCCCAGATCGTCCTTGCCGCTTCCTTGGGGATGACGCCCAGTTCCGCCAGCGCATCGCAGGCATGCGCCTCGATCTCGAACCAGATGCGGAAGCGGGTTTCGGGCGACCAGATGGCGACCATTTCCGGCCGGGAATAGCGAGGGATCATCCGTTTTTAAGTCCTGCTTGGGAGAGGCATCGGCCGCGTCCTAACAGAGGCGAGCCCAATGCTCAACGCCGCTGCCGTGCAAACCAGATGCTGACCCCGACAAGTGCCGCAAAACCCAGCGGAAAATAGAGCCGCACGCCGAGCACGACGAACTGGTAGAGCGCGGTCACCATGGTGAACGCGAATTCGAACGCCCAGGTCAGCGTGAGCGCCGGCGCATGCCACTCGGCGTAATAGGAGCGATATTGCAGCGCGAAGAGGCCGCCGGTGAAGGCGAGTGTCGTCGTCAGAAGCGACACGAATGCCGCGGCCAAGGCTGTTTCCCAATTGCGGTCCCGAGAAACCAGCCTGGCCAGCGTCAGCCCGACCGGGAAGGCGAGCAGGCCTCCAAGGCCGTAAAGCAGCGCAACGAAACGGATCCTGTCGGGCGTCTCCCAGACGGCCAGCAGAAGATTTGCCAGCGCGCTGCCACTCATGGCGCCGCCCCAGAGCAAAGTTCCGACAACGACCTCGTTTGCCGTCGGAACGGCGGCACGCAACCGGTCCGTGATACCGCGGCGCAAGGGAACTTGCTGCAGCGGCATCATGGGCGGCGAGCGGTATCGCGCGCCGGGTGACCGGGCAGGCCGGGCGTCATCGGCATGACATCTGTCTCATGGACGTCATGCCTATCACGCCATGGTGAACGAGACGTGCCGTGCGATGCATCCAATCCGGCGTTCATTTGTTATTGTCGGCCGTCTCGCATCCGAAAGGGCAAATCGCCATCCAGCGGAGGACCAGCATGAGCACCGACATCGGCAAGATACGCGGACATATGGAAGTGATCGGCGCCGACGGCGTCCATATCGGCACCGTCGACAAGGTCGAAGGTGACCGAATCAAGCTGACCAGGGCCGATAGCGGCATGGGCTCGCATAAGGGCCATCACCACTATATTTCGCTCGCCCTGGTCGCGGAGATCGACGGGCAGAAGGTATGGCTCTCCGCGAATTCCGACGTCGCGGTCACCTTCGAGGAAGAAAAGTCCGATCCGACCTGATCAGCGTCGAGCCAATCAGCGCGACGACCAGACGGGGAACAGATCGCCGTCCGCGGGTGTCGCGGCATGGACGCCGCGGCTGATGGCACGCGCCATGGTCGCGCCGGCCGCCGCGAACAAGTCGATAGCCGCATCGGCGCCGAGTTCTATTCCGCTCCTGCCCGTCGCCAGCGCGAACACCAGATCGCCGTCGGCCGGGGTATGCGTCGGCCAGATGGAGCGGGCGAAGCCGTCATGCGCCGAAATCGCCAGCCGCTTGGCCGCGGCCTTGGTCAGGACGGCGTCCGTGGCGATGACGGCGATGGTGGTACTGCCGGCCTCCGCATGTCCGCCGACGCGCCTGTCTCGGTATTTCAGCAATATCTTCCTGGCGTCGTCAGGCATGGGGTCTGGATAACCCAGGCCGCCGAATTCGTCGCCGATCTCGAAGGACGCCGCCCAGAAATGGCGGCTACGGCCTACAGTCACCGAGCCTGTCGGGTTGACGGCGGCGAGCGCGCCAACGGTGACGCCGCTGTCGAGCACCGTCGAAGCCGAACCCAGGCCGCCTTTCAACCCGGAGGTCAGCGCGCCGGTGCCGGCGCCAGCCGTACCGATGGCGAAATCGACGGTTGCCGCCTGCGCGGCCGCATAGCCAAGCTCGCGGTAGGGCGGATAACGGCCCCAATCCTTGTCGCCGCCATTGCGCAAGTCGAACAGGATCGCGGCCGGCACGATCGGCACGCGGAAGCCGCCGACCTCGACGCCGATATCTTTCTCGCGCAGCGCCGCCTGCACGCCGGAGGCAGCGTCGAGCCCGAAGGCGGAGCCGCCGGACAGGACGACGGCATGGATCGTCGCGATCGAATTCTGCGGCTCGAGCAGGTCGGTCTCGCGCGTGCCCGGCGCGCCGCCCAGCACTTGGAAGCCGGCCACGGCAGGCTCATCGCACAGCACCACCGTGACGCCGGATTTCAGCCTGGCGTCGGCGGCATTGCCGACGCTGAGGCCGGCAACGTCGGTGATCAGATTGCGCGGCCCCGTGCGGAACATCACTTGTCCTCCAGCGGTACGAAATGCGTGCCGTCGAAGCGGAAGACGCGGAACGGGTTCTGGCTCAGATCTCCCTTGTCGTCGAAGCGGATGGTGCCGATCGCGGTGGTGAAATCATGGCCGGTCAGCGCCTGGCCAAGCGGCTGACCGGAGCTTTCGGCGCCGGCCAGCGCGGCTTTGGCGATTTCGACCGCGGCATAGGCCGGAAGCGTATAGCCGTCCGGCGCGATGTTCTTCGCGGCGAAAGCCTGCATCACCTTGGGATCGGCGACCTCCGACCATTCCGGTGGGGCGATCATCAGCGTGCCGCCGGCGTAGGGCACATCGCCCGGCGGTGTGCGCAAGTTTTCGCCGCCGGCAAAGGTGATGCCGGCGTCGAGCTGGGCGGCGTCGCGGCCCATGATGGCGATGTCGTCGCCGTCGCCGCCGGCGAACACTTTTGTCGCGCCGGCCTTCTTCAGCCGGCCGATCAACCCGATCTGGTTGTCGAGCTGCGGCCGGAACGTGTCGACGAAGACGGGTTTCAGCGCCGCCTGCTCGGCCGCGGCGCGCAAGGTCTCGGCCATCTCGCGGCCATAGATGGTGCCGTCGTCGACGATGGCGAACAGGTCGTCGCGCCAGAGCTGCGTGAGCTTGGCGGCGACCGCATTGCGCTCATCGTCGCCGCGCGGGCCGAGCCGGTAGACCGGCCAGCCGGTCTTGGCGCGCCGGTCGGTCAGGCTTTCGGTGCGCACGCCGACCGTGATCACCGGAATGTTGGCGTCCTTCAGGATCGGCAGCGCGGCCTCGATCGTCTCGGTGCAGAGAAAGCCCACCACCACATTGACCTTGGCGTCGACGAATTCCTTTGCCGCGGCTGCGCCGCCATCGGCGGTGCAGGCATCGTCAACGGCTTTCACCGTGACGCCGTTTGCCTCCGCTGCCAGGCTTGCGCCGGTCTCAATCTGGTTGCCGAGAACAGCCGACGGACCGGAAAGCGGCGCGGCAACGCCGACCAGCACCTCGGCGTCGGCGCCCGCGGCCAGCGACAGCCAGAGCAGCACGGCTGATGTCGTCGTGAGAAGACGCATTCGGGCTAAGAGATCCTCCATGCCGGGAATACAGTCCCGACACTATTCCAAGAAATGCCTAAAGGCTGGCTAAGCGCCGCGCAACACGCGAATTTGCGGATTGCAGTCAAGCACTTCGCCCGTGCTATGCAACTTGTGGCGTGCAATATGCCGCCATATATAACGAACTGGTTCCGACAGGTGGATTATCGGGTGCTGAAGATCAACGATATCGGGCCGCAGCACTATCGCGATGCGATGGCGCATTTTGCCGGCCATGTGCATGTGGTGACGACGGACGGGCCTGGCGGCAAGCGCGGCGCGACGGTGATCGCCGCCTGTTCGGTCTCTGACACGCCGCCGACGGTGCTGGTCTGCCTCAATCGTGAGAACGCCAAGAACGAGGCCTTCATCAAGAACGGCAAGTTCGCCTTGAACACGCTGGCTTCGGACCAGGAAGCCGTCTCCGTCGGCTTTTCCGGTGTCACCGGCCTGCCGGCGGAGGAGCGCTTCGCGCTGGCCGAATGGGACGTGATCTCGACCGGCGCGCCGACGCTGAAGGGCGCGCTCGCCGTGTTCGACTGCGAGATCATCGACGCCAAGGACCTCGCCACCCACCGTGTGCTTTTTGGCAAGGTGACAGGCCTGCGCATCGGCGATAATTTGCGGCCGCTGATCTACCACAACCGCGGCTATCATTTTCTTTGAAACGGGCATTTTCTTTGAAAAGGGCGGGCGGGATCCTCGGAGACAAGATGATCGCGCCGCGTCCCGCGCCGAACTCGATCGACGAAACGCTCGATCTTCTCACCGGCGCGGACTATGTCGCGGACCGTTCGCTGGCGACCGTGCTGTTCCTTTCGCTGCGCATGAAGCGGTCCTTGTTCCTCGAGGGCGAAGCCGGCGTCGGCAAGACCGAGATCGCCAAGGTGCTGGCCGACGCGCTCGGCCGCCGGCTGATCCGCCTGCAATGCTATGAGGGGCTCGACGTCTCCTCGGCGGTCTACGAGTGGAATTACGCCGCGCAGATGATCGAGATTCGCATGGAGGAGGCGGCCGGCAAGGTCGTGCGCTCCGACATGGAGCGCAACGTGTTCTCCGAAAAATACCTGATCCGCCGTCCGGTGCTCGATGCGCTGACCGGCAAGGCAGGTGCGGCGCCGGTGTTCCTGATCGACGAGCTCGACCGCGCCGATGAGGCTTTCGAGGCCTTCCTGCTCGAGATTCTCTCCGACTTCCAGGTTACGGTTCCCGAGCTTGGCACGATCAAGGCGGAAGAGCCGCCGATCGTCATCATCACCACGAACCGCACGCGCGAGATTCACGACGCGCTGAAGCGTCGCTGCCTCTATCACTGGGTCGACTACCCGAATGCCGAGCGCGAGCTGGAGATCGTGCGCCGCAAGGTGCCGCAGGCGAACCGCCGGCTGTCGGCGGAGGTCGTGTCCTTCATCCAGAAGCTGCGCCAGGTCGAGCTGTTCAAGGCGCCCGGCGTCGCCGAAACCATCGATTGGGCCGGCGCGCTGACAGAACTCGACAAGGTGGCGCTCGATCCGGAGACCGTGTCGGACACGATCGGCGTGCTTTTGAAATACCAGGACGATATCGCCCGTATCGGCGAAGGCGAGGGCCGGCGCATCCTCAATGAGGTGAAGGCCGAGCTTTCGGCGGCGGAGTAGGCGCGGTGCCATCGCCGCGTCCGGAACCCAAAGAAGCACTCGCCGATGGGCGCATCGCCGACAACATCGTCTATTTCGCGCGGGCGCTGCGCAAGGCCGGCATGCGCGTCGGCCCGGCCTCGGTGAAGGACGCCATCGAGGCGGTGCTTGCCGCCGGTATCGGCTCGCGCGACGATTTCTACTGGACGCTGCATGCAGTGCTGGTGTCGCGGCACGAGGACCATCCGGTCTTCGACGAGGCCTTCCGCCTGTTCTGGAAATCGCACGAGCTGATCGAGAAGCTGCTGGCGATGTTTTCGCCAGTCGCGCCGGACAACGCTGAGAAGCAGAAGCCGCGCGCGGCCGAGAACCGCGTCAGCCAGGCGATGTTCGAAGGCCACCAGAAAAACCAGCCGGTGCGCGAAGTGCCGGAGATCGAGGTCGACGCGCGCCTCACCTTTTCCGGGAACGAGGTGCTGCGGGGCAAGGATTTCGCCCAGATGGATGCGGCGGAGATGGCCGAAGCCAAAAAGGCGATTGCGGCCTTGCGCCTGCCGTTCGATGTCATCCGCACGCGGAGCTTCAAGGCGGACGCGCAGGGGCGCCGAATCGATCCGCGCGCCATGATGCGCTCGGCCGCGCGCACCGGCGGCGAGCTTATCCTGCCGAAGTTCCGTTCGCCGCGCGAAGTACATCCGCCGCTGGTGGTGCTGGCCGATATTTCCGGCTCGATGAGCCAATACACGCGCATCTTCCTGCATTTCCTGCATGCGTTGACGGAAAAGCGCCGGCGCGTGCATGCCTTTGTCTTCGGCACGCGGCTGACCAACCTGACCCGCCAGATGCGCCATCGCGATCCAGACGAGGCGCTGGCCGAATGCTCGGCGGCGGTGAAGGACTGGTCGGGCGGCACCCGTATCGGTGACACGCTCGCCGAGTTCAACCGGTTGTGGTCGCGGCGGGTGCTGGGGCAGGGCGCGGTGGTGCTGCTCATCACCGACGGGCTGGAACGCGACGACGTCACCGGCCTATCGGAGGAGATCGAGCGGCTGCACAAATCCTGCCGGCGGCTGATCTGGCTCAATCCGCTCTTGCGTTTCGACGGCTTCGAGGCGCGTGCCCGTGGCGTCAAGGCGATGCTGCCCTATGTCGACGAGTTCCGGGCGGTGCATAATCTCGATGCGCTGGCCGATCTTTGCGCCTCGCTCGACCAGCGGCCGGCGGCTTCCGTCGATCCGCGCCGCTGGCTGCGAACTGGCGACAGGCGGGCGGCGTAGCCATATGTTCCTTGGGAATCTTTTCTCGGGAAAAACAGACTTTGTGAGAAGCGACGATGGATGAGAGCATTTATCTCGATGAGGCCCGCGATCCCCTGATCATCGCGGAAGGCTGGATGAAGGACGGCAAGGATGTCGCCATCGCGACCGTGGTCGAGACCTGGGGTTCGGCGCCGCGTCCGGTCGGCAGCCATCTGGTCATCGACGCCGAGGGGAATTTCCATGGCTCGGTCTCCGGCGGCTGTGTCGAGGGCGCCGTGGTGACCGAGGCGATCGACGTCATCGACAGCGGCAAGGCGAAGATGCTGGAGTTCGGCGTCGCCGACGAGACCGCCTGGCAGGTGGGGCTGTCCTGCGGCGGCCGCATCAAGGTCTATGTCGAGCGGCTGGGCTGACCGCCGTGGATCCGTATGTCCTGAAGACACTCAACGAAGAACGCCGCGCCCGCCGCGCCGCGGTGCTGGTCACCGATCTCGGCGACGGTCGCGACCGCATCGTGCGTGAGGGCGACCATGTCGCCGGCGATCTCGGAGCGGCCATCGCCAATGCGTTCCGGACCGGCAATTCGAGGTCGGTGGATGCTGAAGGGCGGAGCTTCTTTCTCAACGCGCATCTGCCGCGCCCGCGCCTGGTGGTGATCGGCGCGGTGCATATCAGCCAGGCGCTGGCGCCGATGGCCAGGATCGCCGGCTATCCCGTCGAGATCATCGATCCGCGCACCGCCTTCGCCACCCCGGAGCGCTTTCCCGACGTCGCGCTGCATGCCGAATGGCCGGAGGATGTGCTGAAGCGCGCGCCGCTCGACAGCTATACCGCGCTTGCGGCCGTCACCCACGATCCGAAGATCGACGATTTCGCGCTGAAGGCGGCGCTTGATGCCCGATGCTTCTATGTCGGGGCGCTCGGCAGCCGCAAGACCCACGCCAAGCGCGTCGAACGCCTGCTGGCGCTGGGCGCTGGCGCCGACCAGATTGCCCGTATCCACGCGCCGATCGGCCTCGACATCGGTGCGGCAAGTCCGGCCGAGATCGCTGTTGCCGTGCTTGCGCAGGCGATCCACGCCTTCCGCTCGCGCGGTCTCGAAGCAAAAGGCGCCGTGGCGTGAAATTCGGACCGGTTCCGATCGACGAGGCGGAAGGCGCGGTGCTGGCGCATGCGACCACCGCCGGTGAAAAACGGTTCCGCAAGGCGCACCGGCTGAGCGGCGAGGATGTCGCGGCACTCAAGGCGGCGGGCGTCAGTGAAGTTGTCGCGGCGGTGCTTGCCGAGGGCGATCTCGGCGAGGATGCCGCCGCCGCGAAGATCGCCGCCGCCATGAGCCACCGCAACATCGAGGTCAAGCCGGCCGCGACCGGGCGGGTGAATTTGCATGCGGAAGCCTCGGGCGTCTTTACCGTCGACGCCGGTATGATCGACGCCATAAACGCCGTCGATCCGGCCATCACCATCGCGACGCTGGCGCAGCACGCCCCGGTCGAGAAAGGCCAGATGGTGGCGACGGTGAAGATCATCCCCTTTGCCGTTGCCGCAAACCTGGTGGACAGCGTGGTGAGGGTCTGCGCCGGCCGCGAGATCTTTGCCGTCAACGCCTATCGCCCCATCACTGTCGGCGTCATCCAGACGGTGCTTCCGGGCGTCAAGCCGAGCGTGCTCGACAAGACGCTGCGGGTCACCGAGGCGCGGCTGGCGCGTTCCGGCGGCCGGCTGACGGCCGAACGGCGCACGCCGCACGAGATTGCGCCCGTCGCGGCGGCCGCGACCCAGCTGGCGCGCGACAACGACATGGTGGTGATTTTTGGGGCATCGGCGATGAGCGACTTTGCCGACGTCGTGCCGGCCGCGATCGAGCGCGCGGGCGGTACCGTCGTTCGCGCGGGCATGCCGGTCGATCCCGGCAATCTGCTGGTGCTCGGAACGCTCGACGGCAAGCGCGTCGTCGGCGCCCCGGGATGCGCGCGCAGCCCGAAGGAGAATGGCTTCGACTGGGTGCTCGATCGCCTGATTGCCGGGCTCGAGGTGACGGCGGGCGATATTGCCGGCATGGGTGTCGGCGGGCTTCTGATGGAAATCCCGACCAGGCCGCAGCCGCGCGAGCCGGCGTCGCAGCCGGCAAGGTCGGCGCTGAAGGTCGATATCGTGCTTCTGGCCGCCGGCTGTTCGAGCCGCATGGGCGGGCCGAACAAGCTTCTGGCGCTGTTCGACGGCGAGCCGCTGGTTCGCCGCACCGCGGGGCGGGCGCTGGGCTCGAAGGCAGCCAACACCATCGTCGTCACCGGCCATCAGCGCGAGCGCGTGCGTTCCGCGCTTGGCGGCCTTGAGGTGGAACTCGCCGACAATCCCGACTTCGCCGATGGCCTGGCTTCGTCCTTGAAGGCGGGCATTGCGAAGGTCGCGCCCGACGCGGCCGGCGCCATGATCGTGCTCGGCGACATGCCCGGCGTTTCGTCGAAGGACCTCGACAGCCTGATCGATGCGTTCCGCCGCGCCGGCGGCCAAGCCGTGGTGCGCGCCTCGCACCAGGGCAAGCGCGGCAATCCGGTGCTGTTGCCGCGACCGCTTTTCGCGGCGGTTGCGCAACTCGAAGGCGATACCGGCGCGCGGCATCTGGTCGAAGCCGAGGGTCTCGACGTCATCGATGTCGAGATCGGGCAGGGCGCCTCGATCGATGTCGACACGCGCGAGGCGCTGGAAGGGGCGGGCGGCGTTCTGCAGGATTGACAAAGCAGAGCCGAATTTCGCATGGCTCTCGGTATGTCTTTCCGTTTCCAACGTCTCTTTGCCTTGATCGCCGTGACGGCGCTTTCTCTTTCGGCCGCCGAGGGGCAGACGCTTTCGCTGAAGTCGTTCAAGGACGACCTCTTCGCTTACCCGGCGACACTGTCGACCGGCGACAATGGCGCCTACACCGTGCTGGACTATCGCGAGATGCGCGACATCAACCAGCGCGACGAGGTGCCGGAAAAGCGCGTGCGTGCGCAATATACCGATCCCGGCGTGCGCAAGGTGCAGCAGGACCTGATGCTGAAGACGGACGCCGGCGATGTCAGGCATGTCGCGGTCGGCAGGATTGAAGGCGCTTCCATCATCGTGCTCTACCTGCACGGGCAGGGCGGCAGCCGAAAGCAAGGTGTCGACGACTTCACCTTCGGCGGCAATTTCAACCGCATCAAGAACCTGATGGCCGCCAACAACGGGCTCTATCTTTCGCCGGATTTCCCCGATTTCGGCGACAAGGGCGCGGCGCAGGTCGCGGCGCTCATCGGTCACTATGCCGAGACATCGCCCGGCGCGAAAATCTTCGTGGCCTGCGGCTCGATGGGCGGGATGATCTGCTGGAAGCTCGCAGCGCGCAAGGATACGGGCGGCCGCATCAACGGCTTGCTGCTGCTCGGCTCGCTGTGGGACGACAGCTTCCTGACCAGCCCCGCCTTCAAACGCCGCGTGCCGGTGTTCTTCGGCCAGGGAAGCCATGACGTGGTCTTCCCGGTGGAAAAGCAGGAAGCCTTCTTCCGCTCGATCCTCGCCAGGAAGTCTTATCCGACACGCTTCGTACGCTTCGAGACCGGAACGCATGGCACGCCGATCCGCATGGTCGATTGGCGCGGCACGCTGAACTGGATGCTGACGAAGGCGCCCTGATCCGTCTGCCGAGGCTCAAGGCGCCGTGTTGTAGTCGATCACGGTCTGCGGATTCATCTCGCCGTCATAAGAGGCATCGACGTCATACTGGACCAGCGAGAAATCGCCGTTGCGGAAGAGATATGTTCCCGATGACGAGGCATCTCCCACACCACGCCATTTGTCGGATGTGGTGATGGTTTTGGTGTTGTCGTCATAGTCCGAGTTGGTCGCCCAGCCGCTGGTTTTGAACCCGATGATGTGGATCGACTCGACCTTGCCTTCGCTGTTGTTGTTCTCATAGCGGATATCGAGATCCGGCTCGGTGAACTGCAGCTGGGTGACGCCGTTGACGTCATCGCCGATGTAGTAGACCGCCGTCTCGTTATAAGCGGCCATCGAGCAGAAGAAGCGGAACAGCCGCGTCTCGCGCTCCGGGTCGCTGGGCTGGGCGTCCTTGTCCTTGTAATGGATGGAGTGCGCCTCGGGCTCGCCGATCGGCTTGCCGTCCGGGTCCTGCTTGTCGCACTGGCCGCCATAGGTGGCGAGAAACGCCTTCTTAGCCTGCTCCAGCGCCTCGTCCTTCTTCGGCGGCGGCGGGCCGTCGCCGCAGCTTGCCGGAACGGCGCTGTCGAAATCCTCGGTCGAGGGCTTCAAGGCGCCCTTGTCGATGAAGATCGGCTGAAAGGGCGGTTCCTGGATCTGCGCATTGACCTGGCGGACCGTGTAGCAGCCGGCGAAAACCTTGGCCTCGCCCTTCTTGTCGGTGGCCTGGATGGCGATTGGGACACTGTAATAGATGCTGCCGGCCGCGCCCTCGTCCGAAACGGCGCCGGTCTTGACGTCGACGGTGTCGGTGCCGTCATAACCCTTGACGAAAGCGTTGAAGTCTTTAGCCGGCTTCGTATCGCCGAAATAACCCCAGGCGCGGGCGAACTCGTGGCGGTTGATGGCGCTGTAGAGCGAACGGATGACCGCATCGGCGCTGGACCTGTCATCGATATAGGGCGCATCGGCTGCGAGCGCCGAGTGGCCGATACTGGAAAGGGAGAACAACGCAGCCGCTGCGAGAAAGACGTGTCTCATCGGGAATCTCCGCTCGATAACGAAAATACTACCACGGCGATTGCGGCGGCGCGGTGACGTGGGGACACGAGCGCTTGAAGAATCGTGGCCGGAGGCGCTAGGTCACGGCCCGCGGCGCTGGGGCCGCCTTGGGAGATTACCCGTGACCATTTCCATGTACGACATTTCGGTGGGCGTCTTTTCTGCCCGGCTCAAGGCGCTTGCCAGCGTCCTGACGGCGGCGGAGCAGAATGCCGGCGAGCGCAAGATCGATCCGCAGGTGTTCCTCAACGCGCGGCTGTCGCCTGACATGTTCGCTCTGACCAGGCAGGTCCAGATCGCCACCGACCATGCCAAGGGCGCGCCGTCGCGGCTGGCCGGCCGCGAGGTGCCGAAATACGAGGACAATGAAGCGAGCTTTGCCGATCTGCAGGCTCGGATCGCCAAGACGCTCGATCATCTGGCGACGTTCACGGCGGCCGATCTGGAGGGGTCGGAAGACAGGACGGTCGAGTTAAAGCTCGGCGGACGCGAAGCCACGCTGCCCGGCCTGCAGTACCTGCTGCATGTGGCGATGCCGAATTTCTACTTCCACGTCACGACCGCCTACGACATCCTGCGCCACAATGGCGTGCCGCTCGGCAAGCAGACGTTCCTCGGAAATCGCTGACTTTTGAATGGCTTGGAGGTTTCCCAGGCGTCCCGGGAAACCTCTTTGGTCCAGTTCGGCTCAGCGGATCGACATTTCGCGCGCGACGCGCGGAAAATCCGCCGGCTTGATGCCGATATCGGCGCGGTCGGCATTGCTCATCGCATTGAGAAGCGCGAGCGCCGCACGGTAACGCTGGTGTTCCTGCGGCCGCGGCCGAGCGAACATTTCAGTGAAGAACCCCATGACTCAATAGCCCCTGTTGGTCCTCCCGACTCCACGGTATAGGTGATTTGTTAAAAATTGTGCAGTGCAGCAATTGCATGGCTGCCATGCCGGATGAAATTTTTTCTGTCACAATCGGCTTTTCGTGAAACTTTCGGGCGGGCTCGACCGTAGGCACCGGTGCCGGCTCATGGCTGGCTTTTTCCTCGCCACTCCTGGCGAAACTGCCGGGCTGCACGAAAGTGCGGTCCGGCTTTTTGTTGTCGATGGCCGCCAGCCGGGCATAAAGCCGGCAATTGTTAACGTCGCCAGCATTCATTTTTAACGAGAGCGCCCTATGTTCGCGGCATCAACGCATGCCGTCATCATAGGGGGAGGCTGAGATCGGCACCGGGAACAAGCTCGATTTCGCTTCGTTGCTCGACGACCTGATCGTCGCCTCGGAGAAAGGCGAGGAAGAGGGCGCCCGGCCATCGATCCCGTTCGACTATCTGTCGGTGGCCGATGAATTGCATTCCGGCCGCATCAAGGTCGCCGGCGAGAGCGTTGCCGCCGAATATCGCGAGTCTGGCGCCGATCTTGCCGCCGAGTTCGCGGCACTTCTCGACCAGGCGAAACTGGCGCTGGCCGGTGAAGAGCACCGGCCGGAGGAGAAGCTGCCGCCGATCGATCCCGAAGCGATCGCTGGCGAACTCGGTCTCGACCGTCCAGCCAAGAACGCCGATTTCGGCCGCATCCGCCGCAACTTCGCCTTTGCCAACCATCCGGACCGGGTCGCGCCGCATCTGCGCCAGCGCGCCATGATCCGCATGCAGGTGGCCAACATGCTGATCGACGAAGCCAAGCGGCGGGCGTTGGCCGGGGCCAGGCGGTAGTCCCCCGGCTGGAGCTTCTCCAATATTCGTCATCCTTGGGCGTAGCGACGCGAAGCGGAGCGCAGACCCAGGATCCATGCCGTGACCTTCAACGCAAAATGCAACGGTGTAGAATTCTGTAATCGCTGCAACGTCTTAGCGTAACGGAATGGATTCTAGGGTCTCCGCGCGTCGCTTCGCTCCTTGCTCCGCCCTGGAATGACGAACTGACTGACGCTTCGGCCAGTCTCGAAACTGGGCGACTTTGCAAAACGCAAGCGTTTTGCTCTATGTTCAACTTCCTCCCCGCGCTGTCCGCGCAACCTCCCGCCGGAGAAACCCCATGCATAAACGCCGCCTTGGTCGGACCGATCTCCTTGTTTCGCAAATCTGCCTCGGCTCGATGACTTGGGGCCAGCAGAACACCGAGACCGAGGGCCATGCGCAGATGGATCTGGCGTTCTCGCGCGGCGTGAATTTCATCGACACGGCCGAGCTCTATCCGATCCCGCCCAAGGCGGAGACGCAAGGGCGCACCGAGAAGACCATCGGCAGCTGGATGAAGGCCAACCGCAACCGCGACAAGGTCATCCTTGCCTCGAAGGTGGTCGGCCGCACGGCCAACGCGTGGTTCCGCGGCGATCGTCCGTCGAAGCTGGTGCGCGCCGACATCTTCGACGCGGTCGAGAAATCGCTGGCCAAGCTCGGCACCGACTATATCGACCTTTACCAGATCCACTGGCCGGACCGGGACATTCCGTGGGGCTCGAATCCGACGCGCGTCGGAGCGGTGGCGCGGCGGGCGGATGCGGCAGGCGCTCCGGGAGACGAGACGCCGATCGCCGAAACGCTCGCGGTCTTCGAGGAACTGGTGAAGGCCGGAAAGATCCGCCATCTCGGCCTCTCGAACGAAAGCTCCTGGGGCGTCATGCGCTTCGTCTTCGAAGCAGAAAAAGGCAAGGGTCCGCGCGTCGCCTCGCTGCAGAACGCCTACAGTCTCGTCAACCGCACCTTCGAGGTGAACCTTGCCGAGGTCTGCGAGCGCGAGGAGATCGCGTTTCTTCCCTATTCGCCGCTGGCGCAGGGCTATCTCACCGGCAAATACAATCATGGCGCGCGGCCGCAGGGCTCGCGCTCGCAGCTCTTCAACCGCGGCCAGCGCTACGAGACGCCGAATGCCGCGGAAGTGCTGCTGGAATACACCGAGCTGGCGCGCTCCTTTGGCCTGGAGCCGGCGCTTTTCGCCAACGCCTATGTGGCGAGCCGGTCCTTCGTGACCGCGAACATCGTCGGCGCGACCACCATCGCGCAGCTCGAGATGGCGCTGTCCTCGGCCGGCGTCACCTGGACCGAAGAGATGCAGAAAGCGGTCGACGCCATCCATCAGCGTGTCGGCAATCCGTGTCCTTGAGCGGGAATCGTTAAAAAAACAAAGGGGTGGAGACGATGGCAGAGTTTCCGATCGAGACCGTGCGCGGCAGATTTCCGGCGCTTTCGCTGGTCGATGACGGGCGCCGGCGCATCTATCTCGACAATCCCGCCGGCACGCAGGTGCCGCTGACGGTGGCGGACGCGGTGTCGCGCTGCCTGCTGTCGACCAACGCCAATCTCGGCGGTTTCTTCGAAACGGCGGTCGCGGCGCAGCAAGTGGTCGACAGGGCGCATGCCGCGATGGCCGATTTCCTCAATGCCGCGAGTGTCGAGGAGATCGTCATCGGCGCCAACATGACGACGCTGACCTATCACATGTCGCGCACGCTCGGCCGGACGATGAAGCCGGGCGACGAGATCATCGTCACGCGCATGGACCACGAGGGCAATGTCTCGCCCTGGCTGCAGCTTGCCGAGGATCTCGACCTGGTCGTGCGCTTCCTGCCGTTCAACGAGCGGAGCTGGCAGGTGGAGGAGGCGGCGCTCGAGGCGCTGCTTTCGGAAAAGACCCGGCTTGTCGCGCTGAATTATGCATCCAACCTCACCGGCTCGATCAATCGGGTGAAAGCGCTCACCGAGATCGCCAAGCGGGCTGGCGCGCTGGTCTATGTCGATGCCGTGCAGTTCGCGCCGCATGGGCTGATCGACGTGCAGGAGCTCGGCTGCGATTTCCTGATCTGCTCGGCCTATAAATTCTTCGGGCCGCATATGGGCATATTGTGGGGCCGCCGCGACGTCCTCGACGGCCTTGAGCCTTACAAATGCCGCTGCTCGTCGAACGTCCTGCCCGAGCGGTTCGAGCTCGGCACGCCGCAGATCGAGCTGATGGCCGGGCTGACGGCGGCAATCGACTATTTCGCCAATCTCGGCGCTTCCGCCGGCGAGGGTGGCTCGCGGCGGCAACGGATCGCCAAGGCGTTCGAAGTCTCGATCGCTTACGAGAACGCGCTGGCCCGGCAATTGATCGAAGGCCTGTCCGATATAGAGGGCCTGGTCATCCACGGCATCACCGATCCGGAACGCCTCGCCGAACGGGTGCCGACCATTTCCTTCACCGTCGAAGGCATCGAGCCGGAAACGATCGTGCGGCAGATGAATGCCGAAAACATCTTCCTGTGGTCAGGCCACAATTATGCGTGGGAGGTCGTCCACCAGCTCGGCATTCCGGCCGAACAGGGCGTCGTGCGCATCGGCATTGCGCATTACAACACGGCGGCCGAGATCGAGGAGACGCTGGAAAGCGTGCATCGCGTTATCGCGATGCTGAGGCAGGAACGGTCCTGAGTTAGCTCTGCTTGCCGCCGAAGCCGGTGAGGAAGGCGGTGAGGTTGTCGCCGAGCGCATCGCAGAGATAGCCGCCTTCCTGGACGATGACCGTCGGCAGGCCGAGCCCGGCAATCGCTTCGCCGATGCGCGAGAAGCCTGGCGTCGTCACCGACAGGCCGCCGAACGGATCGCC
This sequence comes from Mesorhizobium sp. BH1-1-5, assembly GCF_020165615.1. Lineage (NCBI taxonomy): Bacteria > Pseudomonadati > Pseudomonadota > Alphaproteobacteria > Hyphomicrobiales > Phyllobacteriaceae > Mesorhizobium > Mesorhizobium sp. BH1-1-5. Next base: position 45,081 of record NZ_JAIUIM010000010.1, read on the forward strand.
TTCGAAAGCGTCGAGGCCGAGCGCTACGACCAGCGCTTCCGGCGCGAAGGCGCGGATGCGCTGAAAGGCTGCCGATAGCGCTTCGAGAAAGGCCGCGTCGCCGGATTTGCGCGGCAGCGGCAGGTTGAGATTGTAGCCGAGGCCGGGACCGTCGCCGCGTTCGTCGGCATGACCCCAGAAGAACGGATAGAAGCGCACCGGATCGGCATGCAGCGAGACGGTCAGCACGTCGGGCCGGGCGTAGAAGATGCCTTGCGTGCCATTGCCGTGGTGCAGGTCGACATCGAGGATGGCGACGCGGGCAGCTTGTTTGCGCAGCACCTGCGCCGCGACCGCCGAATTGTTGATGAAGCAGAAGCCGCCGGCGACATCGGCGAAGGCATGATGGCCCGGCGGGCGGCAAAGCGCATAGGCCGAAGGCGCGCCGGCCATCACCGTCTCAGCGGTCTCCACCGCGCTCCAGGCGCTCCACAGGGCGCTGTTCCAGGTCTCGGCCGAGATCGGGCAGGCGGTGTCGGCCATGTGGTAGCCGGCCTGGCCGACCGCCGAGGCCGGATAGGAGCCGTTGCGGGCGATCGGGTGAATGTTCGGGATGACCTCCGCCGAAGCGCCTTCGATGCGCTGCCAGCGCGTGAAAATGTGCTCGAGGAAGTCGAGATATTCAGGCGTATGCACCGCCGCGACCGGGCCAAGCCCATGATTCCCTGGACGTTCGACCGTCAAGCCGGCCGATATTGCACCGGCTAACAATCTTTCGACCCGCTCCGGCTTTTCCGGGTTGGGCTGCGGCGTGCCGCTGGAGAGGAAGGCCTTGGGATCATGGCGTTTCTGCTCCTCGGCATAGAAGGCTTTCATCGTCATTCCTCCGGCGTATCGGCAAAGGCGAAGAAGGCATCGCCGACGATCTTCTGCACCTGTTCGTAGCTCGACCAGCCGATGCCTAGCTTTTCATAGAAGGCCTTGGCGGTTTCGTTGTCGGTGTCGACGGACAGCCTCAGATAGACGCCGCCCGCCGCGCGGCACTCACTGGCCACGCGCCGCAGCAGTTTCTCGCCGATCCGGCGGCCGCGAAAACGATCCTCGACGTAAAGATCCTGCACATAGACGCCGGGACGGCCCATCCAGGTCGAGAAGATCGGGAAATGCAGGCAAAGCCCGGCGAATTCGCCGTCGATCTCGGCGATCACGGTCGAGAAGGCGGGCTTTTCGCCGAAGCCATAGCGGCGAAGGTCGTCGGGCGTCGAGGTGATTTCCTGATGCGCGCCGATATAGGTGCCGAGGCGCAGCAGGGCGGCGTGGATGGTTTCGACGTCGTCGATGCGGCCGGGGCGGAGGGTGATTGGTGCCGGCATCAAAACACCTTTCTCACCCCTCCACCGGCAGGTCGAGTTCCTCCGCCAGCGCTTCCAGGGAGTCGCCGATGATGGCGATCATCTCGCCGATCTGCTCTCTGGTGATGATCATCGGCGGCGCCACCATGAAATTGTCGCCGTCGACGCCACCCTTGACCTTGCGGCCATAGATGATCAGGCCGCGCGCATAAGCATGGTCGAGCAGGCGCTGCGTTGCCTTGCGGGCCGGGTCGATCGGCTTCAAGGTCTCGGGATCGGCGACCATTTCGGCGCCGGTGAGCAGGCCCTTGCCGCGCACGTCGGCGATGAAGGGGAAGCGCTTTTGCAGGCTCTTCAACTCCGCCATCAGCACATCGCCCATGGCGGCGGCGTTGGCGATGAGATCGAGCCGGTCCATCTCGCCAAGCACGGCGAGGCCGGCCGCGCAGGCCAGCGGATTGCCGGCATAGGTGTGGCCGTGCTGGAAGCCGCCCGAGGCAAGCAACGGTTCGACCAGACGCATCGGCGCGGCCAGCGCGCCAAGCGGCGCGTAGCCCGAGCCCAGCCCCTTCGAGAGCGCCACGATGTCGGGCCTGCAGTTCCAGTGGTCGCCGCCGAGGAACTTGCCTGTCCTGCCGGCGCCGCTCATCACCTCGTCATGGATCAGCAGGATGCCGTAGCGATCGCAGATTTCGCGGATGCGCGCATAATAGCTGTCGGGCGCGACAAGGGCTGCGGTCGCAGCACCGCCGATCGGCTCCATGATGAAGGCCAAAACGCTTTCCGCGCCTTCGGACTGGATCTTTTCCTCCAGCATGTCGGCGTAGCGGACCCCGCGCTGTTCCATCGAGAGATTGTCGCGGTCCCGCCAGGCGGTGGGCGCCGGCACCGTCGGCATCACCTTCATCATCGGCGTGAAGCTCTCGGCCAGCGCATCGTCGCCGGTGACCGAAAGCGAGCCCAGCGTGCCGCCGTGATAGGACGGAAAGCGGGTGATCACCTTCCAGCGCTTGGGCTGGCCGGTGACGACCGCCCATTGGCGGGCAAGCTTGATGCAGGATTCGGTCGCTTCCGAGCCGCCGGAAACGAAGAAGATGCGGTCCATGCCTTCAGGGAGCTTGCCGGCCAGTTCCCGCGCCAGTTCCTCGGCTGGTTCGTTCTCGAAATGCAGCCGGTAGGCGAAAGTGGTCTTGTCCATCTGCCGCTTCATGGCGTCGAGCACGTTGCGGTTGGAATGGCCGATATTGGCGACCATCGGCCCGCTCGAGCCGTCGATGAAGCGGCGGCCGTCCTTGGTCCAGAAATAGATGCCCTCGGCGCGGTCGACAAGCGGCCGCCGCAGGCTCGACAAATAGAACAGATGCGATGGCGGCCGTGCTTCGATTTCGGGCGAGGGCTTGGCTTGGGACTTCGACATGTCAGGACTTTCCGAGATAGCGGTCGAGAACATTTTTCGTCACGCGTTCGACCATCGCGTCCTGCCTTAGCAGGCCGGCGACCCATTCGCAGCTTCCAGCATGGAAGACCTCGCCCTTGCCGCTTGGGAAATTGACGATCATGCCGTTGCCGCGCTTGACCTTGTCGAGATTGGCGTCGCTGGCCTCGCCGAACAAGGTCTCGGCGGTGAAGCGGCCGTCCTCGTCGGTGAGGAACTGGTCCTCGATCGGGATGTCGGCGCTTTCCTCGACCTGGCTCGCCATGCCGACGGCCAGCACCTGGAGCCCGTCCGGGGCGCCGCTATCAGCCGTCGGGTAGGGCAGGCCGCCGCGAATCTCGAAATCGAGCCCGTCGACCTCATAGCCGTAGACATGGCTGTCGGCGCCGAGCAGGTCGCCATAGTAGATGCCGGTGCCGGCGAAGGCCCAGTGCTCCGGACGATAGACCGGAAAGCCGCGCACGCCGCGCGGCGCGCAGCCGCCCCAGCCGGCATAGACGCCCCGCGTCGCGTTGAGGCCGAAGGTGGCGCTGCCCGGACGGCCGATCTCGGGCGCCTCCCAGGAATTGGTGGCGCGGGTGACGTCGCCGCCGCGATAGGCGGGGTCCTCGGCGCGCGCCTTGTATTTGTAGCAGACCTGGCGGCGGCCCTTGTCCTCCAGCCTGGTCTGCCACATGAAATTGCCGGCGAAGCGCGCCGCATGGCCGCCGCGCTCGATATAGTCGTCAACGGCGTCGCGCATCTCCCAGGTCCAGTATTCGTCATGGCCGACGAAGACGACGCAGTCGTAGCCATCGAGGATATCGGGCGAAAAATGGAGGTCGTGCTGGCTGGCGAGATCGACCTGGTAGCCGGCGCGTTCGGCGAAGCGGAAGAAATGGCTGTCGTAGCTCGCCCAGCCGGAGGAGGCATATTTCTTCGAATGTCCGGTGGCGAAAGCCCATTCCATATGCGGATAGCGCGGCACGGTCTTCGGCGGCACCGCGACTACCAGCGGCACGCGCGGCGCATCCTTGGGCAGGACGACGAAGCCGCGGCACCAGGGGCGCTCAGTCGACACCGTCGTCGCGTACTGGTCGCGGTTCGGGCCGGTGATGCCCTGATAGTGGTTGGAGCCGCCCCAGGTGTTGTAGGCAAGCCAGGTGCCGGTCGCGGCGACCTGCAGCAGGCGGCCAGCTTTTCGGCCAGGCAGGGGCGCGACGATGAAGAGATGATGGCTATGGATCGGCTTGCCGTCCCGGCCGTCGGCCGAAAGTGTGACGCGATAGGCACCGGATGGCCAGTCGTCGCCGACGCCGAATTCGAACGACGCTTCCCAGCCGCAGCCATCGACCGAGCATTGGTCGGGCGTGTCCTGCCAGCGCGCCGACAGACCACGTTTCTCGAAGACCTTGGTTTCAGCCGCTCCGTCGCGGACGATGACGATGCTGAATTGCGGCATTGTCGAGCTCACATGGAGCGTCACCGTATCGCCTGGACGATAGGAAAAACGGTCGCTGTAGCACCAGATCTCGCCGCTCGAGCCATCCATCCCCGGCCATTCGTAATAATGGCCGCGCACCGCTTCGCGACGCTGCTCGGGCGTCAGCCCGAAATCGGGGAATTCGGTGGGCAGTTGCGTCAAGGAACACCTGAGATCACGAGGTCGTCATTGAGACCATTGGCCGGCCGAGCGTCAAATGGAAAGCATCGGGCCAGCGCGCCTTGCGCTTGGCGATATCCGGCAAACGAGTTACTTCATGCTGACGCGATGTTCCAACGCCGGGAGCCGACATGCTGAGGGTGCAAAAGGTCAAGGTCGACGACATCTACGTGCCGACGGCACGGCGCAAGACGCTGCATCCCGACACTGTGCGCCATCTCGCCGAGGATATTCTCGAGAACGGCATGAAGACACCGATCCAGGTGCGGCACGACGGCAAGCGCCACATACTGGTCGAGGGGCTGCATCGGCTCGAAGCCGCGAAATGGCTGGGCGAGACCGAGATCGACGCCTATCTCGTGCAGGCCAAGCGGCATTGATTTCTCGTCGGGGACGGGCCTATCACCGTTAGCGATCGCGTCCCATCAAAGCTTTCTGATTGACGCCGCCGTGCCGGCGGCTAGAGCGTTCCGACACTCACGAACAGGATGCTTACCATGGCGAAATATGAGGGTGGATGCCTGTGCGGCGCGGTGCGCTATCGTGCGGAGGCGGAGCCGATGAACGAGCGCGTCTGCCATTGCCGGATCTGCCAAAGGGCAATCGGCGCCGCTTTCAACGCGCGGCTCCTGTTCCGCATCGACGACGTGGCCATCGAGGGGCCGGTGGCGACGATCAATTCCACGCCTGACCTCCAGCGCGGCTTCTGTCCGGTGTGCGGCACGACGATGTTTTCACGCCGCGACTCCAGGGGCATTCTCGGCGTCACCTCCGGCTCGCTCGACGACCCGTCGCTGTTCAAGCCCGACATGCATTTCTGGACCGCTTCGAAGCAGCCCTGGGTGATGCTCGACGACGGCCTGCCGCAATATGAAGGCGCGCCGCCGGTGTAGCTTCTTGCCTTCTCCCCTTGTTGTGGGAGAAGGTGGCCGCGAAGCGGCCGGATGAGGGGTGTTCCAGAAGACACCAGTGTCTCACTCCGCTGGAGCACCCCTCATCTGTCTCGGCGCTGCGCGCCGATCCACCTTCTCCCACGAGGGGAGAAGGGAAAACTGCACAAAAATTTCATCTTCGATTCACGAGATAGCCGGCAAAACGTCATTGGCGAGCCATCTTTGACTGCCTATCTAAGCGCCATGCGGGCAGGCATCGAGGAGGCGACGGATGAGCGAGAGCATCAACACCCTGGACGAGCTTTTGAACGACCCGATGGTCCAGCTCGTGATGGCGCGTGACCGTGTGCGTCCGGCCGAGCTTCGCCTGCTTCTGGAAAAGGCTCGCGACAGGGCCGGCGATGATTCCCGCATCGACCGGGCTTCGGTGCCGCCAGCGCATGTGGTGGCAAGAAGCTGCCTGAAGCAGTGGCTCTACCGCTGAGGCAATTCCAGGAAATTGGTCAGCTCGAATTTGCGGGCAGGTAACTGTAATGACTGCGCAAATAGGCAAGCTTGAAGCCGAGCCGGTCGTAGTTGCGATAGGCCGGCCCGTCGCGATCGGGGTGCGGCGCCTCGATGTCGGCGACAAACAGTTTCGCGCCGGCGGCGATGCCGTCGCGAACCAGCCTTTCCCCAAGCCTTGCATCAAGATCGAAGCTCGGCGCCATGATGCCCGGCACCGGCGCGTCGATGCCGCTCCAGGCAGTGCCGTCTGAGATGAAGAGCGAGCGGACCGCCTCCACGGCGCCTCTGCGTCTCAGCATGTAGTGATGCCAGCCCTTGCGGCCGACAAGCGCCGTGAGCCAGGGCGAGGTGGGCAGCCTGTATCTGGCATCGATGAAAGAAGCCCATTCGGAGGCTGTGCCGGGCGTGACCTCCTCGACCACCAGATCGTCAACCGGGATCAGCGGGTCGCCCGGGAAAAGCGGTTCGTCCGCCAGCGGGGTCGCGTCGCGATAGATGCGCTCCCAGCCGCCTTGCTGCTGCATCCCGCGCGCCTCCAGCCAGCATCTCAGCCGCGACGGTTCGGTGTGTGGACTGGTGTAGAACCACGGCCGCATGATGCCGGCCGCGCGGTAGTGCGCGAGCAGCGCGTCGACTTGTTCCTCCGTCGCCGGACCATCGACGCCGATATTCTTCACGCAGTTGAAATGGATGAACGGGATCGTCGTGCAGGTGGTCCAGACGAGGTCGCCGTCGCTCGCGATCGAAAGCCCTTGCCGGGCCGCGAAATCCGCGGGCGCCGCTTCGTAAAGGTCGAGCCATGCAGCGACTTCGGCGCGTTCGATGGCGCGGCTGATATCGCGCGACACCTCCTCGATCGCGATTTCCGGGACGTGGGTTTGCGGCGGCACGACTGGCTGCAATTCCGAGAGGGCGGCGGTCGACATGGCATGCTCCCCGATTTACCTTACAGTGTAAGATTAGTGGAGAATAATATAACGACGCCTGTTGTCAAGCAGGATTAGCGGCACCTTACAAATCCGTGAGTTGGAATCACGCTATCGTGAGGCTAAGCCTGTCCTCGATGGGCTTTCGATGACGATTCATTTTTGCCTCGGATAATGACCGGGGCACGGGGAAAGGACCGGGATGACCGACGTCTGCACTCAAGGACTGGACACCGGCTTTGTCGGCCTGGGTTATGCCAAGGTGGCATTTCTGGGCGTCGTGCAAGGCATCACGGAATTACTGCCGATCTCGTCCACGGCGCATATGCGCATCGTGCCGGCCGTGCTCGGCTGGCAGGATCCCGGCTCGGCCTTCTCCGCCGCCATGCAGTTGGCGGCGCTGGCGGCGGTGATCAGCTATTTCTGGAGCGATGTCAGGGACGTGCTGTTCGGCTCGCTGTCTGCAATCTCGCGCCGTGATTTCAGCGACCGCCATTTCCGCCTGGCGGCCAGCATCGTGCTTGCCACCGTCCCGATCGTCATTGCTGGCCTCGCGCTTTCCGGCGTGCTCAATGCCTGCAATTCGCCCTTGCGTGGGCTAGCCGTCATCGGCTGGGCCTGTATCGCCATGGCGATCCTTTTGGCGCTCGCCGAGATATTCGCCAGCCACAAGCTCATGCTGCGCCAGGCGTCGATCCTCGACGCGCTGCTGGTGGGCGTCGCCCAGGTCGGCGCGCTCATTCCCGGTGTCTCGCGCTCGGGCTCGACGCTGACGGCGGCGATGGGGCTGGGCTTTGCCCGGCCGGAGGCGGCGCGCCTGTCGTTCCTGCTCGGCCTGCCGGCCATAGCGCTCGCCGGACTGAAGGAGCTCTATGAACTGCACAAGGTGCATCTCGACGCGCATGGATGGTCGATTCTGGCCGTCGGCCTGATCGTCGCTTCGATCTCGGCTTTCTTCGCGATTTGGGGGCTGATGCGGGTGCTCGAGCGCTTCTCCGCCTGGCCGTTCGTCATCTATCGCGGCCTGCTCGGCGTGGTGCTGCTGATCGGCGTCGCGACCGGCTGGCTCACCTGAGGAATTCCAGGAAGGATGCCCAGCGGTTTTCTGTCCGTGAATGCGTGGGGACAAAGGCTCTAGAGGCCTTGACCGAATCCGCTATATCGACAGCTGACGCTCGGGTGCGCTGATGGATATTGTTACGCTTCTGCAGTCGGTTCCTGTGCTGGCCACGCTGGTGAAGTCGGCGTTGCCTGCCGCTGTTGGCGCAGGCATGGGCCTTGGCCAATGGCTGGCCGCGCTGCCGCCCTGCCGCAACCAGACTTTCGAGAACGCGGCCTACCTCGTCTGCGAGGCCGATCCGAAGCATTTCTCCATCGAGCTGTTCTGGAAGAACAAGGATGGCGACCTCTACCGGTCGCTGCACAATCTGCGCAGCGCGCAGCAGGCGACGGGGCGCACCCTGCTCTTCGGAATCAATGCCGGCATGTATCATCCGAACCTCGCGCCGGTCGGGCTCTATGTCGAACGCGGCGAGCAGATCACGCCAGCGAAGACCGGATCGGGATCCGGCAATTTCTCCATGCAGCCCAACGGCATCTTTTATCTCAGCGCAGGCAGGGCCGGTGTTCGCGCGACCAAGGATTACCTGAGGCGTCCGCCGCGGGTGGATTACGCCACGCAGTCCGGGCCGATGCTGGTCATCGACGGCAAGCTGCATCCGAAATTCCAGGCCGACGGCACCTCGCGAAAGATCCGCGATGGCGTCGGCGTGCGTGCCGACGGCGTCGCCGTCTTCGCGATCTCGGACGATGTCGTGACCTTCCATGAATTCGCGCGGCTGTTCCGCGACCAGCTCGGCTGCCCGAACGCGCTTTTCCTCGACGGTTCGATCTCGAGCCTCTACGCGCCCGGGATCGGCCGCAACGACGATTTCTGGAATCTCGGGCCGATGATCGGCGTGTTCAGGCGGTAGCCGACCGTCTTCGGCGTCTTCCCGAATCATCCGATCGCGCCAAAAGTAAATTTTGATTCAAACTTTGTTGGTAATTTCTCATTAGGAATGGGGGTTCCGGCGGCGCTGTTCCTGCCTTCGGTCTGTTTTGTTTTGCGTACAGGTCAAAGATGCGGATTTTTGGCGTCGTCAGTTTCGTGCTCGCATCGCTATGCCTTGCCGGCTGTTCGTCCACATCGGGCGTCGATGCCTTGCAGATGCCGTCCAACGAGATGACGAGCTCGGTCGTGCGGCCGAGCGCGCCGGTGTCGAAGGGCGTGAGGACCGCCGTGGCGGAAAGAACCGTCGAGACCGCGTCGATGTCGGGCGTGGCGCGCATCAAGCCGCCGGCGCCTTTGCTCGACGAGGATAATGCGAGCGCGAGCGACGAGAATTCGCGCCCATTCGGCCTCGCCGAGGAAGAGACGGTGAATTTCCCGGCGGCCGACTTGCCGGACAGCGTCGAGCCGCCGGTGCAGGAGGCAGCGCTCGTCTCGCCGCCGAAGCGGCTTTCGCGTGCGGCGCCTGCGATGCTTGCCAGTCCGGTCACCCGCTATGCGTTCCGCGACGCCAAGCCGATCAATTTCGGACGCTCTTCGCCTCGCCATCTTGCCGTGCACGGGGTCGACGTCTCGCGCTGGCAAGGCAACATCAACTGGGAGAAGCTGCGCGCCCAGGGCGCCAACTTCGCCTATATCAAGGCGACCGACGGCGGCGATCATCTCGACCCGATGTTCATGAAGAACTGGCGCAACGCCGACGCCGCCGGGCTGAAGCGCGGCGCCTATCATTTCTTCTACTGGTGCCGCACCGCCGGCGAGCAGGCCGACTGGTTCATCCGCAACGTGCCGAAGGTCGACGGCGCGCTGCCGCCGGTCATCGACGTCGAGTGGAATGGCGATTCCTCCTGCAAGCGGCGGCCTTCGCGCGAGAAGGTGCTGGAGAAGATGCAGGTGTTCATGGACAAGCTGGAGCGTCACTACGGCCAGCGCCCCGTCATCTACACCAGCCCCGATTTCTACCGCGACAATCTGCAGGGCGCCTTCCAGAACTATCCCTTCTGGCTGCGCGCGGTGGCGGCGCACCCGTCAAAAGTCTATCCGGGCCGCAAGTGGCTGTTCTGGCAGTATTCCGGCTCGGGCCTATCGCATGGCGTGAGCGGCCGCATCGACCTCAACGTCTTCCACGGCGACGAGCGGCAGTGGCGGGCGTGGCTGGGCGGTGGGCAGATGGTGGCCGACGCGGATTAGGCGCTTCTCCTTCTCCCCTTGTGGGAGAAGGTGGCCGCGCAGCGGCCGGATGAGGGGTGCTCCAGCTTGACGGAGACCTTTGCCGGCTTGGGGCGCTGCAGCAAAATCGCCAGCGTCTCACTCTGCTGGAACACCCCTCATCCGTCTCGGCGCTATCGCGCCGATCCACCTTCTCCCACAAGGGGAGAAGGAGAGGGCGCGCTTCATCCCTCGTTGATCATCGCCTCGATGTTGTAACCGTCGGGATCGAGCACGAAGCAGGCGTAGTAATGCTCGGCATAGTCCGGGCGCGGACCGGGCGCGCCAATGTCCGCTGCGCCCGCCTCGAGCGCCGCCCGGTGGAACGCATCGACCTCCGCCTTGCTCTTCACCCGGAAGGCGACATGCAGATGGGTGAGCGGCGGTGTCTCGCCCGTGCTCTGGATCTCGAACAGGCAGCCATTGCCGACGTCGAAGGCCCAGAAGATGCCTTCTTTGCCGAAGGCGAGGCTGTATCCCAAAGGCGTAACGCCTTTTCGTAGAAGAGTTTGCTCTTATCTAGGTTGCTCACTTCGATGGTGATGTGGTCGATCATGGTGACTCGATGGCCGATGCTTCGACGGTGCTGACAGCGAGATTACCGACGACGTGGCTTTGGAAGCTTGAGGTCAAAGTCAAATGCGTAGCGTTCGCTGGGATTTGTACCAGTACGGATCCAATCGTACGAATTATCGTATCTGCTAATAGGAGTTCCAGAATTGTACTCTGCCTCCCTCAAGGCTCGATACCTCAGCCCATCATCAATGTATGTCATTAGCTCAATGGCATCGATGTCTCCCATTTCTAAGAGACCCATGTCACTGCCGAAATGCTTCGCGCTAATCCATCGAAGCACCTCATGAATCGAAAGGATTGCTTTAGTTATCTTCCTACCGGTTGCAGAGACTAACTTATTCGCAACGCCCGTCGATTGCTCTAAGTCGTTATGAGCAATTCTCTTATCCCGCCACGTTCTAGCAAACGATGCTCTTCGGCTTGCTGTTTCGGCACGTTGCTTCAGTCTGCCTTTGTATCTTAATGGATCAAGTTCAACTAACGTCCAAACACTGAGGTTCCGTCGTTGCCCGGTTCCAGCAGTGTCGCTCAATCGGCAGATGCCCAACAAAACATGCTCAAGCAACACGCCCTGTATTGCATGCCAGAAGCTTCCGCCACTCTCATTTAGGAGATTAACTCGCTCTTGGCTGCCAAATAGCGCCTCATAGCGATCCCAGGACGATGACACTCGCCAAAGCTCTTGGCAACAATGGTAAAACGCAAGGCCATAGTCATTGCCTAGCACAGCTATATCGTTAGCAAGAGTTTCGGCCGCAGTTCGGTGTGTCATTGGAGAAGCCGAAGAGCCCCGACTTCTGTCGGAGCTCAGGGGTAACGAGAAGTTTCGATTTTATTATTGATCGGGCTTTCTCAGCTGCACCCGCTCGTCGATCCGCACGTGTCGCACTTCTCGCAGGTGCCGTTCCGCACCATGGTGAAGTTGTGGCACTCGGAGCATTCGTTGCCAGTGTAGCCCTGGAGAAGCGACTGCTGGCGCCTCGTCGCGGCGAGCTTCTTTGCCTCGGCGGCCTCGTTGGCGGCAGCGTCGGTGAAGAGGGCTTCGGCGCCGCCGGCGGCCTCGGCTTCTTCTTCCACCATGTCCTCGGCCAGTTCCCTGGCACGCTCCTCATAGTCGCGCTTGTAGGCGAGCGCCTCGTCGCTGGCCGGCTTCAGTGCCAGAACGTTGGAGCCGGCAAAGGCGGTTGGTGCGGCGCGGGCAGGGGCCGTGGTCGGAGCCGGGCCGCCGAAGCCCTTGGGCTCGGAACCCACGCCCGACACCAGCTTCACCGGCGAGGCGCCGCGATAGAGGCCCTTGGAGAAGGGCGTCGCCTTGCCTTCGGTGATGCCGCGGCCGAGCGCGGTCTTGTCGAAGTCCGACTGGTCGACATGGGCGAGGTCGTGGCGGCCGAGATAGGAGACCGCGAGCTCGCGGAACACGTAGTCGAGGATCGACGTGGCGTTCTTGATCGCGTCGTTGCCCTGCACTATGCCGGCCGGCTCGAACTTGGTGAAGGTGAAGGCCTCGACATATTCGTCGAGCGGCACGCCATATTGCAGGCCGAGCGAGATCGCGATGGCGAAGTTGTTCATCATAGCGCGGAAGGCGGCGCCTTCCTTGTGCATGTCGATGAAGATCTCGCCGAGGCGGCCGTCGTCGAACTCGCCGGTGCGCAGGTAGACCTTGTGGCCGCCGACGACTGCTTTCTGGGTGTAGCCCTTGCGGCGGTTCGGCAGTTTTTCGCGGTCGCGGTAGAGCCGCTCGATGACGCGCTCGACGATCTTTTCCGTCACCTGCACGGCGCGCTGCGCGGCGGGTGCGGCGATCAGCTGCTCGACCACCTCGTCCTCGTCTTCCTCGCCATCGGCGAGCAGCGAGGCATTGAGCGGCTGCGACAGTTTCGAGCCGTCGCGATAGAGCGCGTTGGCCTTCAGCGCCAGCTTCCACGACAGCATGTAGGCGTTCTTGGCATCCTCGACCGTCGCCTCGTTCGGCATGTTGATGGTCTTGGAGATGGCGCCCGAGATGAAGGGCTGTGCCGCGGCCATCATCAGGATGTGGCTGTTGATCGAGAGCGAGCGCTTGCCGATCTTGCCGCAAGGGCTGGCGCAGTCGAACACCGGCAGGTGTTCGGCCTTGAGGAAGGGCGCGCCTTCCAACGTCATCGCACCGCAGACATGGATGTTGGCGGCGTCGATGTCCTTCTTGGAGAAGCCGAGCGCCGGCAGCATCTCGAAGGAGATGTCGCCGAGCTGCTCGTCGGTGAAGCCGAGTGTCTCCTTCACCCAGTCGGCGCTCAGCGTCCACTGGTTGAACACGAACTTGATGTCGAAGGCCGACTTCAGCGCCGCGTTGAGCGCCGCGATCTTCTCATCGGTGAAGCCCTTGGCCTTGAGTGAGCCGGGGTTGATGCCGGGCGCCTGGTTCATGTTGCCGTGGCCGACGGCGTAGGCCTCGATCTCGGCGATCTGGCTTTCGGAGTAGCCCAGCGTGCGCAGCGCTTCCGGCACGGCACGGTTGATGATCTTGAAGTAGCCGCCGCCGGCGAGCTTCTTGAACTTCACCAGGGCGAAGTCGGGCTCGATGCCGGTGGTGTCGCAGTCCATGACCAGGCCGATCGTGCCGGTCGGCGCGATGACGGTCGCCTGCGCGTTGCGGTAGCCGTGCTCCTCGCCGAGCTCGATGGCGCGGTCCCAGGCGGCTTTGGCATGCTCGGCCAAAGCCTGCTGCTTCAGGTCGGAGGCGACCAGCGGCACCGGGTTGACGGCGAGCTTCTCGTAGCCGTCCTTGTCGCCATAGGCGGCGCGGCGGTGGTTGCGCATGACGCGCAGCATGTTCTGGGCGTTGCGGTCATAGTCAGGGAAGGCGCCGAGCTCGGAGGCCATTTCGGCCGATGTGGCATAGGCCATGCCGGTCATGATGGCGGTGAGCGCGGCGCAGATGGCGCGGCCCTCGTCGGAGTCGTAAGGAATGCCCGAGGTCATCAGCAGGCCGCCGATATTGGCGTAGCCGAGGCCGAGCGTGCGGTAATCATAGGAGAGCTTGGCGATCTCCTTGGACGGGAACTGCGCCATCATCACCGAGATTTCGAGCACGACGGTCCACAGCCGAACGGTGTGCTCGTAAGCGGCGATGTCGATCGTGCCGTCTTCGTTGCGGTAGGGCAAAAGGTTGATCGAGGCGAGGTTGCAGGCCGTGTCGTCGAGGAACATGTATTCCGAGCACGGGTTGGAGGCCCGGATCGCACCGGCGGAAGCGCAGGTGTGCCAGTCGTTCATCGTCGTGTTGAAGTGCAGTCCGGGATCGGCGGAAGCCCAGGCGGCATAGCCGATCTTTTCCCACAGGTCGCGCGCCTTCAGCGTCTTCAGCACCTTGCCGTCCTTGCGGGCGGTGAGCTGCCAGTCGCCATCGGCCTCGACGGCGCGCAGGAAATTGTCCTTCAGCGACACCGAATTGTTGGAATTCTGGCCGGAGACGGTGAGGTAGGCATCCGAATCCCAGTCGGTGTCGTAGGTATTGAACGACATCGAGGTGTAGCCCTGCTTGGCGAACTGGATGACGCGGTAGATGTAGTTCTCCGGCACGGCATCCTTCTTGGCCGCCTTGATCTCGCGCTTCAGCGCGGTGTTCAGCGCCGGGTCGAAGCAATCGTCGTCATGGCCTTCGCAATTGACGCAGGCCTTCATGATCGCTTCGAGGTGCTTCTTGACGATCTTCGAGCCGGTCACCAGCGAGGCGACCTTCTGCTCCTCATTGACCTTCCAGTCGATGAATTGCTCGATGTCGGGATGGTCGGCGTCGACGATGACCATCTTGGCGGCGCGGCGCGTCGTGCCGCCCGACTTGATGGCGCCGGCCGCGCGGTCGCCGATCTTGAGGAAGCTCATCAGGCCGGACGAGCGGCCGCCGCCGGAAAGCTTCTCGCCTTCGCCGCGCAGCATCGAGAAGTTCGAGCCGGTGCCGGAGCCGTATTTGAACAGGCGCGCCTCACGCACCCACAGGTCCATGATGCCGCCCTCGTTGACGAGGTCGTCCTGCACGCCCTGGATGAAGCAGGCATGCGGCTGCGGGTGCTCGTAGGAGGACTTCGACTTGGTCAGCTTGCCGGTGAAGGGGTCGACATAGAAATGGCCCTGGCTCGGACCGTCGATGCCATAGGCCCAGTGCAGGCCGGTGTTGAACCATTGCGGCGAGTTCGGCGCGACACGCTGGGTGGCGAGCATATAGGCGAGCTCGTCGCGGAAGGCGCGCGCGTCGTCCTCGGACTTGAAGTAGCCGCCCTTGTAGCCCCAGTAGGTCCAGGTGCCGGCAAGGCGGTCAAAGACCTGGCGGGCATCGGTTTCCGAACCGTAGCGCTCGGCCTCGGGCAATTTGGCGAGCTCGGCCTCGTCGGCGACGGAGCGCCACAGGAAGGACGGGACGCCGTTCTCCTCGACCTTCTTCAGCCGCGCCGGCACGCCGGCCTTGCGGAAATATTTTTGGGCCAGGATGTCGGCCGCGACCTGGCTGAACTGCGCCGGCACATCGATGTTGTCCAGGCGGAACACCACCGAGCCGTCCGGATTCTTGATCTCCGACAGGGCCTTGCGGAATTCGATTTCCGCATAAGCTGACTGGTCTGGCTTGGTGAAGCGACGCTCGATGCGCATTGGTCCGGTCCCTTTTGTCTATATATAGCGCTTTTCCCCGGGGATTTCTGCCCCGCTAGGCGAAAAGCGCAGTCCGCCGTTTGCCGGCATCACAGGCGACGCCGACACTCCTCGTCGCGGGCGCAGCCATGCAGACACGCAAACGCCTTTCCAGGCGCTTACCCAGGTTGCAGGCCGACCCGCGGGTCCCTCGAAACTGAAACTTTTGTCGATTCCCTCCGTAGAGGGAGGTTCACACTATCTAGCGTCTAGCCTGCCTGCAAACACTAAATATAGTGTTAACAGATCATTTTTTCCAGGCCGACAATTCTCCCTTTCGCCCACCCAAGTCCTAACGATCCCAACGCTTCCGCCAGCCTCGTGAACAGGCGGAAATCCGGGCAAAACGCACAAAATCCGGGAAAAAAGACCGGCCTCGAAACTCTCCGGTCGCGCCCGCAACACAAGCGCATGGCCTATAAAAAGCGACTCGGTCTGACCCGTCAAGGATTCGTTTGTATAGGTTTTGTGACCCCAACATCTTGTGTGTCACATATGTGGATAACGGGGACATTAGAAGCCAGGGTTTGTGGGCGCTTGACGCCATTTGTCAGGCCGCCGCGAAGCGTGTCGGGCCAGCGGCTTTTCATTTTAGCTGGCTTGCACTATCTGTTGCGTTCGCGCGGGGGCGCGCCTTGTCAACACCAAAAGCATCCGTTACGCCCCGCTCATGACAGTTACCGTACGTTTTGCCCCATCGCCGACCGGCCGCATCCATATCGGCAATGCGCGCACCGCGCTGTTCAACTGGCTTTTCGCCATGAACAACAAGGGCCGTTTCATCCAGCGCTTCGACGACACCGACATTGCCCGCTCGAAGCAGGAATATGCCGATTCCATTCTCTACGACCTGCATTGGCTGGGCATCTTCCCGGATATCACCGAATACCAGTCGCGCCGCTTCGAGATCTACGACGCGGCGGTCGAGCGGCTGAAGGCGGCGCGGGTGCTCTATCCCTGCTACGAGACGCCGGAAGAGCTCGACCTGCGCCGCAAGGTGCGCCGCACGCGCGGCCTGCCGCCGGTGTACGGCCGCGAGGCGTTGACGCTGACGCCCGAGCAGGTGGCTGAATACCAGTCGGATGGACGCAAGCCGCATTGGCGCTTCCTGCTGCCCAACTTCACCAGCGATCCGCTGCAGCCCGAACGGACCGAGGTGCACTGGAACGACCTCGTGCGCGGCGAGGAGACCGTCGATCTCGCCTCGCTGTCGGATCCTGTGCTGGTGCGCGAGGACGGCACCTATCTCTACACGCTGCCTTCGGTGGTCGACGACATCGAGATGGGCATCAGCCATGTCATCCGCGGCGACGACCATGTCACCAACACCGGGGTGCAGATCGCCATCGTCAAGGCGCTCGGCGCCGAGCCGCCGGTCTTCGGCCACCACAATCTGCTCACCACCGTCTCAGGCGAGGGGCTGTCGAAGCGCACCGGCGCGCTGTCGATCGAAAGCCTGCGCGAGGACGGCATCGAGCCGATGGCGGTCGCGTCGCTGGCCGTGCTCGTCGGCACGTCGGAGAATGTCACCGCCGCGCACGACCTCAACGAGCTTGCCGGCCATTTCGACCCGGCGGCGACGTCGAAGTCGGCCTCCAAATTCGACCCGGACGAGCTTTTCGTGCTCAACCGCACGCTGATGCATCACATGTCGTTCGAGGAAGCGCGCGACCGGCTGATCGTGCTTGGTATTTCCGGCGACAAGGCCGAGCCGTTCTGGACGGCGGTCCGCGGCAATCTCGACCGTCTGTCGGACGCGGTCGCCTGGTGGCGTATCGTGGGCGAAGGCCCGCAGGAGCCGGCCGAATTTTCCGGCGAGGACCGCGATTTCCTCGATCAGGCTTTCGAACTGCTGCCGGAGGAGCCGTGGAACGGCACGGTCTGGAAGGACTGGACCGGCAAGATCAGGGAAGCGACCGGGCGCAAAGGCAAGCCGCTGTTCATGCCGCTGAGGCTCGCCCTTACCGGGCGGACTTCGGGGCCGGAGCTTTCAGATCTATTGCCGCTGATGGGTCGGGAAGGAACGCTGGCCCGACGACCCTGACCTTGCGCTGATCCGGCGGCAGCGCCGAGACCGGAGACACCGGCACCTTGGTGGTCAGCCGCTTGATCGCTTCCTGGTCGAGTCCGCCTTCGGCATTGGCGATCGTTTCGGGATCGGCGCCTGGATCAGGCTTGGCCGCCGGCACGGGAATGAAAGGCGCCGCCTCGCCGTCCGGCTGCGACTGTTCCGGATTGGGCGGGTTGCCGCCGATGATCGTGAAATTTCCATTGCCGGCTTGCGCGTTGCAGCCGCAGCTCGGCGGCCGCGAATAATTGGCCTGCTTGTAGAGATAGGCGGTCGGCAGCTCGCTGTAGGGTTGACCGGTGACCGAGGAGGTCATCGACTCAGAATCGTCGTCCATTCCACGTGAATAGAAGACCTGCATCTCAGTGCCCGGGCAGCTCGATTCGCAATTCTTCTGGTCGCGCTCGAAGTCGCCGATGGAAGCCGCGTTGGACATCGGGAAGAAATAGCCGTCGCAGGTGCGCACGCACATGGTGCGGAACTCGCCGCCCAGTCGCGGCAGGTCCATGCCGTCCGGCTGGTTGATGACGCGGCGGATGCTGCGCTCGCCGGGATCATCCGAAGGCACCTCCGCAGCGTCCGGGACATCGGGCGTTTCGAGCTGCTCGTCCTGGCGGCCGAAAAGCTGCTCGAACAGATTGCCGCCATTGTCGCGGGCCGCCTCCCGAAACGGGGCGCGTCGCGGCGCGATCTCGTCGTCGCGGCAACCATTGGCATCGAGCGACGCCAGGATACGGCTGCGGTCGCGCCGCGTGCCGCCGGCGGCGAGCCGCTCGCGCTTGGCCTGCAATGTGTCGAGATTGGCGTTCATGCGCTGGATCGAGGCATTGATCGCCGCGCATTGGCTGACATTGCGCGAAAACAGCGTGAAGCCGCAATTGGCGTCGCTCGCCCGGCCGCGGGCCTTGGCAAGCTGCTCGCGCTGGCGCTGGATGGCATCGTCATATTTGCGCACGATGCCTGGTCCGCCGCCGCCACCGCGTGTCGCGGCGAGTTCGGCTTCGAGCTGCCTGCAAGCGCGGGAGGCCGCCTGGGATTGGGTCACGGCGACGGCCGAGCCTGCAAGCGCTGCAAGCAGCGCGAACAGGTGGGTCAGCTTCAGCCCCAAGCCTTTCATCCGAAACCCCAATAGCCCGCCCAAATCGCTTGATCGACCCGAAGCTACCCGGCCGTGGTTAATCGACTATGCCAGAGTCGGCGCCCATCGGGCTCGAGGACAATTCAGCCCGAAGCGTTTTCAACCGGAAACACGACCTGCCATCGCCGGGCGGCAAAACGCCGAGAGCCTAAAAAAGACGCTTTCGCGCGAGACCAATTCCCGTGAACTCGGCTTGCAAGAGAGGGGCGATGCATGATCCCGATGACCCGTCGAACCGTGCTGCAACTCGGTCTTCTGTTCCTGGCGGTGCCGTACGCGATGGCCAGGAAAGCCACGCCCGAGGCGATGGCGAAGATCGCCACGCCCGATTGGACCTTCAGGTTGGTCGATGCCGCACGCCAGCAGATCGGCGTCACCACGCTCTACGATCCGGCTTACACCCGCATCCCTTATCCCGGCGGCGATGTCGAACAGGACCGGGGCGTGTGCACGGATGTCGTCATCCGCGCCTATCGCCGCGCCTTGCGGCTCGACCTGCAAAAGCTGGTGCATGAGGACATGCAGGCCAATTTCGCCGCCTATCCGAAGGGTTGGGGCCTGAAGTCGACCGATCCCAACATCGACCATCGCCGCGTGCCCAATCTCGCCATGTTCTTCGAACGGCGAGGCGCTTCCCTGGCCGTGAGCGAGGATCCCGCCGACTATCTGCCGGGCGATCTCGTCACTCAGATGCTGCCCGGCAACCTGACGCATATCGCCATCGTCTCGACCAATCGCTCGGCCGAGGCGCCGGAACGGCCACTGGTCATTCACAATATCGGCCAGGGCGCCCGCGAGGAGGACACGCTATACGTCTTCA
This sequence comes from Mesorhizobium sp. BH1-1-5, assembly GCF_020165615.1. NCBI lineage: Bacteria > Pseudomonadati > Pseudomonadota > Alphaproteobacteria > Hyphomicrobiales > Phyllobacteriaceae > Mesorhizobium > Mesorhizobium sp. BH1-1-5. The sequence goes on from NZ_JAIUIM010000010.1 coordinate 64,344, forward strand.
GGCGGACGGGGCATTTCCGCTTCGCGCCCTAGCCAAGATCGACGATCGCCTGCGCCTTGTGCGCCGCCTCGACCACGGCAAGCGCGGTCATGTTGACGACGCCGCGCGAGGTCACCGACGGCGTCAATATGTGCGCCGGCTTGTCGGTGCCGAGCAGGATTGGCCCGACATGCAGCGCGTCCATCATGGCGCGCAGCGCCGTCAGCGTGATGTTGGCCGAATCGAGGTTCGGGAACACCAGCAGGTTGGCTTCGCCCTTCAGCCGCGAATGCGGATAGACGCGCTGGCGCAGATGCTCCGACAGCGCCGTATCGGCATGCATCTCACCGTCGCATTGCAGGTCGGGCGCGATGCGGCCGAGGATTTCCGCGGCGCGGCGCATCTTCAGCGCGCTTGGAGAATCGCGCGAGCCGAAATCCGAATGCGACAGAAGCGCTGCCTTCGGCTCGATGCCGAAGCGCTGGATTTCCTCCGACGCCAGCACCGTCATCTCGGCGATCTCCTCCGCCGTCGGGTCGACCGAGACATGCGTGTCGGTGAGGAAGATGATGCCGCGCTGCGAGATCAGCATCGATAGCGTCGACAGGTCCCAGTCCTTGATGCCCGCGCGGGGACCAATGATGAGGCTGACGTTGCGCAGATGCTTCTCGAAACGGCCTTCGAGGCCGCAGACCATGGCGTCCGCGTCGCCGCGCTTCAGCGCAAGGGCGGCGATCACCGTGTTGTCGGTGCGCACCATGGTGCGGGCGGCTTCCGTCGTCACGCCGCGCCGGCCGGCCAGCTCGATCAGAAGGTCGACATAGTGGCGGTAGCGCGGATCGTCTTCCGGGTTGATCAGAGCGAAATCGACGCCCGGCTTGATGCGCAGCCCGTAGCGCTTCAGCCTGACCTCCACCACATGCGGGCGACCGATCAAAGTCGGTTCGGCGATGCCTTCCTCCAGCACAACCTGCGCGGCGCGCAGCACGCGCTCGTCCTCGCCGTCGGCATAGATGACGCGCTTGGCGCTCGAAGCCTTGGCGGACGAGAACACCGGCTTCATCACCAGGCCGGATCGGAAGACGAAGCGGTTGAGCTTGTCGATATAGGCGGCGAAGTCGGCGATCGGCCGTGTCGCGACACCAGAATCGCAGGCAGCCTTCGCCACCGCCGGCGCGATGCGCAGGATAAGGCGTGGATCGAAGGGCGAGGGGATCAGGAAATCGGGGCCGAACATCGGCGTCTCGCCGGAATAGGCGCGCGCCGCGACATCGGAAGGCTCCTCGCGGGCAAGGGCGGCGATCGCCCGCACCGCCGCCATCTTCATCTCCTCGTTGATGGCGCTGGCGCCGCAGTCCAGCGCACCGCGGAAGATGTAAGGAAAGCAGAGCACGTTATTGACTTGATTGGGAAAATCCGAGCGCCCGGTGCAGATCATGGCGTCCGGGCGCGCGGCCCTTGCTGCTTCCGGCATGATCTCGGGATTGGGGTTGGCCAAAGCCAGGATCAGCGGTTTCGGCGCCATGTGCGCCAACAGTTCCGGCTTCAGCACGCCGGCGGCGGAAAGGCCGAGGAAGACGTCGGCGCCGGGGATGACGTCGGCCAGCGTGCGCGCTTCGGTATCCTTCACATAAGGGTCTTTCCAGCGATCCATCTCCTCGACGCGGCCCTTGTGGGCAACGCCGAAACGGTCGGTGACCCAGATGTTCTCGACCCTGGCGCCGAGCGAGACGAGCAGGTTGAGGCAGGCGAGCGCCGCGGCACCCGCGCCGGAAGTGACGATCTTGATGTCGGAAATCGCCTTGCCGGCCAGTTCCAGCCCGTTGAGCACCGCGGCGGCGACGATGATCGCCGTGCCATGCTGGTCGTCGTGGAAGACCGGGATGCCCATGCGAGCCTTCAGCCGCTCCTCGACCTCGAAACATTCCGGCGCCTTGATGTCCTCGAGGTTGATGCCGCCGAAGGTCGGCTCGAGCGCGGCCACCGTGTCGACCATGCGCTCGATTTCCGGCGCGTCGATCTCGATGTCGAAGACATCGATGCCGGCGAATTTCTTGAACAGGACCGCCTTGCCTTCCATCACCGGCTTGGATGCGAGCGGACCGATATTGCCGAGCCCGAGCACGGCGGAGCCGTTGGAGACGACGCCGACCAGATTGGCGCGCGCGGTGTAGTCGGCGGCGGTGGCGGGATCGTCGCGGATCTCGAGGCAGGGCGCGGCCACGCCCGGCGAATACGCAAGCGCGAGATCCCGCTGGTTGCCGAGCGGCTTCGTCGCCTGGATCTCGAGCTTTCCCGGCGTCGGGTGCTTGTGGAAGAAGAGGGCGGCCTCGTCGAGGTCCGACCGGGCCGTTTTCTTGCTCTCGCCGTCCATTGCGGCCCTCCACTGTTCCTTGCTTTCAAGCGTTCTAGCATGCGTCGGCGCGTTTTCGCGACGGCAAATAGCAGGCTCCGGCCTTCACAATGCCGGAGCGAAAATAATCAATTGATTCCAGCCAGTTGGCCTGTGAGGCTCAGGTCTTTTGGATTGCGGGCGGTCAGAATGCGCTGACGTAGAGACCGCCGTCGACGGGGATGTTCTGGCCCGTGAGGTAGCCGGCATGGACCGAACAGAGGAAGGCGCAGATCTGGCCGAATTCCTCCGGCGTGCCGAGACGTTTCGCCGGCACGTCGGCGCTGATGCGGGCCTTGCGCGCGGCGGCCGCGGCCGGGTCTTCCGCGGTGCCGGCCTCATGCGGGCCACGCAGCCGGTCGGTGTCGAGCTTGCCGGGCAGCAGGCTGTTGATGGTGACGTTGCGGTCGATCACCGTGCGCGCCACCCCGGCGAGGAACGAGGTCAGGCCGGCGCGCGCGCCGGACGACAGGTCGAGCCCGGGGATCGGCACATAGACCGAAAGCGAGGTGATGTTGACGATGCGGCCAAAGCCGCGCTTGGCCATGCCGTCGATCACCGCCTGGACGAGCTCGATCGGCGTGACCATGTTCTGCGTCACGCCTTCGAGGATCTTTGTGCGGTCGAGTTCGCGGAAATCGCGCAGCGGCGGGCCGCCATTGTTGTTGACCAGGATGTCGGGATCCGGGCAGGCGGCGAGGATCGCCTTCTGCACCTCGGGCTTCGATACGTCGCCGACGATCTCGGTCACCTTGACCCCGAACCGGTCGCGGATTTCCTTGGCGGTCTTGGCCACGAGCTCGGCGTTACGACCGTTGACGACGAGATCGACGCCGGCTTCGGCAAGCGCCATGGCGCAACCTTTTCCAAGTCCCTTGCTCGAGGCGCAGACGATGGCCTTCTTGCCGCGAATGCCGAGATCCATGGTGATTTCTCCTGATGAATTGCCGCGCAAGCTAGCGCCTGGGCTGGACCAACCGCAACCGTCATACGGTTGTTGCATGAATCGGGGCATAGGCACGCGAAAGCAAAGGGTAAAATCGTGATGTCGGACCCAGAGCCCCGCACTTTCCGCGCACTGTTCATTTCCGATGTGCATCTCGGCTCGAAAGCGGCCAAGGCTGATTTCCTGATCGACTTCCTGCGTTATCACGACGCCGAAATCATCTATCTGGTCGGCGATATCGTCGACGGCTGGCGGCTGCGGCGCAGCTGGCACTGGCCGCAGAGCCACAACGACGTGGTGCAGAAGCTGCTGCGCAAGGCGCGCAAAGGGGCCTCGATTACCTATATCGCCGGCAATCACGACGAATTCGCCCGCCAGTTCCAGGGTGTGCATTTCGGCGGCATCGTCGTCGCCGACCGCGCCATCCACGAGACCGCCGACGGCCGGCGCCTGCTGGTCATCCATGGCGACCAGTTCGACACGGTGGTGCACAATCAGCGCTGGCTCGCTTATCTCGGCGACTATGCCTATGACACGGCGATGCTGATCAACCGTGCGGTGACCAAGCTGCGCCATCTGCTCGGCCTGCCTTACTGGTCGTTCTCGTCATGGGCCAAGGTAAAGGTCAAGAAGGCGGTGAACTTCATCGGCTCGTTCCAGACCGTGCTTTCGGAAGAAGCGCGGCGCTCGCATGTCGATGGCGTGATCTGCGGCCATATCCATCACGCCGCGATCGAAAGCTATGGCGACGTGCAATACATCAACACCGGCGACTGGGTGGAAAGCTGCACCGCGGTGGTCGAGCATTTCGACGGCCGCATGGAGATCCTGACCTGGGCGCATGTGCTGCCCGAGGCTTCGGCCGGCAACGACGTGCTGGTGCCGGTCGACATCATCGACCTCAAGGGCAGGGCGGCTCAGGCGGCCTGAACGCGGCTGCCTTGTCCCGGTTCAGCCTGCTGCCGCCGTCGCCCTGACATAGGGCGCGCCGCGCTCGCTCCCAGGCATCGTTCGTTCGTCAACAGCTTTGCTCTTGATCGATTGATCCAGCCAGTTCCGCCGCGCTTTGCCGCATGTTAGGGATCGGGACACGTTGCGCGGAGTCGAGTGCAGCGAAATTGGATCGATTCATGTCGCTGCCGCCGCTAACGCCCGAACAGCTTGTCAAGCCGAGCCATTTCGAACTGCGCATGAGCCTGATCTTCGCGACCTTGTTCGTGTCGCAGGGCACGCATTTGCCTTACTTTCCGCTCTGGCTGCAGGCGAAAGGGTTTCATGCCGAGCAGATCGCCGTCATCCTGGCGGCGCCGATGTTCCTGCGTGTCGTGACGACGCCGATGCTGACCGCGCTTGCCGACCGCGCGAATGACCGCGCCAACGTCTATATCGCGCTGGTCGCAGCCTCGATGGTTATTTCGGCGGGCTATTTCCTGCCGGCCACCTACGCGATCGTGCTTGCCGTGTCGCTGCTGCTTACGATCGTCTGGACGCCGCATTCGCCGATCGCCGATTCGCTGGCGCTCTCGGGCGTGCGCCGCTTCGGGTCGAACTACACGGCGATGCGCAAATGGGGCTCGATCTCCTATCTTTGCGCCAATGTCGTGGGCGGCTTCATCCTGGCGGCCACGGGTCCGCAGGCGGTGCCGGTCATTATCTTCGTCGCGATCGGCGCGGCCCTGGCCGCGGCACTGCTGGCGCCGCGCATGGGGCGGCCACGCAAGGCCTCGCCGCTGTCGGCCACCGAAATCCAGCAGAAGGCGCCGAGCCTGTTCAACGCCTATTTCCTGTATTTCACGCTCGGCGTCGGCATCATCACCGCCAGCCACGCTTTCCTCTACGGCTTCGTGTCGATCTACTGGAAATCGATCGGCATCGGCGATTCCGTCGTCGGCCTGCTATGGGCCTGGGGAGTTGTGTGCGAAGTCGGTATGTTTCTGTTTTTCAATCGTATTTTTGCTTCCATCTCGGTTGCCAGGGTGATGCTGGTGGCCGGCATCGGCGCAATCGTGCGCTGGATCGCCTTTCCGTTGGTCTGGCCGCTCGGCCTGGGTGTAGCCGGCTTCTTCGCCGTTCAGTCGTTGCATGCGGTATCCGTCGCCATGGTGCTGATCGGCTTGCAGAAAATGATCGGCGAGACGGTGTCCGAGGAACGCACCGGCGCCGCGCAAGGCATCGCCTATTTCTTCAACGGCTCCTTCAGCGCGGCGGTGACGCTCGCTTCCGGCCCACTCTATGAGCGGCTCGGCGTGGACGGCTTCCTGGCGATGATCCCGATCGCGGTCATCGGCATGGTGTTGATCGGGCTGGCCTCGCGTTCAGCCCCAAAGCACCCTGTCAGGGGGTGAAACGAGCGATCCCTGGTAGACGAGGCCCGGCTCGCGATCGCGCGCCAGCAGCAGCGGGCCATCCAGGTCGACGAAGTCGGCATCCTGCGCCAAAAGCACCGCCGGCGCCATGGCGAGCGAGGTGCCCACCATGCAGCCCACCATGATCCCGAAGCCGAGATCGCGGGCGCGGTCGCGCAGCTTCAACGCCTCCGTCAGGCCGCCCGATTTGTCGAGCTTGATATTGACGGCGTCGTAGAGACCGACCAGCGTGTCGAGGTCTTTTGCGGCATGCACGCTTTCGTCGGCGCAGATCGGCACCGGATGGGCGATCCGGCGCAGGATATAGTCCTTGCCGGCCGGCAGCGGCTGCTCGACGAGCGCGATGCCGTGCTGCGCCGCGAAGGCAAGGTTCGCCTCGATAGTCTCGTCGGTCCAGCCCTCATTGGCATCGAGGATGATGCGGCTTTCGGGAGCGGCTTCGGTCACCGCGCGAATCCTCGCCATATCGTTGTCACCGCCGATCTTGACCTTGAGCAAAGGCCGCGTGGCGTTGGCGCGCGCCTGCGCCGCCATGGCCTCCGGTTCGGCGAGCGACAAGGTGTAGGCGGTTTCTAACGGCCTCATCGGAAGGACGCCGATCGCCGCCGCCACCGATGTGCCGGTCGCCTTGGCTTCGAGATCCCAAAGGGCGCAGTCGATGGCGTTTCGCGCGGCGCCCGCGGGCATGGCCGCGAGCAAGGCGGTCCGGTCGATGCCGGCGACGATCGGATCGCGCATGGCTTCGATGGTCTCGTACACACCCTCCATGGTCTCGCCGTAGCGCTTGTAAGGCACGCACTCGCCGCGCCCGGAACGTCCCCCCTCAGCGATCGTTACGGTGATGACTTCGGCTTCGGTCTTGGATCCGCGCGAGATGGTGAAGGTGCCGGCGATCGGGAATCGCTCCATTTCGACCGAAATGACACGCGCCATAATTTTCTTCTCCGGCTGAGCGACACCGGTCTGCCGGCAAATCGACACGCCAGTCCCGTCACGCTAAACAGGACGCCATGTTGACCATCCGCAAACGCGACGCAAGCGGCGAGGCCGCCAAGGACGCCGAGCACCGGCCGCGCGTCGCCGTGGGCGAGGAAGGCGGCGTGCTGGGCTGTGCCTTTTCCGGTGTATGGACGACGCGCACCGTCGCGCTGGTCGATGCCGACATGCGCAAGATCGAGCAGAGAAGCGGCGCGAAACAGCTGATGCTCGACCTTTCCCACATCGAGAAGATGGATACGGCCGGCGCCTGGCTGATCGACCGGCTGGCCAGCGCCTTCGAGAAGAAAGGCGTCGAGGTCCATTTGCAGGGGCAGAGCGAGATCGCCTCGATCCTGCTCGGCGCGGTCGGCGACGCGGTCCGCCGCGAGCCCGAATCGGGCCCATCCGGGCCGCCCAACATCGTCCTGCGCGCGCTGGAGCTGGTTGGCCGGCGGGTCTATGAGATGCGCGACGATTTCTTCGCCTCGATGAACATCCTTGGCGCCACGATCCGCGGCGCGCAGATGAAGCTCGGCCGTGGCCATGCGGTCAACCTGGCCGCGATCTTCAACCAGATCGACCGCATGGGCGTAGGCGCGATACCGGTCGTGGTGCTGATGTCGGCCATTGTCGGCGCCATCGTCGCCCAGCAGGGCGCCTACCAGCTCAGCTATTTCGGCGCCAACATCTTCGTCGTCGACCTGGTCGGCGTGCTGATCCTGCGCGAGCTCGGGGTGCTGATGACGGCGATCATGCTTGCCGGACGTTCGGGCAGCGCCATCACCGCCGAGATCGGCTCGATGAAGATGCGCGAGGAGGTCGACGCGCTGAAGGTGATTGGCCTCAATCCGATCGGCGTGCTCGTCTTTCCGCGGCTCGTCGCGCTGGTGATCGGGCTGCCATGCCTTACCATCATCGCCAATTTTGCAGCACTTGCCGGCGGCATCGTCGCCGCCTGGCTCTATTCCGACATCCCGCCGGCCGCGTTCATCGACAGGCTGCGCGTCGCCATCGATCTCAGCACCATCTTTGCCGGCCTGATCAAGGCGCCGTTCATGGCCCTGATCATCGGTATCATCGCGTCGGTCGAGGGCATGAAGGTCGGCGGCAGCGCCGAATCGCTCGGCCTGCACGTCACCGCGTCGGTGGTGAAGTCGATCTTCATCGTCATCATCCTCGACGGGCTTTTCGCCATGTTCTACGCAGCGATCGGGTTCTGAGATGGCGAACGGCAACGGCGCCACGGCAGCGCAGGACGCGAACGACGACGAAATCGTGCTTTCGGTTCGCGACGTCACCGTCGCGATCGAGGACAAGCTGATCCTCGACAAGCTTTCGCTCGACATCAAGCGCGGGGAAATCCTCGGCTTCGTCGGCGCTTCGGGCGCCGGCAAATCGGTGCTGCTGCGCACCATATTGGGATTGATGCCGAAGCAATCGGGGACGATCAGCCTGTTCGGCATCGACGTCGACAAGGCGAGCGACACCGACCGCCTGCGCATCGACATGCGGCTCGGCGTTCTTTTCCAGCACGGCGCGCTGTTTTCGGCGCTGACGGTGCTGGAAAACGTCCAGGTGCCGATGCGTGAGTATCTCGACCTGCCCAGGGCGCTGATGGACGAGCTCGCCATGCTCAAGATCGAGCTGGTCGGATTGCCGGCCGACGCCGCGCAGAAATTCCCCTCCGAGCTGTCCGGCGGCATGATCAAGCGCGCGGCGCTGGCGCGCGCCTTGGCGCTCGATCCGGACATCGTCTTTCTCGACGAGCCGACATCGGGGCTCGATCCGATCAGCGCGGCCGAATTCGACGAGCTTGTCGTCAAGCTGCGCGACACGATGGACCTGACGGTCTACATGGTCACGCACGACCTCGACACGCTGTTCACCGCTTGCGACCACGTCGCGGTGCTCGGCAAGAAGAAGGTACTGGTCGAAGGCACGATCGACGACATGCTGAAAAGCGAGGAGCCGTGGGTGAAATCCTATTTCCGCGGAAAACGCGCCCGGCAACTTGATCTTGCGGCGCGCGCATAGCCATAAGTGGGGCGATGGAAACAAGAGCCAACTACGTAATTGTCGGCATCTTCACGCTGGGTGCGATCCTGGCGGCCTTCGCCTTCGTCTATTGGACCGCGGCGATCGGCGACAGAGGCGAGACGACAATGCTGCGCGTGCGCATTCCGGGTTCGGCCTCAGGTCTCGGCCGCGGCAGCTTCGTGCTGTTCAACGGCGTCAAGGTCGGTGACGTCAAACGGGTTTACATCGACGTCGACAATCCGACGGTGGCCATCGCCGACACCGAGATCGACCGCATGACGCCGATCACCAAGTCGACGCAGGCCGATATCGGCCTCGCCGGCCTGACCGGCCAAGCCAATATCGAACTGCGGGGCGCCGACCCCAAGGAAGTGAAGCTGCTCGACGAGGCGGAGAAGGAGGGCAGGATCCCCGAGATAACCGCCAATCCGTCGGCGGTCACCAACTTGTTGCAAACGGCGCAGAACATCTTCACCCGCGCCGACAAGGTGCTGAGCGAGCTCGAAGGCTTCACCAGGGACGTTCGCGGCCCGCTGACGCAGACGGTCAAGAATGTCGAGACCTTCTCGGACGCGCTGGCCAAGAATTCCGACGGCATCGACAAGTTCCTGACGGCGGTGAGCTCGCTTTCCGATCAGCTGAAGAATGTCTCGGGCCGCCTCGACAGCACGCTGAAGGCCGCCGAAGGCCTGCTCAATTCCGTCGACAAGGACCAGATCAAGAGCATCGTGGCCAATGTCGATACGGTGACGGCGAACCTGAAGGAGACGTCGAAGCAGTTCGATACAGTCATCGGCAACGTCAACACGGCGGTCGGCTCGATCAACGATTTCGCCAAGCAGACGCAAGGCACGTTGGCCAAGGTCAACGGCGTGCTCGACGGCATCGACCCGGCCGACGTCAAGGCCGCCTTGGCCAACATCCAGAAGGCCAGCGCCAGCGCCGACAAGGCGGCCTCCGACATCGCCAAGGTCACCGACAAGATCGCCAACCGTTCCGACGATATCGACCAGACCATCAAGGACGCCCGCCAACTCGCGCAACGGCTCAACGATGCCTCTGTGCGCGTCGACGGCATCCTGGCCAAGGTCGACAAGATCCTCGGTTCCGGCGAGGCCGACGGCGTGATGGCCGATGCCAGGGCGACGCTGAAATCCTTCAAGCAGGTGGCCGACACGCTGAATGCGCGACTCGGTACCATCACCGACAATCTGGCGCGTTTCTCCGGCCAGGGCCTGCAAAACGTCGAGGCGCTTGTGCAGGACAGCCGGCGCTCGATCAACCGCATCGAGGAAGCGGTGACCGACCTCAGCCGCAATCCGCAGCGCATTCTGTCCGGCGGCGACGGCGAGGTCCGACAGTTCGATGGAAGGACACGGCGTTGACTTCGGCTGCCGCGACCGCCAAGAAAATGGATCGCAAATGCGGGTTGATCGTAAGATCCGGGGACAACGGGGATCACGCGTGAAGTCGGTCAGGGTGGTAGCGGGTCGTTTGAGATTGTCCGCGGCAGCGTTGCTGGTGCTTTCGGTTGCCGGCTGCGCGGCCCTTGGGGGCAAGCCGGCGCCGCTCGACACGTTTGAATTGTCGGCTCCGTCGGTCGACATGCGCGCCCACAGCCGCCGACAGATCCTGATCGCCCAGCCGTCGGCGCTCAAGGCACTGGACAGCCAGAACATCGTCATCAGGCCCTCCGACCGGTCGATCCAGTTCCTCAAGGGCGCACAGTGGGCGGACCGGCTGCCGTTGATCGTACAGGCGAGGCTAGCCGAAACCTTCCAGCGCTCCGGCAGCTTCGCCGGCGTCGGCAAGCCGGGCGAGGGGCTGGCGATCGACTACCAGATCATCGTCGAGGTGCGCTCCTTCGAGGTGCACGTCGATGGCGGCGAGCATGCCGATGTCGACCTGTTCGTGCGCATCCTCAACGACCGCAATGGCGAGGTGCGCGCCTCGAAGAACTTCACCGCGAGCGCTCCGGTCTCCGGCGGCGGAAATGCGGCTTACGTCGGCGCGCTGGACAACGCCTTTGGCCAGGCGGCGAAGGACATCGTCCGCTGGACGGATTCGACGATCTGAGAATCTGAGCGCGTCGGCCAAGCCGGCAAATCGATCATGGACATGAAAAAGGCGGGCCGAGGCCCGCCTTTTTCGTTCCGACCTGCTTGGCGCGACCTCAGTGCAACCGGCCGCTGGCGTGGGCCAGCATGGTGTAGACCTTGCCGGTGTCGGACGTCAGATAGGTCTGCGCCATGATGTTGTCGCGGTCGTTGCGCGAAACATCCTTGAGCAGCTTCTCGAAATCCTCGCAGTAGCGATCGACCGCGGTGCGGAATTCCACCTCGGCCTGGTACTTGCGGCGGATCTCGTCGAAGGTCTGCTGACCCTTCAGCGTGTAGAGGCGACGCGTAAAGACGTCGCGCTCGCCGCGCCGGTAGCGGTTCCACAGCTCGATCGAGGCGTCATGGTCGATGGCCCGGGCGATGTCGACGGAGAGCGAGTTGAGCGACTCCATGACATGCAGCGGCGAGCGCTGGGCAGGGGTCGCGCGCGGCGCTTCCGCCGGCGCTGCGGGCCGCAGCTCTTCCTCGCGCGAGGCGTTGGTCAGGAGGTCGCGCACCCAGCCGCCCTGCGGCGGCTTGCCGTTCGGGTCGCGGCGCGGCGCTTCGGCGGGACGCTCCAGGTCGAGCGTGCCGCGCAAAGTGGTCTCCGCGAGCGGCGCCTGTGGAGCGCGAGCCGTTGGTTGCGGCTGAGGCTGCGGCTGCGGGGCCGGCGGACGGCGCAGCGGCGGCTCGGCGGCGCGGGCCGGTGCCTGCGGAGCAGGGCGCAGACCGCGCGGTTCGCCCTGTTCGCTGCTGCCGCTGCGGCCGGATTTCGCAACGATATCCGACAGTTCCTTGAGCGCATTGATCTGTTCGGCGACAGCGCGACGGATGGCCGAGGTGGATTCCTTGGCCTCTTCCGGCATCTCGATGACGCCCTTCTTCAGTTCGGCGCGGGTCAGGTCGAGCTCGCTCTTGATCGAGCCCGCCGTGCGGCGCATCTCCTCGGTGGCGTCGGCAAAGCGACGCGTCGCCGAATCGACGACCTCGGCGATGGCGGTGCGGATCTTTTCCGCCGATTCCATCGTGCGGCCCTCCGCGGTCTGCATCGTCTGGCCTACGAGGCTTTCGAAGGAGCGCATCACCTTCTCGAGGTCTTCCGACTTCTTGACCAGGCCGACGGCGAGGTCTTCCAGCGAGGACTGACGCTCCAGCGTGTGTTCGAGATTGCTCTGCGCGGAGCTGAGCAGGTTAGAGGCGCTGGACAGCAGCCGGCTGTGTTCGTCGAACTTGGTCGCGATCGAAGCCACCTCGCGCAGCGTCGCCGAGGACAGGTCGGTGAGCCGCGTCGTGTTGGAATCGACGAGACGCGCCGAGCTGGCGAAGGTCTGGGCGGCCTTCTCCGTGGTCGTGGCGAAGCTCTGCGTGCTGCCCGAGAGCCGCTCCTCGACCTGGCCGAGGTTGACGGCTGCCTGCTCGATCAACTGGCCGAGCTGCGCGCTGGAGGTCGTCATGCGGCCGATGAGATCGGCCACGCTGTCGGCGAGCGACGAGCGGGCGCCTTCGACGGCCGACAGCGTCTCGGCCGTGCGGCTGGCCAGGGCGTTGACGAGGTTGGTGTTTTCGCTGCGCAGCTTCTCGGCCGCCCGTTCGGTGACCTCTTCCATGCTGCGCTGCAATTCCGAGCCGCCCTGGGCGAAGCGCTCGACCAGCGGCTTGGCCGTCTCGTCGAGGATTTTCGCCATCTCGGCCGAACGTGCCGCAAGCATGGTGTTGAGCTCGCGGGTGTTGGCGCCGATCGTGCGCGCGGCCTCATTGGTGCTCTGGCCGATATGCTGGCCGACCGCCGTGAAGGTCTCCGCGATGACATTGGCGCGCGAGATGAGCTGGGCCTCGGCGCTGGAGACCTGCTCGTTGAGCTTCTGGCCCATGGTCTCGGCGGTGTAGGCGAGGCGGCTTTCCACGCTCGCGACCTGGTCCTCCACGCGTGCGGCGGCGGCCGTGGCACTTGCAGCAAGCCGCTCGTCGGCGCCGGCCAGCGCCTGCTCGATCTCGCGGGCATGCACGGCAAGCTCCTGACCGGTCTGGCGGGCACGGTCGGCGACACGCTGCTCGGTGGCGGTGAAGGCGCCGACGATCGTGTCGGCATGCTCGCCGATGGTCGAGGTGCTCGAGGCGATGCGCGACACCAAGCGGTTGTCGGCGTCGTCGAAGATGCGGCCGATTTCGCCGGCGCGGGCCGAAAGCGCTTCCGAACCCTCGGCGATGCGCGACATAAGCTGCTGGTCGGCGCCGTCGAAGATGCGGCCGAGATCGGAGGCGCGGGCGGCCAGCGCTTCGGCCGATTCCGTGATGCGTACCGACAGCCGCTCGTCGGCACCCTCGAAGTTACGCAGGATGTCTCCGGCGCGGGCGGCCAACGACTGCGCCGTTTCGACGGCGCGGGCAACCAGCTTCTGGTCGGCTGTGTCGAAGGTGTTGGCGATCTCGCCGGCGCGCGTGGCCAGCTTGTCGGCGGTTTCCTCGACGCGGGCCATCATCGCGTTGGACGCATCGTCGGCGCGCGCCATCAGCATGTTGGACGTATCCTGGGCACGCTCGTGCAGGCGGCGGTCCGCTGCCTCGAAGGCCTGGGCAATGTCCTCGGCCCTGGAAAGCAGCGCGGCGGACGTCTGCTCGGCCCGTTCGGCGATCTTGCGATCGGCGTCGCTGAAGGCAGCACCCGCCTGCTCGTGCAGCGTGCTGGTGACCTCCATGACCTTGTCGCGCAGCGCGCCAGCGACGAAGACCGCGGTCTTCTCCAACACGCCGCGGACATTGTCGACACCCGTCGACAGCGCACGTTCCATGGTGCCGGCGCGTTCTTCGATCACACCGGTCTGCCGGCTGAAGGCCTGCTCGATCTTCTCGACGTCGGCGGCAATCGCCGCCGAGATGTCGGTGCTCCTGGCGGCGATCTGGTCGATATGCCCGGAAACCGAACGATCGACGTCCTTGCGCGCGTCGGCGAGCTTGACGAGATCGTCCTCCAGGGCCTTGGCAAGCATGTTGCGGCCCTCGGACAGCTTGCCGACATGGCCGGCGATGACGTCGTCGATCTCCGAGCGGCTCTCGGTCAGCTTCTGGAGGTCGGCTTCGAGGGCGCGCCTGAGGATATCGCGGCCTTCGGCGAGCTTCTCGACCTGGCCGGCGACCAGCCCGTCGATGCCTGAACGGCTTTCGGCAAGCTTGGCGAGGTCGGCTTCAAGAGCACGCGTGAGCACGTCGCGGCCCTCGGCGAGCTTCTCGACCTGGCCGGCGACAAGGCCGTCGATGCCGGAACGGCTTTCGGCGAGCTTGGCGAGGTCGGCTTCAAGAGCGCGCGTGAGCAGGTCGCGGCCTTCGGCGAGCTTCTCGACCTGGCCGGCGACAAGGCCGTCGATCGAGGCACGGCTTTCGGCGAGCTTGGCGAGGTCGGCTTCCAGCGCGCGCTTGAGGATGTCGCGGCCTTCCGCGAGCTTCTCGACCTGGCCAGACACCAGGCCGTCGATGCCGGAGCGGCTCTCGGCGAGCTTGGCAAGATCGTCCTCGAGCGCCTTGGACAGCGTGGCGCGGTTCTGCAACAGCTGGTCGGCATGGGTCTGCATGAGGCCGTTGGCATTGGCCATATCGGCGTCAAGCGCACGCGAAAGCTCGGCGCGGTGGCCGGTGATCTTCTGCGAATGATCGACGATCGCGCCCTGGATGGTGTTGAGGTCGGCCTCCAGCGCGCGCTTGAGGATATCGCGGCCCTCGGCGAGCTTCTCGACCTGGCCGGCGACCAGCCCATCGATGCTGGAGCGGCTTTCGGCCAGCTTGGCGAGATCGTCCTCCAACGACTTCGACAGCACCGAACGGTCCTGGACGAGCCTATTCTGATGGTCGGCGATAGCGCCGCTTACATTCTGGAGGTCATCCTGCAAGGCCCTCGACAAAGTCGAGCGATCCTGCGCGAGCCTGTTCTGGTGATCGGCGATGGCGCCGCTGACCGTCTGCAGGTCGGCGTCGAGCGCTTTCGAGAGCTGGGCGCGATCCTCCAGCACCTTGTCCGAGTGTCCCGCAATGGCACCCTTGATGGTGTTGAGGTCCGCCTCCAGCGCGCGCTTGAGGATATCGCGGCCTTCGGCGAGCTTCTCGACCTGGCCGGCGACCAGGCCGTCGATCGAGGCTCGGCTTTCGGCGAGCTTGGCGAGGTCGGCCTCCAGCGTCTGCGAGAGCAGGCCGCGGTCGTCCGCGAGCTTGCCTGCGTGGCTGTCGATCAGGCCACGGATGCCGCTCAGATCGTTTTCGAGCGCGCGGCTGAGTTCGCCGCGATCCTCGGCGAGCTTGGTCGAGTGGGTCTCGATCAGGTTCCTGATGCCGATGATGTCGGTTTCGAGCGCCTTGGCGAGCACGGCACGGCCCTCGGCGATCTTCTCGACCTGACCGGCGACGAGGCCATCGACCGAAGCGCGGCTGTCGGCGAGCTTGCCGAGATCTGCCTCCAGCGCGCGCGCCAGAATGTTGCGGCCCTCGGCCAGCTTCCCGACGTGGCCTGCGACCATTTCATCAATCATCGTACGGGCTTGGACGAGTCTGCCGGAGTCTTCGTTCAAGGCCTGAGACAGGCGATTGCGGCCTTCCTCGAGCTGCTCCAGGTGGCCACCCAGCGACGCATCGATGGCGGCGCGAGACTCGTTGACCTTGCGCAGGTCTTCTTCCAGCGCGCGCGAGATCAGGCCGCGGCCTTCCGCCAGCTTCTGCACCTGGTTGGTGACGGCGGCATCGATCGCCACACGGCCCTCGGCGAATTTCGCCAGATCAGCCTGCATGGCCGTGGCCATACGTTCGCGGCTCTCGGAGAGCGCGCGGCTGTGATTCTCGACGGCTTCCTCGATGCCGACACGGGCGTTGGCAAGCCGCTGGATATCGGAATCGAAGGAGCGCGACACCACATGCCGGGCCGCTTCCATGCGGCCGGCGAAGTCGGTGGCGCGGGCTTCGAGCATGGAGGAGGTGGACGAGATGATGTCGGCCATGTCGGCGCCGATCTGGGTCTTGCCCTGATCGATCATCGACGACAGCGTGTCCTTGCTCTCCGCGAAGGCGTGAGCGATTTCCTTCGCGCGCTCCACCATCGTCTCGTTGATCTGGCGCGCGCGCGCCTCGAGGGCGGCGTTGAGCTTCTGCGTGCCGGTGTCGAGCGCCTCGGCGCGGGTCTGGAATTCGCTGATCAGGGCCTGGCCGCGTTCGGCCAGCGTCCGCTCGATGCCGCTAAGGCTCGCCTCGAATTCCGAGCTCAAGGTGCGCGCCGCGCCGCCGAGCAGCGAGACCATGCCATGGGTGCGGTCGTCGAGCAGGTCGGTCAGCGAGCGCGTCAGGCCGTCCGTGGTGTCGGTCAGCTTGGCGATACGGGTGTCGAGCAGGCTTGCGAAAGCCTCGCCGGAGGTCGAAAGCCGGTCGGTGATGTTGTCCAGGCGCGATTCCACGGAATCGAAGATCGACGTCGAGCTTTCATTGATGCGGTCGATCAGCGTGTCGCCGGAATTGTTGATCGTCATCGACAGCTTGGTCGACGCGTTGAGGATGGAGTCGCGGATGATGTCGCTGGCCGAGCCGATCTCGTCGCGCAGCGTCTCGTGCGCGCTGGCAATCGAGGCGCGCACGCGCTCGGCATGCGTGACGACCGCTTCGCGCTCGCTGCCGAGACCGTCGACCAGCGAACGGATGCGGGCCTCGTTCTCGGAGTAGGAGCGTTCGATCTGGTTGACTTCGCCGTGGACAAGCGTTTCGAGCTCGACCGCGCGGGCCAGGGTGCGCTCGATGCCTTCGCCCATGGCCGCCACCTCGCGACGAACGGCCTGGCCGATCATCATGACACGGTCCTGGGCAAGGTTTTCCGGCTCCGCCAGGCGGAAGGCGACCTCGGTCATGGATTGCGCGGCGATGCGCATTTCCTGCGCGCGCCGGATCATGGTGGCGAAGGCCCAGAACAGGATGACGGGAACGATCGCGGCGACCGCCAGGCCGATCAGCTCGGGGCGGGCGAAGAACTGGTCGAAGGTGCGGATCTTCCAGATGCCGGGGCCGAACAACAGGTTGGCCAGGCCGCCGGCGCCGGCGATCCAGGCCAGCGAGATAAAGGCGATCACCCAGTAGACGGTGCTCGACGCACGGCGGTTGAGGCTGTGCAGCAGCGTCTTGTAGTCCTTCTGGCGGTCGTCATTGGCGGGCGTGAAGCCGGCCGGCTGTCCGCTGCGCGGCTCGACAGGACGCAATTCGGCTGGCTTGGCCGCGGGCGCCTTGGGCGGCTGGGGATTGTTTGCCGGCGCCGTCCGCTGGCTGCGACCTTCGCGCGCCAGCTCGTCGGCCGCCGCCGAAATCTGCGCTTCGAGGTCTTCCATCGACGCCGCCATGTCGAGGCCGCCGTCGTCGCCGTTGAGGTCAAGGTCGAGCGCCTTTTCCAGTTCCGCGGCTACGTCGCTGTCGAGAGACTTGGTCGTCGTTGGTTTCTTAGCCATGCCTTCGCTACCCTGTACTAGCTGCCGCGGGACTTATGATTTTGGCCTGATTCTGGCCCGATTTTGGCTTGTCTATCCCGAGCAGGAGGCTGAAAAATGGACCTTCGTATCGTAATGACACACTGGGGTAAAGAAAACATGCATTCCGGGCGATACGTAAAACTTTAAATATAAGGTTAACGCAAGCGTGATGCGGCCGCCTCCGTGACAACATTTTTCCCCTGCAATCGTTAACCCGTTGGCGACTGGAGTCGCCTATTTTCTTGGGCTCGTCTGCCCGCTTGATGGAGTTGCAGTGCGTATGCGTGGCGAAAGTGGTATTGCGTTCTCGATGCCGGGGGGGGACGCCTCCGGAACGGCTGGAGCCCGACCTGTGGATCTCGGCCATCTGGCTCGTCAGACGATGGGGGACCGCGACCTCGAGCGGGAAGTGCTGGCGCTGTTCGTGCACCAGTCGCTCACCGTCCGCGACCAGATCGTCGGCGCCGACGCCAGGCAAAGGGTTCTGCTGGCGCATGGCTTGAAGGGCTCGGCCCGCGGCATCGGCGCCTTTGCGGTCGCCGAATGCGCGGCGATCATCGAAAAGCAGCCGGAAGATTTCCGCGCGCTCAAGCGGCTGGGCACGCTGATCGAGGAAGTCCGCGATTTCATCGCCGGCATCAGCCGCTAGAGCGGTTCAGCGTTTCGTGGAATCGCTGACTCAATCCAGCTCTTTAATTTCTACGCAATTCCGGACGGAAAACCCCTCCGCGCTTTTCCTGGAATTGCTCTAGCATCCACCTTTTTGAAAAACGTCATTTCGTGGCGCTTTCGCGCCGCAGTTGACTTGTCCGGTGGAGTGATTATCTCGGCTGCGACTCCTCAGGTGACTTTAATGACCAAGCTGACTTACATCGCCCATGACGGGACCCGATTTGACGTGGAGGCCGAGAACGGCTCGACCGTCATGGAAAACGCGATCCGCAACGCGGTGCCCGGCATCGAAGCCGAATGCGGTGGCGCCTGCGCCTGCGCGACCTGCCATGTCTATGTCGATGAGGCATGGACGGCCGAGGTCGGCGAACCGGAGGCGATGGAAGAGGACATGCTGGACTTCGCCTACGACGTCCAGCCGAATTCGCGCCTGTCCTGCCAGATCAAGGTGCGCGACGCCCTCGATGGCTTGGTTGTTCGGGTCCCCGAACGCCAGGGTTAAAGCCGACCTCCCAATTTCTTTCACGCTGGCTGCTTGGCAGCAGGCCAGCGCTCATGCAGTCTCGCACCATTTCCCAATGGGGCGCAGCGCATGACCGATACCATCAAAACGGACGTTCTCATTGTCGGGGCAGGGCCGGTCGGCCTGTTCGCCGTGTTCGAGCTCGGCCTGCTCGACATGAAGTGCCATCTCATCGACATTCTCGACCGGCCCGGCGGGCAGTGCGCGGAGCTCTACCCGGAAAAACCGATCTACGACATTCCGGGCTGGCCCACGATCTCGGCCCAGGGTCTTGTCGACAAGCTGATGGAACAGATCCATCCGTTCAAGCCTGAATTCACCTTCAACCGCATGGTGTCGAGCCTGGAAAAGCTCGAGGACGGCACCTTTCGCGTCGCCACCGACGAAGGCGAGCTGTTCGAGGCCAAGGTGGTGGTGATCGCGGCCGGCGGCGGCTCGTTCCAGCCCAAGCGCCCGCCCATTCCGGGCATCGAGGCTTATGAAGGCAAGAGCGTCTTTTATTCCGTCCGGCGCATGGAGGAATTCCGCGGCCACGACCTGGTCATCGTCGGCGGCGGCGATTCGGCGCTCGACTGGACGCTCAACCTGCAGCCGATCGCCAAAAGCGTGACGCTGGTCCATCGCCGCCCGGAATTCCGGGCCGCGCCCGACAGCGTCAACAAAATGTACGCCATGCAGGAAATGAAGCAGCTTGAATTCCTGGTCGGTCAGGTCAGCGCCCTTGCCGGCGCCGACGGCCAGCTTGCATCGGCGACCATCAAGGGCGGCCCGGACGGCGACGTCGAGGTGCCATGCACCCGCATGCTGCCGTTCTTCGGCCTCACCATGAAGCTCGGGCCGATTGCCGAATGGGGCCTTAACCTCAACGAGAACCTGATTCCGGTGGACACCGAGAAGTTTCAGACCTCGATCCAGGGTATCTTTGCGGTCGGCGACATCAACTGGTATCCCGGCAAGCTGAAGCTGATCCTGTCGGGCTTCCATGAGGTGGCGCTGATGGCCCAGGCAGCCAAGCGCATCGTCAGCCCGGGCGAGCGCATCGTTTTCCAGTACACGACCTCGTCGACGAGCTTGCAGAAGAAGCTCGGCGTCCACGACTGAGGGTATTGAGATTCAAGTGACGCCGGCCTGCGAACGGCAGCTTCCTGCGCTGACCTGAATCTCAACACACCTTCAAGCGATCTACTCCGCGAGCACGGGCGCGGCGTGTTCGTCGGCGCCGCGCAGTTCCTTTTCGGGCATCAGGGCCAGCGTGATCAGCGTCAGGACAAGCGTGATGCCGGCGGTGAGGAAGATCATCACGAACGGCATCGCCGATGTCAGCGGGATATGCGTCTGCGAACCTTCGGCGGCTAAGGGCAGGCCATAGCCAAGCGCAACGGCGCCAAGCATGGCGACGCCCAGCGCGCCGCCCAGCGTGCGCAGAAAGGTCAGCACGCCCGTCGCGACGCCGAGATGCGCGCGGTCGACCGCGTTCTGGACCGAGACCGTGGCGACCGGGAATGTCGTGCCGCTGCCCAGGCCGATCAGCGTCGTCAGGATTTCGACTTCGAGAAGCGAGGCGTGTCCCGCAATGGCACTGAGCACGCCTATACAGACGATCGCCAGGCTGATGCCGATCATGGCGATGCGCTTGTAGTGGACGAAGCGTGGGATCATGCGGCCGCTGAAGGCGGCGCCGGCAACCGTGCCGAGCAGCAGGCCGAGCATCGCCGTGCCGGATTCGCTCACCGAAAGCCCGACGACCGATTGCAGATAGACCGGCAGGTAGACCGACGCGCCGATATTGGCGGCCTGCAGCAGGAACATCGACAGTGTGCCGGCAAGCACGATCGGGTTGCCCAGCACTTCGAGCGAGACCAAAGGCTCGGCCGCCCGCTGCAGCCTCAGCGCGAAGAAGAACCAGAATACGGCAGAGCAGGCCACCAATCCGAGGATCTGCGATGAGAACCAGGGATAGGTGCTGCCGCCCCAGCTGAGCGCCAGAAGCAGCAGCGCTGTCGCGACGACCAGGAGCACCGCCCCCAACCCGTCGATGCGGTGATGCTTGGCCGCGATCGGCAGCTTCTTCAGCGGGTTGTTGACGATGGCCATGGCCAGGATGCCGATCGGCAGGTTGATCCAGAAGATCAACGACCAGTGCAAATGCTCGGCAAAGACGCCGCCGAGCAGCGGACCGGCGACGCTGGCCACCGCCCAGGTGCCGGAGATCCAGGCCGCGTAGCGGGCGCGCTCGCGCGGCGGCACGAGATCGCCGATGACCGTCTGGGCCAGCGCGAAGAGACCGCCGCCGCCGGCGCCCTGGATGGCGCGGCCGATGACCAGCACCAGCATGTTGGGCGCGAGGGCGCTGACCAGCGACCCGAGCAGGAAGATAAGGATGCCGGCGTGGATGACCGGCCGGCGTCCATAGACATCGGAAATCTTGCCGTAGAGGGGCGCCACCGCCGTCGCGGTCAAAAGATAGCCGGTGACGATCCATGGCAGGTACTCGGCATGGCCGAGCGCGCGCGCGATCGTCGGCAGGGCGGGGGCTACGATGGTCTGGTCAAGCGCCGCCAGCAGCATCGACAACAGCACGCCGCCGATGATGGTATTCTTCTCGCTCTCGCTCATCGGCGCGGCTTTCGGCGCCATCGCCTGGTTCTCGACGGTCTGGTCCATGCGTCATTCTTTCAAAGGCTGATGCTTGGCGCGCCAAGACGGCTCTGGCCGGGCGCGCCTGTCATTTCTCATCGTGGATAGCGGCTCGAGCGTTTCGAACCCGCTATATGTCGTCCGATATAGGCCGATTTCGACCGCGCTTCGAAAGTTTTCCCGGTCTGGCACCATGCTTGGGCGAAATTGGCCTCGGATACGGCTTGCCTCAGGTCAAGGCGGCGGCAGTTGCCCGGCTTCGACGCGCTGCATCCGGTAGCGCATCAGGCGAAGGATACGGCTTTCGAAATTGACGCTCTCGACGCGGTCGAAGCGCACCTGGTCCTGATCGTGCCTGGCGAGCTCGGCTGCCTGGATCGCGGCGGCCTTGGCCTTTGCCTCTTCGCATGTCCTTTGCGCAGGGATGGCTTTCAGCGCATCCTCGAGCAGGCGCGCATGGTTCTTGGCGATCTCGACATGGCGCTCCTCGTGCCGCTTGATGTCGGCCGATAGCGTGTCCCAGAACAGCCTCACGTCGGGATCGGCTTTGCGCGGGCGACGCCATTCGGGGAGGATCACCTTGACCTTCACGGTGACGGCGGCGTCGGCGATACGGCAGGATTGCGCGCTCTGCGCGTAGCTGATGCGGGTCGTGAAGGCCATCTGCGTGGCGCCCGGGTGCCGCGAGCCGGTGCTCTTCACCTCGGGGCCGTTCTTCGAAAGCTGGTTCTGAATGTCGTCGAGCGTGCGGCCGCCGACACTGAAATAGCTGTAGGTCTTCACCAGATTGGCCGCGCCCGCCGGCATGGCGGTGAGCGAGAGCATCAGGGCGCAGAGCAGGGACCGGTTCATCATATTGCCTCTTCACGCACCTTGCTTTAGGGCCGTCGCCAGCGCAACGGAATTGATTTCGCGCGGATCACGCATGGTTGATGGATGATGACGACAAGGCGATGGCAGTTGGCGCATGGACGCTATCTCGACCTCGGTCCGAAGGCGGTCGTCGTCGGCATCCTCAACGTAACGCCCGACAGTTTTTCGGACGGCGGCCTGTTCATCGCGCCTGAGAAGGCGCTGGCGCAGGCGCGCCGGATGGTGGAAGAGGGCGCAGCCGTCATCGATGTCGGCGGGGAATCGACCCGGCCGGGTTTTGCCCCGATCTCCGCCGAGGAAGAGCAGGCGCGCGTGCTGCCGGTCATCGCGGCGCTCGCCGCGTCCGGCGAGGCGCTGATCTCGGTCGACACTTATCGCGAGGACACGGCGCGGCTTGGCGTCGCCGCCGGCGCCCATATCGTCAACGACGTCTGGGGGCTGCAGCGCGAGCCCGGCATTGCGCGCGTCGCCGCCGAGACCAGCGCCGGGCTGGTCATCATGCATACCGGGCGCGAACGGCAGAAGCTGCCCGACGTGATCGAGGACCAGTTGCTGTTCCTGCGCAGATCGCTGGAGATCGCGCGCGCCGGCAAGGTCGCCGACAGCCAGATCGTGCTCGATGCCGGCTTCGGCTTCGCCAAGGAGACGGCGGAGGAGAACCTCGACCTGATGGCGCGGTTTTCCGAACTTCAGGCACTTGGCTATCCGCTGATGGCGGGAACCTCGCGCAAGCGCTTCATCGGCAACGCGACGGGGCGCGAGGCCGCCGACCGGGCCGCCGGCACGGCGGCCACCAGCGTCATCCTGCGCTTGAAAGGAGCCGACCTGTTTCGCGTCCACGATGTCGCAATCAACGTGGATGCGCTGGCGGTGACCGATGCTATGCTGGCGCGCGAAACCGAGCTCCCTCCCGGACACTGATCATGTACGTCATCCGTATGAAGAATTGCGCCTTCTTCGCCCGCCACGGCGTGCTGGACGAGGAGGAGACGCTTGGCCAGCGTTTCTATGTCGATGCCGAGCTGACGGTCGAACCCAGCCGGCCGCTGACGGAGGATTCCATCGAGGATACCGTGAATTACGGCGTCGCCTTCGCGGTCATCGAGAAGATCGTGACCGGACATCGCCGCTTCCTGATCGAGGCGCTGGCGCTGGAGGTCGCGAAGGCGCTGACCGCACGGTTCTCGCAGATCAGGAAGGCCGAGATTACCGTGCGCAAACCGAACGCCCCGGTGCCGGGCGTGCTCGATTATGTCGAGGTGACCGTTGTCTGGCCAGAATAGCGCCGTCTATCTCAGTCTCGGCGGCAATCTCGGCGACCCGGCGAAGTCCATGGGCGCGGCATTGCGTTTGCTGGACGGCGACGACGCGACGCGCGTCACCGCCGTCTCCTCGCTTTACCGCACGCCGCCCTGGGGCAAGCTCGACCAGCCCGACTTCCTCAACGCCGCCGCCGCGATCGAGACGGCGCTTTCGCCGCGCGCGCTGCTCGACCTCTGCCTCGATGTCGAGAAGCGATTGAAACGCGTGCGCGAGGAGCGCTGGGGGCCGCGCCTTATCGACATCGACATCCTGGTGTTTGGCGACCGGGTGATCCACGAGACCGGGCTCGAAGTGCCGCATCCGCGCATGCTGGAGCGCGCCTTCGTGCTGGCGCCTCTGGCCGAGATCGCGCCCGGGCTTTCGATCAGTGGCAGGAGCGTGTCGGAACGGCTCGGCGCCGTCGATATTTCGGGTATCGAGCGCTTGCCGTCCGGCCGCGAATGGTGGCTGGGCTGATTTTGGATTTTCCTGGACTTGCTCCAAAGCCTGCTGGTTAGCCGGAAAAGCCGCCGTCGTCCAAAAATGCCCGCTCATCGGCGGTCGTCGCGCGGCCAAGCATCCGGTTGCGATGCGGAAAGCGTCCGAAGCGCCGGATGATCTCCAGGTGTTCCTCGGCATATTTCAGATATTCAGGTGCCTTGGCGGTCGTGAGTTCCACCGACCGTTGCTGGTCCGCGAGCAATTCGGAATGCTCGAAGGGCAAATAGAGAAAGACGCGAACCAGTTCTTCCATTTCCAGGTCATGGCCGGCGGCGATCGCCCTGTCGGCAAAATGCCGGGCGAGCGGATCGGTCGCGAACATGTGGCCGGTGCCGCGGAAGCAGTTGCGCGGGAATTGATCGAGCAGGATCATCAGCGCCAGCGAACCTTCGGCATCAGCGTTCCAGTCGTCGCATTCGCGTCGCGCGGCGGCGTAGTGCAACTCCAGGAAGCGATTGCGGAAATCCGTGTCGAAGGCGTCGCTCTTCTCGAACCAGGCGTCCTCGCCGGCATCGCGCCAGAATTTCGTAACGGAAAGCGCTCGCGGATCGAGTTCTGCCATGCCTTGCCCTTCAGTTCTTGGTCTCTGCGTTGTTCAGCACGACCGCGGTTTCCTGGTTCAACGCCCGGCCGGCGCGGCGTGGCTGCGTGAGCGGCGTCGGGATCGGCGTGCCGATATTGCCCTTGAGGAAGCGCTGGCCGGCGCGCACGCCTTCTGCCAGTTGCGTCTCGAAGCGCGCTTCGTCACGGCGCCGCACATCCTCGATGACTTCGGCGACTTCTTCGGGATCGACGCCCAGCGCTTCCAGCGCGGAGCCGCCGAAAACCAGCGCCGATTCGAAGGTCTCGCGCAGCTGATAGTCGACGCCGGCGCGCACGAGTTGCAGCGCGGTGCCGCGGTCGAAGGCGCGCGCCAGGATGGTGACCAAAGGGAATTCGGCCTTGATCAGCTGCGCGATGCGCACGGCGGCGTCCGGCTTGTCGACGCAGATCAGCACCGCTCGGGCCCGCCCTGCGCCGGCCGCATGCAGGATGTCCAGCCTTGTGCCGTCGCCGTAATAGACCTTGAAGCCGAAATCGGCCGCGGCCTGGATCATCTCCACCTCGTTGTCGATGATCGAGACATCCATCCCGCGCAACAGCAGCGGCTGGCTGGCGATCTGGCCGAAACGGCCGAAGCCGATGATCAGCACGTTGCCGGTGAGGCCGTCGGCGATGTCGACGCCATCGAGCGACTGCTCGTCACGCGGGGTGAGGTAACGCAGCGCTATGATCGCCAGGGGCGTCAGCACCATGGAGATGATGACGATGGCGGTCAGCGTGGCGTTGGCCTGGCCGTCGATGATGCCGACCGCGGCGGCGGACGAGTAAAGCACGAAGGCGAACTCGCCGCCCTGCGCCATGAAGACGGCGCGTTCGAGCGCCTCGCGGTGGCTGCTTTTCAGAATGCGGGCGACGGCGTAGATGCCGACCGCTTTCATGATCATGTAGGCGACGACATAGACGGCGACGAGCCGCCAGTTCTGCGCGACGACGCCGAGGTCGAGCGACATGCCGACGGCGAGGAAGAACAGGCCGAGCAGGATGCCGCGGAACGGCTCGATATCGGCTTCGAGCTGGTGGCGGAAGGTCGATTCCGACAGGAGCACGCCGGCGAGGAAGGCGCCCATCGCCATCGACAGGCCGGAGAGCTGCATGGCCAGGGCCGACCCCAGCACCACGAGCAGCGCGGCGGCGGTCATGACTTCCCGGGCGCGGGCGTCGGCCAGGATGCGGAAGAGCGGATTGAGCAAATAACGGCCGGCCACGACCAGTCCGACGATCGCCGCGATGCCGATGCCGACCTCGGTCAGCCGCTCCGAAAGGCTGGTCTCGGCGCCGCCAGGCGCGAGGAACGCCACCAGCGCGAGCAGCGGCACGATCGTCAGGTCTTCGAGCAGGAGGATGGAGACGATGCGCTGGCCTTTCGGTGTGGCGATCTCGCCGCGCTCTTCGAGCAACTGCATGACGATGGCCGTCGAGGTCAGCACGAAGCCGGCGCCGGCGACGAAGGACTGCGCGATGGGAAAGCCTCCGGCCAATCCGACCAGGGTCAGAAGCACCGCGCAGACGCCGACCTGCAATGCGCCCAGGCCGAAAATCTCGCGACGCAGCCCCCAGAGCCGCGACGGCTGCATCTCCAGGCCGATGATGAACAGGAACATGACGACGCCGAGCTCTGCGACGTGGAGGATCGCTTCCGATTCGGAAAAGACGCGCAGCCCGAACGGGCCGATGACGACGCCGGCGGCGAGATAGCCGAGGATCGAGCCCAGCCCCATGCGCTTGAAGATCGGCACGGCGACGACGCCCGCGGCGAGCAGCGCCACCACCTGCACCAGATCGCTGCTCGACGCCTCAACTGCCATGCCTGTCGTCATCCCATTGCTCTAAAGCGCGTCGCCTGAAGCTGCACACTTCTGGGCGACATGCATTAGAAGCACTCCTTGCATGCCCCGGGAGCGAGAGGCAAGGGCGCGGAGACTGGCTGGAAGAGCAGGGGCATCCACGAGGTTACGAAGCAACAGGCTCCGCGGCAAACGCTTGTTGCAAGCGCGTTACACAAGTTGACACGGCCCGGTCGTTGCGCGCCGCCACAATCAGAGGTTATGGCACGTTCGGCTTCGGCCATTGGAGGCAGCGGCGATGGGCGGCTGCCTTTTTTGAGGAGATGACTGACATGAAGAAGTTTTTGCTCGTTGCCGTCGGTGTTGCGGCGCTGGCCGGTTCCGCTTGCTCCAAGGGGCCGGAATGCACGCAGGAAATCGCTGCCAAGAAGGCGCAGGACATGGCCACCGCCCTCCAGGAAGCCATCACCAAGGATCCGAGCAAGGCTGCCGATCTGACCGCCAAGGTGCAGGCCGTGACGACGAAGTATCAGGGCGCGACGACGCTCGACGAAGCCTGCAAGGCCTATGACGAGCTGACCGCCACCATCAAGGGTTGAGCGCAGCCGTCGACAAAGGAAAAGGCGGTGGCCAGGCGGCCGCCGCCTTTTTTTGCGCGGCGCTTCGGCCGGCACCTTGCCGGGATGCGCTACGCGATACCCATCGTTTGCTTATGGTCGGCGATCTCGGCGAGCAGCCAGTCCTGGAACATGCCGGTGCCGGGCTTGTTTCCGATGCTGCGGCGCTGATGCAGGTAGATTCCGGCAGGATAGGTGTGGCGGGCGCTGAACGGAGCGACAAGCCTGCCTTGCTGCAGAAGGTCCTGCGCCATCATGGTGTCGGCCAAAGCGATCCCCGCGCCGTTTATCACCTCGCGCATGATCAAGGTGCAGTCATCGAGCGTCGTGCTTGATTTCGGCGTGGTGTCCAGAACGCCTTCCTGCTCCAGCCAGCGCCGCCAGCGCATGCTCTCGCATTCGTGGATCAGGTGATGATTGACCAGATCTGCGGGTGTTCTGAGCGGCACCGGGCCTTCGAGCAGCGAGGGCGCGCAGACCGGGGTCAGGACCAGCGGGATCAGCAACGTCAGGGCCGGGCCGGCCTTGTAGACGAACTCGTCGACGATGGCCAAATCGAAGTTGGCCCGCTTGCCGGACGTCGAGATCTCCAGGTCCACCGACGGGTGCAGCTTGCGGAAATTCGGCAGCCGGTCCGCCAGCCAAAGGTTCAGGACCGCCGGCACGCAGAGCACCCTGACGCGCTGGGTCCTGCCATGGCCATGGACGAAGCTGACGTCGTCGGTGGCGCGCCAGATGGCCTCGAACGCCTCGGAAAGACTGCGCGCGTAATATGAGCCCCTGATGGTCGGGGTGATCTGGCGAAAGCCGCGTTCGAACAGGTCCTGGCCAAGGTTCCTCTCGAGCGCGCGGATGTGACGGCTGACGGCCGACGGCGTCAGATGCAGCTCTTCCGCCGCATCCTTGATGCTGCCGAGACGCGCGGCGGCCTCGAAAGCGCGCATGCCATTGAGCGAGGGCAGGGCCATTGGCCGATCATGAATTGTCAGTTGAGTTTTTGTCAATCGACTTGGGCAAAATTGGCGTTTGATCGCCTGGCCGGTTCGGGGATACCCAAATGGCAAGAGCGACTAAGTCGCCGTCAGAAAACAATTATTTGGGTACTCCGATACCATTTCCCCAACGGCGCGAACCGGCCTCTTCGGTTTGTCCGGTGGCGGGAGAAGTTTGCGCGTGACGCAGACGACTTGGCAGGAGCCGCCCCGCAAATGGGAGAACGAGCTTCATGCCTCAGTCGCCGGTGCCGGTCTTTGAAGCGGCGGACGAGATTTCAGCGGAAACCTCCGTCGTCGTGATCCTGCAAACCGCTCAAGGCGGTTTTGGCCCCCGGGCAACGGCGCTCGATGCTGAGATGAACGGGATCTTGTCTCGCGCATGCTCCGACCCGGCTGCGCTTTCCGTATCCGGCACCTGCGTCGACGTCATCGCCCCCAAGGCAATGTCCGCCAGGCGCGTGGTTGTGCTGGCTTTGGGCAGGGCCGAGGCCGTAACCACGCTTTCCCTGGCGCGGGCCGGCGGCCTGCTTGCAGCGCATCTGGAAGGCAAGGGCGAATGCGCGGCAACTGTCGTCTTGGACCCTATCGCGGGCGTGGACCTGTCCGCGGCGGAAATCCTGGCGCGGGTCGCGCTCGGCATGCGGCTGCGGCGCTATCGTTTCGACATGCGCAACCGGCGGCAAGGAGCCGGGGCTGACCGGACCTTGCGGGTGCAATTGATCGGCGCGGCCGGCCCGGGACTGAAGGCGGCGCTGGCGCGGACCAACGCCATCGCCGATGGCGTCGAATATGCGCGCACGCTGGTCAACCTGCCGCCGAACCATCTCCACCCGGACAATTTCCACGACCACCTCGAGCCGCTGCGCGAGGCCGGCATCGATGTCGAGATCCTCGACATGGCGCGGCTGAAGGAATTCGGCATGAATGCGATCCTGGCCGTCGGCTCCGGCTCGGCGCGACCGCCGCGCGTCGCGGTCCTGCGCTACCGGGGCAAGGGCGCTCCTGCGCAGCCGCTGGCTTTCGTCGGCAAGGGCGTCTGCTTCGATTCCGGTGGCTTGTGCATCAAGCGCGGCGAGCAGATGTTCGACATGAAGGCGGATATGGGCGGCGCGGCCGCCGTGGTCGGGCTGTTGATCGCGCTCGCCCGGCAAGGCAGCCCGGTGCATGCCGTCGGCGTGCTCGGCATTGCCGAGAACATGCCGTCCGGCACCGCGCTCAAGCCGCGCGACATCATCACGACGGCGTCGGGGCAGACCGTGGAAGTGTTCGACACGGATGCGGAAGGGCGGCTCATCCTGGCCGACTGCCTCTATTATGCCGCTTCGCGCTTCAACCCTTCGGTGATCGTCGATCTGGCCACGCTGACCTATTCCGTGATGCGCGGCCTCGGCTCGGTCTTCGCCGGCCTTTTCAGCACCGACGACACCATCGCCTCGCGCATGATCGCGGCCGGAGAAAAGGTCGGCGAGCGGTTCTGGCAGCTGCCGCTCGACCGGGCCTATGATGAGGGGCTGCAATCGCCTTTCGCCGACATCCGCCACCACGCCAAGGACATGGAGGACGGCGACGCGCCCTATGCCGCAGCCTTCCTGCGCAATTTCACCGAGGACCGCCCCTGGGTGCATCTCGACATTGCCGGCAAGGAACTGGCCGACAAGGACCGGCCGCTGGGCCGGGAAGGCGCAACGGCCTTCGGCGTGCAGATGCTGGAAGAATGGGTGCAATCCGGCCGGGCGGCGAACTAGGCGACAACGAGAATGTCTTCAACCAAGCAGGGAACCGGGATGCCGTCCGAGATCGTCAGCAAGGAAGGTCGGGCCGGCTTTGGCGCCTATGAAACCTGGTATCGGATCAGCGGCGAACTCGATGCCGGCAAGGCGCCGGTGGTGATCCTGCATGGCGGGCCGGGCGCCGCCCACAACTATGTCGATGCCTACAAGCTTCTTGCCAGGGGCGGCCGGGCCGTCATCCACTACGACCAATTGGGCTGCGGCAATTCCACCTTGCTGCCGGAAAAGGACGCCGATTTCTGGATGCCCCAGCTCTTCATCGACGAGCTGGAAAACCTCGTCGACCATCTCGGCATCCGCGGCGGCTTCCATGTGCTCGGCCAGAGCTGGGGTGGCATGCTGGGCGCCGAATATGGCGTGACCCGGCCGAAAGGCCTGAAGTCGCTGACCATCGCCAACTCGCCGGCTTCCATGAAGCTTTGGGTCGAGGAGGCCAACCGGCTGCGCGCCGATCTGCCCAAGGACGTGCAGGAGACGCTGACCAAGCACGAACAGGCCGGCACGACGGACGATCCGGCCTACCAGGAAGCGACGATGCGGTTCTACGAACGGCATGTCTGCCGGGTCGTGCCGTTCCCGCCGGAGGTGACGGAGACCTTCGCCCAGATCGTGCGCAATCCGACCGTCTACAATGTGATGAATGGCCCGAACGAGTTCCACGTCATCGGCACGCTGAAGAGCTGGAGCGTCATCGACCGACTGTCGGCCATCGAGGTTCCCACACTTCTCGTCTCCGGCCGTTACGACGAAGCCACGCCCGCGACCGTGCAGCCCTTCAAGGACGGCATCAAGGGATCGCGCTGGCGGATATTCGAGCACTCCAGCCACATGCCGCATGTCGAGGAGCAAGAGGCCTGCATGCGGGTGGTCGGCGACTTCCTGAACGACAACGACAACTGAGAAAAGGGGAATAACCACATGAAGAAACTGCTTTTGGCGGCCTCGGCCGCTTCATTGCTGGCCGGCGCGTGGCTGGCTCCGGCGCAGGCCGAATATCTCAAGGAGCACCGCGGCGGCACCATTCGCCTTCTCGCCCGATCGGCCGCCGGAACGCTCGACCCGCACATCAACTACACCGACCAGGGCTGGCAGATGTACCAGCCGATCTATGACGGCCTGGTCACCTTCCGAAAGGCCGAAGGCGTCGACGGCTTTTCCGTCGTTCCCGATCTGGCCGAGGCTCTGCCCACGGTCAGCAATGACGGCAAGACCTTCACCTTCAAGCTGCGCAAGGGCATCAAGTTCTCCAATGGCCAGGACCTCGGTGTGAAGGACGTCGTTGCCTCCTTCCAGCGCATCTTCAAGGTTTCCGGCCCGACCTCGGGCACCTTCTACGCCGGCATCGTCGGCGCCGACAAATGCCTGGCCGACACCAAGAGCTGCACGCTGGAAGGCGGCGTCGTCGCCGACGAGGCGGCCGGCACGATCACCCTCAATCTCACCAAGCCGGACGCCGAGATCCTCTACAAGCTTGCCTTGCCGCATGCCGTGATCCTGCCGGCGGACACGCCGACGGAGGATATGGGCTCAAAGCCTATCCCCAGCACCGGCCCCTACATGATCTCGGCCTTCGATCCCAACAAGGGCATGACGGTTTCCCGCAATCCCAACTTCAAGCAGTGGAGCGAGGAAGCCCAGCCGGACGGCTATCCGGACGTCGTGCAGTATGATTTCGGCCTGTCGGAAGAGGCGGCCGTGACGGCGATCCAGAACGGCGAAGCGGACTGGATGTTCGACGCGCTGCCCAGCGACCGCCTTGGCGAGCTCGGCAGCAAGTCCATGGACCAGCTGCATATCTCACCGCTTTCGGCCTGGTGGTACGCGCCGCTCAACACCCGCATGGCTCCGTTCGACAATGAAAAGGCCCGACAGGCCGTCGCCTTTGCCGTCGACCGCAACACGCTGGTCAAGCTGTTCGGCGGCAAGGTTCTGGCCTCGCCGGTCTGCCAGGTCCTGCCGCCGGATTTCCCCGGGCATGAGGACTATTGCCCGTTCACCAAGAACCCTGGCGCCAAATGGTCGGCTCCGGATGTCGACAAGGCCAAGCAGCTCGTCGAGGAATCGGGCACCAAGGGCCAGAAGGTGACCATCATCGTCGAGGATACCGCCATCTCGCGGTCGATCGGCGTCTATCTGCAGAGCGTGCTGACCAGCATCGGCTACGTCGCCGACGTCAAGCCGATCTCGTCCAACCTGCAGTTCACCTATATCCAGAACACCAACAACAAAGTGCAGATGTCCGTCACCCAGTGGTACAAGGACTACCCGGCGGCGTCGGATTTCCTGAACATCCTGTTCAGCTGCGCTTCCTATCGCGAAGGCTCGGACGCCTCGATCAACATCTCGGGCTTCTGCGACAAGGATATCGACGCCCAGATGCAGAAGGCGCTGGATCTCGGCGTGACCGACCAGAAGGCGGCCGACAAATTGTGGGCGGCAATCGACAAGCAGGTCACCGACAAGGCGCCGGCGGTCGGTCTCTTCACGCCGAAGCGGCTTGATTTCGTCGGCAAGCGCATCGGCAATTTCAAGTTCAACCCGCAGTTCAACTGGATTATCACCCAGTCCTGGGTGCAGTAAGGGGCCTGGGTGCAGTTAGGGCCTGGGTGCAGTAACGAAAAGCGGAAGGCACATATCGTGTCCAGCCAAGTCGCCGCCATGCCGCGCAAGACGCGAGGGCCCTGGGCCGTCGCGTCTGCGAAGCTGGCAACGGACAGGGCCGCCATGGCGTCCCTGGCCGTGTTCCTCATCCTCGTTCTCGCCTGTTTCAGCGCGCCGCTCTACGCGAAATGGGCGGGCACGGACCCGTTCGCCTCGACGCTCGACGCCGTCATCCAGATCGACGGCGCCGACGTTCCGGTGATGGAGCAGTCGACCGAGGGGCTGGGGCTTGGCTATACGCCGATCGGTCCGACCTGGCGGCTCGGCAATTACTTCCTCGGCGCCGACAGCCAGGGCCGGGACGTCATGGCAAGGTTGCTCTATGGCGGCCTGAACTCGCTGCTGATCTCGGGTGCGGCCACCATCTTCACGCTGATCTTCGGGACGATGGCGGGATTGATCGCCGGTTATTTCGGCGGCATCACCGACACCGTGCTGTCGCGCCTGCTGGACGTGCTCTGGGCGTTCCCGATCTATCTGCTGGCGATCTCGCTTTCGATCGTCACCATCGCGCAAGGCATCGCGATCGGACCGATCGAGATCCAATCGGGCAGCCTATGGCTGCCGGTCATCATCATAGGCATCGTCTATATACCCTATGTCGCGCGCCCCATTCGCGGGCAGGTCCTGGCGCTGCGGCACAGCGAGTTCGTGCTTGCCGCGATCAATCTCGGCGTGCCAGGCTGGCGCATTCTGTGGCGTGACATCCTGCCCAACATCACCACCACGCTCATCGTCTTCGTGCCGCTGATGATGGCGCTGAACATGCTGACGGAATCGGCGCTTTCGTTCCTGTCGATCGGCGTGCAGCCGCCGGCCGCCAGCTGGGGCACCATCATCCAGGACGGGCAGGCGCTGCTCTACACGCGGCCACTGGTGGCGCTGGTGCCCGGCCTGGCGATCGCCGTTTCCGTCATGGCGCTCAATGTCTTCGGCGACGGTTTGCGCGATGCGCTCGATCCGCGCTCCAAGGTCCGGCTGGGGCGCGACTGATGTTTTACGCGATCCTTCGCCGTTTCGGTCAGATGCTGTTCGTGATGTTCGGCATCTCGGTCATCGTCTTCCTGATCTTCTTTGCCACGCCCGGCGCCGACCCCGCCGCGCGCATCGCGGGCCGCAACGCTTCGCCGGAAGTGCTGACGGCCGTGCGCCACAGCTTCGGCTTCGACCAGCCGCTCTATGTGCAGTACACGCGCATGATGGAGAAGATCTTCGTCACCGGCGACCTGACCTCCTTCGTCAATCGCGGCTGGAAGGTTGTGCCGGCAGTCATGGATTCGATCCCCGTCACGCTTTCGCTGGTGTTCGGGGCCGCGGTCCTGTGGGTGGTCGTCTCCATCATCATCGGCATCGTCGCCGCGGCCACCCGCGACAGTTGGCTGGACAAGCTGCTGATGGCGCTCGGCCTGCTCGGCATTTCCATGCCGGTCTACTGGCTGGGCGAGGTGATGAACCTCATTACCCAGAGCCGTTACCACGACAGCTGGGCGTTCTCCTGGGTGCCGCCGCTTGGTTACAAGAACTTTTCCGACGATCCGAAAGGCTGGTTCCTGACGCTGGTCATCCCATGGATCACGCTGGCCATCCTCTATATCGGCATCTACGGGCGCGTGCTGCGCGCGGCCATCATCGAATCCATGCAGGAAGATTACATCCGCACGGCGCGCGCCAAGGGCCTGTCGGAGACCCGCATCCTGTTTCGCCATGCGCTGCGCACCTCGCTCATCGCCTTCGTCACGCTGTTCGGCCTCGACTTCGGCGCGCTGGTGGGCGGCTCGGCCCTTCTGACCGAGGTCGTCTTCGGCCTGCACGGCATCGGCAAGCTCACCTATGACGCGCTGCAGAATCTCGACCTGCCGATGATCATGGCGACGGTCATGTACGCGTCCATGTTCGTGGTGATCGCCAACGCGGTGGTCGATTTTGTCTACATCCTTCTCGATCCGCGCCTGAGGGCATCATGATCCTGTCGGTGCGCGATCTCAAAGTCTCCTTCCGCACACACGATGGGCCGGTGCGCGCCATCGACGGCGTTTCCTTCGACCTCGAGGAAAGCGAGATCCTCGGTGTCGTCGGTGAATCCGGCTCCGGCAAGACGGTGTCGCTGCTTGCCGTCATGGGCCTCATCACCGACCCGAACGCCACCATCGAAGGCTCAATCCGCTACAAGGGCCGTGAGTTGGTAGGCTTGTCGCCGCGCGAGCTGAGGCGCCTGCGCGGCAACGAAATCGCGATGATCTTCCAGGATCCGATGACGGCGCTGACGCCGGTCTACACGATCGGCTGGCAGATCGCCGAGCAGATCCGGGCGCATCGCGGCGTCAGCAAGGCCAAGGCAATGGCGCGCGTCGAGCAGTTGCTGGCGGAGGTGAATTTCCCCAACCCGCACGAGGCGATGTCGCGCTATCCGCACCAGCTTTCCGGCGGCATGCGGCAGCGGGCGGTGATCGCGATGGCCTTGTCCTGCGATCCGGCGCTGCTGGTGGCAGATGAGCCGACCACCGCGCTCGACGTCACCGTGCAGGCCGGCATTCTCGACCTCGTGCGCAAATTGCGCGCCAAGCACAAATCGGCCGTGGTCTTCATCACGCACGACATGGGCGTGGTCTCCGAACTCGCCGACCGCGTCATGGTCATGTATGCCGGCCGCGTGGTGGAGCGCGGCACCCGCACGGAACTATTTTCCGATCCGCGGCACCCTTACACACGCGCGCTGCTCGGCTCGATCCCGCCGCTGACCGGCCAGAAACCGCGCCGCCTGCCGGCCATTCCCGGCTCGCCGCCGTCCTTGCTGCGGCTGCCGCAAGGCTGCGCGTTCGGTCCGCGCTGTCCGGTTCGCTACGAGCCTTGCGAGACCGGCAAGCCGGGTCTCGGCAGCGACGCGCATGCGGCCGCGTGCTTTCGGGTGGCACAGGCATGAGCGAACCGATGACAGATTTGGACCGCCCGATCCTCGAGACGCGTTCGCTGGCGAAACGGTTTTCGATCGGCACCCGCTTTTCCGCCGAAGGCAGACGGACCGTCCATGCGGTCGACAATGTTTCGCTGACCGTGCGGCGCGGCGAGACGGTGGGCCTTGTCGGCGAATCGGGATGCGGCAAGTCCACGCTGGCGCGCTGCCTGGTTCGGCTCTACGACATCACCGACGGCAAGCTTCTGTTCGAAGGCAACGACATCACCTCGAAGTCGCTGTCCGAGCTCAGGCCGCTGCGGCGGCGCCTGCAAATGGTCTTCCAGGATCCCTCGGCCTCGCTCAACCCGCGACGGCGCGTCGGCGACCTCGTCGCCGAGCCGCTGCGCATCCACGGCAAGCCTTCGTCACGTGAGATCACGGCGCGGGTGGCGGAGCTGTTCGAGCTGGTCGGACTGCTGCCGGACCACGTGATGCGCTATCCGCATGAATTCTCCGGCGGCCAGCGCCAGCGCGTCGGCATCGCGCGGGCGATCGCGTTGAACCCGGACCTTGTCGTGCTGGACGAGCCGGTTTCGGCGCTCGACGTGTCCGTGCAGGCCCAGATCGTCAACCTGCTCGCCGACCTGCAGGAGAAGCTGAAGCTCACCTATATCTTCATCGCCCACGACCTCTCGGTGGTACGCCAGGTCTCCACCCGCATCGCCGTCATGTATCTCGGCTCGATCGTCGAGGAAGGGCCGGCGGAAGAGGTGTTTGCGACGCCGGCCCATCCTTACAGCCAGGCGCTGATCTCGGCCGTTCCGGTCGTCGAGACGACGCCTACGGGCGCGCGCAAGCGCATCATCCTCACCGGCGATGTGCCAAGCCCGCTGAAGCCTCCATCCGGATGCCGTTTCCACCCTCGATGCCCGATCGCGGTTGACCGCTGCCGTTCCGAGCGGCCGGAACTGAAAGAACATCGCCCTGGCCGCAAAGTGGCCTGCCACTTTCCGACTTTGACCTGAGCCGTCTTCTTTGCGGGTGGCGGGCGCGGCTGCCGGGGCTGCGCCGGATCAATTCTTGGCGATGGAGCCGACTTCGACGGAGTCGATCCGCTTGAGGCTCATGCCGATCACCGGCACCAGCTGATTGTTGACGCGCACGGCCACCGTCACGGTCATCGAATTGCCGTCTGGCACACGTGCCTGCATGACGCCGTTCAACTGCTTGCGGTTGATGGTGAAGACGACCTTCTGGGCGTCGACGACATTGCCGCCGACGATGTCCATTCCGCTTTCGGTCGAGCCGCCCATGAAGGTGCCCCTGTAACCGTCGCGGCCCTTGCGCTCGACGCTGGCCGACATCTTTTGCGTGAAGACGCCGACCCTGCAGCCGCCGTCAAGCGTCATGCCGAGCTTGCTGGCAGGCGTCGAGCCGTTGAAATCGCAGGTGAATTTGGTGCCCTTGTACTTGCCGGCGATGATCTCGCCGGGGCCGACCCATCTGCCTTCGACCGAGTGGAAGAACTGCTTGTCCGGCTCCGCGCCAAAGGCCTTTTCGACCAGTCCGAGCGGCGCGGCAATCGCCACCGTCGCAGGCAGCACGCAGGACAAGATTACGCTTCTCATGGACGACACCTGGCACGACAGAGTCTGTTCTTGGGACCTGCCTGACCATGGAGAAGATTGGTTAATGCTTCGTCACTGGAGCATGATGCCGAAAAGTGTGAAGCGGTTTTCGGACGACATCATGCTCTACTTCTTTGACTCAGAACCGGATTCAGATTTCAGGTTGATTCGACCTGAAATCATCCGGCTCTGGCACGGGTTTTCGCGTTTACCTATTGCTCTGCCTGACCGCCCTTCTTTGCCGCGAACGACGTGAGCGCCGAAAGGAAATCGCCGAGGCCTGGGCGCTTCACGGCGATGAACGGCAGGGGGCGGGCGGTCTCCATCGCGGCGATGCCGATGCGCGCCGTCATCATGCCGTTGACCACGCCTTCGCCGAGTTTTGCCGAAAGTTTCGCGGCAAGCCCGTGGCCGACGATCTGCTGCACGAAACTATCGCCCACCGCGATCGAACCGGTCACCGCCAGATGCGCGAGCACGCCGCGCGCCAGGCGGAAGAAACCGAGCGTGCCTGGACGGCCGCCGTAGAGTTCGGAGAGCCGCCGGATCAGGCGCCCGGCCTCGAACACGACATAGGCGATGTCGACCAGCGCGCGGGGGCTGACCGCTGTGATCAGCGACACGCGCTTCGCCGCCTCCAGGATCATGATCTTGGCGCGGGCATCGAGAGGCGACAGGATTTCGGTCTCGGCCAGCCGCACCAGATTGGCGCCGTCGATGATCTCGCCGCGCAATTCGGCAAGCGAACGGCGGCCAGCGGCGGTTTCGGGTTTTGCCGCGACGAAAGCGGAGAGCTCGTCGACCAGGGCGCGCGCCGCCTTGGGATCGTCGCGCGCCACGGCATCCAGCGCCCGATTCTGCATCTTTTCGACCTCGGCAAGGCGGGCGATGGCGAGGAATTCGCGGACAAGGATGACGAGCAGCGAGAGCAGCGCGATCGCCGCCATGCCGGCCGCCAGCCAGCCGAGCCATTCGGCGCGCGCGAACAGGTCGCGGATCAGCTGGTCGGCCCATAGGCCGACCGCCAGCGAGACGAGCACGCTGAGAGCACCGAAGAACAGCCCGGCAAGCAATGAGCGCTTTCTTGGCGCCGTCGCCGGCGGCGGGGCCGCGGCTTCGATGTCCGGCTCGTCGAAAACGTCGATTTCGGAGGGGATGACCACCGCGACATCCGCCCTGGCCGCGCGCGGCCGGCGCGTCGGTTGCTCCTGCGCGACACGGCTCTGTGACGCTTGCGGCTTCGGTTCGAGCTCGGGCTCGATGCGAAAGGCCGCGGGTTTGCGGGGCGCGGTCATGCCAGATGATCTCCGATCAGGAACTGCAGCGCGCGGTCGAGCCGGATATGCGGCAGGGACAGCGTGACGCCCTCGGCGGTGCGTTCGAGCTTCGGCGGGCGGAAACGCACGAAGCGGATCGCCGGTTCGGCGCTGTCGGGCGGCGATCCGGAATTGTCGAACACCGCATCGACCTTCTCTGGCAAATCGCCCGGGAATATGGCGGTTTCGGTCTTTCCGTCGAATGTCTCGCCGTTGATCTTCTCGCCCTTCAGCGGAGTGCCGATGATGACCGGCAGCATCTCGCGCCCCTGCTTCACCGTGCCTTCGCGGGTCGAGCGAACCGCAGCCATGGCGACGACATCGACAGCGGCGCCGCTGAAATTCGCCCGCGCCACGGCGCGGTCGGT
This sequence comes from Mesorhizobium sp. BH1-1-5, assembly GCF_020165615.1. Taxonomy (NCBI): domain Bacteria; kingdom Pseudomonadati; phylum Pseudomonadota; class Alphaproteobacteria; order Hyphomicrobiales; family Phyllobacteriaceae; genus Mesorhizobium; species Mesorhizobium sp. BH1-1-5. The sequence continues at coordinate 102,783 of NZ_JAIUIM010000010.1, forward strand.
CAGCCGGCGCACGATCGCCTGCAGCCGGTCGTGGCTTTCATGGTGCAGATGGTCAGCCTTGGTCGCCGCAACCAGGATGCGGTCGATGCGGCGCGAGAAGAAGTCGGTGAGGAAATTGCCGCGTCCGGGCCGGAAGCACGACAGGATCTCGGTGACGGCACGCTCAAGATCGGCCATGGCGGCCGGGCCGGCATTCAGCGCCTGCATGGCATCGATCAGCACGATCTGCCGATCGAGGCGGGCGATGTGCTCGCGAAAGAACGGTTTGACGACATGCGTCTTATAGGCCTCGTAGCGGCGTTCCATCATCGCCTGCAGCGATCCGGAGCGCGGCCGGCCTTGCGCCAGCGTCATCAGCGGCGCGAAGGTCAGCGCCGGCGAGCCTTCGAGATCGCCGGGCATCAGGAAACGGCCGGGCGGCAGCGTCGACAGCGCCCGCTCGTCAAGCTTGCAGGCCTTGAGATAGGCGGCGAAGCTTTCGGCCAATCGCCGCGCGGTCATCTCGTCGGCGTCGGCATCGGGATCGATGGCGGAGGCCAGCTCGCGCCAGGCCTGCGACAGGTCGGAGCGGACGGGCAGGGCGGCCAGCTCCAGCGCCTCGCGCGAAAAATCGGCGAAGGATTTGCCCAGCAGCGGCAGGTCGAGCAGCCATTCGCCGGGATAGTCGACGATGTCGACCGATAGTTTTCCGGCTGAAAAAAGCCGGTTCCAGCCCGAAGCCGATTCATATTCGATGGTGAGCCGAAGCTCGGAGATGGCGCGCGTGGAGTCCGGCCAGACGCGGTCGTTCACCAGAGCCGCGACATGATCCTCATACTGGAAGCGCGGAACAGCATCATCCGGCTGCTCCTCGAGGAAGGCGCGGGCGATGCGGCCGGATTTCTGCGCCTCGAACAGCGGCAGGCGTCCGCCACGGATGAGGTTGTGGACGAGAGCCGAGATGAACACCGTCTTGCCGGCACGGGACAGGCCGGTGACGCCAAGACGCAATGATGGAGAGAAGAGCCCGGCGGCGCGGCCCGACAGCGTGTCGAGCGCAATCCTTGCCTCGTCGGTAAAATTGGTCAGCGATGATGCCAAATCAGCCTCTGGTTGCGCGCCAGCGCCCGATATAGGCCTTGGACCGCGGGTTTGAAATGGCCTCAGAGGTCGGCGGGCGTGAGAAAGGCTTCGAGATAGCCGTTGCCCTGCGCCGCTTCGGCGAGGTTGCCCGGAAAGCGCACCACGGCGAGGCCGGAGGTCGGAAAACCGTGGTTCATCATGCCGCGCGCCGCCTCCTCGCCGTCGCCTGACACCGCCATGGCCAGGTCCTCGGTCATCGGATTGTGGCCGATCACCAGAAGCTGGCCAGCGCCGCCATTCTTGCGGATGATGTCGAGGTAGCCGGCCGCATCCTCGCTGTAGAGCGTGTCGAAGAACAGGACCCGGCCGGTGTCGGCGCGCCCCGCCAGGCCTTCCAGCGTCTGCCTTGCCCGCTTGGCGTTGGAACAAAGCGTGACGTCCGGCACGTAGTTGCGCGCCCGCATGGCCTCTCCGATCGCTTCGGCATCGGCCATGCCCGCTTCGTCGAGCGGGCGGTCGAAATCACGCACGCCGGGCAGCGCCCAGCCGGCTTTGGCATGCCGCAACAGATAAAGTCTGCTCAACCGGACCCCCATGGCGCTGCTTTCCCGGCAAAGCGCGATTAGTCACCAGAACCACGTGATGCACAATGGCCGGCGCCAGCAACTGCAACGAATCGTGTGCGAATTCGTTTTGTGCCGTTGAAACAAAGTAGTCGCGCGGGCTGCCGATGCGAGACTAACAATTGCGTGAAACTGTCGCCGATAGCGCTTGTGCGGGCTCTTGTCCCCGAATATATAGGCGCCAAATTTGGGGTTGTTGGGTGAGTCGAATGAACGACATCGTTACCGCCGATTACGTACCCTCCGAAGACGAGCCGTTCATGAATGAACGGCAAAAATCGTACTTCCGTCAAAAGCTTATCACTTGGAAGAACGACATTCTCCGCGAAGCACGCGAAACCCTCGAAATCCTGCAGCAGGAAAACGCCAACCACCCCGACCTAGCTGACCGCGCCTCCTCCGAAACCGACCGCGCCATCGAATTGCGCGCCCGCGATCGCCAACGCAAGCTCATCTCGAAAATCGACTCCGCGCTTCAGCGCATCGACGAAGGCACCTACGGCTATTGCGAGGAAACCGGGGAGCCGATCGCACTGAAGCGGCTTGACGCACGTCCGATCGCAACGTTGTCGATCGAGGCGCAGGAGCGCCACGAGCGCCGCGAGAAGGTCTATCGCGACGATTGACGCGAACCGAATAGGCACGGGAACAATGAAAATGGCCGGAAATCCGGCCATTTTTCGTTTCCGGTGCTCAGGCGCGGAGATGTTCGCCAGTGCCGGCAAGCTGCCGTTAGGTCAGCGCTTGTGGTTGCCCAACTCGCCAAGCAGCTTGGTCATCTCGTCGTCGAGCGAAGGTTTGGCCGCGGGCTTGCTGGGTGGCGGCTGGGAGTGCGTTTCGTCGAGAGAGGTCTCGAGTTCGTGCATCAGCGTGTCGTCGATGGAGTCGTTTGAGGGCGGCGGCGCGTATCGGGTGCTGCCATTCGTCGTCGTCCCGTAGCCCGGCAGCGGCATGACCTTCGCCGTCGGCTGGCTCGGCGCTGCCGGCTTGGGTGCGGGAGCCGGCGCGCGCGGGCGCGCGGCAGCAACTGGCTGGGCGGCAGGCGGCGGCGCCGGCCTGGTAGGGGCGGGTGCGGGAGCTGGCACAGGCTGAGGCGAGCGGGGGCGTGGGGCGGCGGCCTGCTGCTGACCGCTGTCGCCGGTCAACGCCGGGCGGCGAGGTGCTGCGAGCCGGATGTCGCGCTCGACCACGACGTCGGTCGGTCCGCCGATCAGGATCAGGTGCTCGATGTCGTCGCGACGCACCAGCACCAGCCTGCGATGGCTGTCGACGGCGGTGGCGTCCATGACCGCAAGCCGCGTCTTGCGGTTCCTGCCGCCGGCCACGAAGGTGCCGAAGGTCAGGTTGCGCACCACCTTGATCACGAGCAGCACGACGACAAGCAAAATGAGCGCCGCGAACGTCCACAGGATTGCAGCGACATAACCCGGACCCGCCACGCTATCCAGCCACTGCATCGGTGCACCCCAATCGCCATCTTTGAAGTGAGGGGACACTAGACCGTTGGGACCAGCGACCGCAAGTTCACATCACCCATCGTGAACAGTTTGAAACATGAATCATTTGATTTTATCGGACATTTGCCGCCGGGGCCTTTTCCGTTACAGGAGAATGTGATTCAACCGACCGTCCGCGCCCGTCGGACATCGGAATCACGAGCAGGGGGAACATGGCCAAGGAAGCGCGCGGCGATTTCTATCCGGTACCGATCGTCGACCAGAACACGCGTCCGGGCGCCGTCACCAGGCTCATCGTCTTCATCGTCGTGCTGACAGGCGCTGCGATCGTCTTCGGGCTTTTCCGCGAGCGCCTCGGCGATCCGTTCCTGCTCGGCATGCTCGGCGTGCTCGCCATGATCGGCGTCGGCTTCCTGTTCGCGACCGCGATCGGCTTCGTGCAGATCGCACCGCGCTCCACCGGCGACGAACTGTCGAAAGCCTTCGTCGACTCGATGTCGCAGGGCCTGCTCGTAACCGACACCAAGGGCCGCGTGGTCTACGCCAACCGCGCCTATGCCGACATGACGGGCGCCGCCTCGGCCGCCGACCTCAAGACCGTCGAGGGGCTGCTGTCGGATGTCCCCGAGGCGTCGATGACGATCTATCGGCTGGCGTCGGGGCTGCGCGACGGCCAGGCGGGCGACGGCGAGTTCCGGCTGGCGCAGTCGATCAAGCCGGGCGCCGAGCCCGGCGCGCGCTGGTACCGCGCCCGCGCCCGCGCGTTCAGCATGCCCGGGCAAAGGCTGCCGATGCTGGCCTGGCAGCTCGCCGACATTTCGCAGGAGCGGGCCGAGCAGGAGCGTTTCTTCCTCGATCTGCAGAAAGCCATCGATCATCTCGACCATGCGCCGGCCGGGTTCTTCTCGGCCGACCAGGAAGGCCGCGTCACCTATATCAACGCCACGCTGGCCGAATGGCTGGGCATCGATCTTGCCTCCTTCACGCCGGGCGCCATCACGCTGCCGGAAATCATCGCCGGCGACGGCATGGCGCTGGTCCGTTCCGTCAAGGCAGACCCAGGCACCACCCGCAACGCCGTCATCGACCTCGACCTCACCACCATGAGCGGCCAGGCGCTCCCGGTGCGCTTCATGCACCGGGTTTCGGCGAGCCGCGAAGGCGTGAACGGCCCGACGCGCACGATCGTGCTCAACCGCACCCAGGGCGAGGACGCTTCGGCGGAGCTTCGGGCCTCCGAGGTTCGCTTCACCCGCTTCTTCAACTCGACGCCGATGGCGATTGCCGGCGTCGATGCGAACGGACGCATCCTGCGCACCAACGCGCCCTTCCTGCAGCTGTTCTCATCGGTCGTCGACCGCGACGCCGTCGACCGGCGGGTGCGCTTCGAGACCATCATCCACGAGCGCGACCGCCCGGGTTTCGCCGCCGCCTTCGAGAAGGCGCAGCAGCGGCAGGCCAATATCGAGCCGATCGACTCCGTGCTGCCCGGCAATGAGGAACGCCACATCCGCTTCTACGTCAATGCCGTCGCCGACAGCGCGGGCAGCGAAGGCGCCGAGGAATCGGCGATCGTCTATGCGGTCGAGACCACCGAGCAGAAGGCGCTCGAAGGCCAGATGGCGCAGAGCCAGAAGATGCAGGCGGTCGGCCAGCTTGCCGGCGGCATCGCGCACGACTTCAACAACGTGCTGACCGCCATCATCATGGCGTCCGACCTTCTCCTGACCAACCACCGGCCGTCGGACCCGTCCTTCCCCGACATCATGAACATCAAGCAGAACGCCAACCGGGCGGCCTCGCTCGTGCGGCAATTGCTGGCCTTCTCGCGCAAGCAGACGCTGCGGCCGGAAGTGCTCAACCTGACCGATGTCCTGGCCGATCTCAGGATGCTGCTCGCGCGCCTGGTCGGCAACGACATCAAGCTGAAGATCGACCATGGGCGCGACCTGTGGCCGGTCAAGGTCGATATCGGCCAGTTCGAGCAGGTGGTGGTCAATCTCGCCGTCAATGCGCGCGACGCCATGCCAGGCGGAGGCGATCTCACCGTGCGCACCCGCAACGTCACGGCGGAAGAGTGCAAATCCTTCGCCTATCGCGAATTGGCGCCGGCCGACTATGTGCTCGTCGACGTCGAGGACACCGGCAGCGGCATTGCGCCCGACGTGCTGAAGAAGATCTTCGAGCCGTTCTTCACGACCAAGGAAGTGGGCAAGGGCACCGGCCTCGGCCTGTCGATGGTCTATGGCATCATCAAGCAGACCGGCGGCTTCATCTTCTGCGATTCCGAAGTCGGCAAGGGCACGGTGTTCCGCATCTTCCTGCCGCGCCACATTGCCGAGGTGAAGAAGCAGGCCGAGCCCGGCGAGGCGCCTGCGACCGCAGCGGCGGTCCCGACCAAGCAGGCCGACACCGCCAAGGACCTTTCCGGCTCCGCCACTGTGCTTCTCGTCGAGGACGAAGACGCGGTGCGCATGGGCGGCGTCAGGGCGCTGACCTCGCGCGGCTACACCGTGCATGAGGCATCGTCCGGCGTCGAGGCCTTGGAAGTGTTCGAGGCGCTCGGCGGCAAGGTCGATATCATCGTGTCCGACGTGGTGATGCCGGAAATGGACGGGCCGACATTGCTCGGCGAGTTGCGCAAGCGCCAGCCGGACATCAAGTTCGTGTTCGTTTCGGGCTATGCCGAGGACGCGTTCGCGAAGAACCTGCCGGCCGACGCGCATTTCGGCTTCCTGCCGAAACCGTTCTCGCTCAAGCAACTGGCGACGATCGTCAAGGATGTCCTGGAATCCTAGAGCGTTCAGCGGCTTTCCTGGAATTGCTTTAAGTAAGCCAGCGCTTGCGCATCGCGGCCACCCTGTCATGATGGCGACCGGATGGGTCTATCATGGGGGTGGTAGCGCGTGACGCCGCATATCGAGGCGCAGAGGGGGGACTATGCCGAAACGGTGCTCTTGCCGGGCGATCCCGAGCGAGCCCAATGGATGGCGGAAACCTTTCTAGAGGCACCGCGCTGCGTCAACCGGCGAAGGGGGGCGCTGGGGTTCACCGGCCAGTTCCGCGGCAAGCCGGTCAGCATCCAGGCGACAGGCATCGGCGTTTCATCCTTTCTGATCTACGCCCACGAATTGCTCGATTATCATGGCGTGAAAACGCTGATACGCACCGGCACCTGCGGCGGCTTGTCGGAAGATGTGCCTCTGCGCGGCGTCGTTATCTCCAGCGAAGTGCGGGCAGAGGGCGCAATCAGCGGACAGGTGTTCGGGCTTTACCAGCCGGCGGGACCGGACCGGGCGCTGCATGCGCTGGCGATGCGACGCGCGGCCGAGCTCGGCATAGCCTGCAGTGCCGGCCTGACGATCTGCAGCGACGTGTTTCATCATCCCGACGGCCGCGCCCGGTTCGACGAGCCGATAGCGCTGGGAGCGTTGGCCGTCGATATGGAGACCAGCGCGCTCTACCGAATTGCGGCGCAGTTCGGCGCGCGAGCGCTGTCCCTGCTCACCGTTGTCGATCATATCGGCACCGGCGAGTTGACCGATTATTCGGAGCGTCAGGCTCTCTTCACCGACATGACCCGGCTGGCGCTCGAAGTCGCGGCAGCCGGCTAGATTATTGCGTCAATTCCTTGCGCACGGCAGCCACGTCGCCGGATGAAACCGCCGGAGCGGCGTTACCCCAGCTGTTGCGGACATAGGTCAACACGTCGGCGACCTGCTGGTCGTTCAAGCGCCAGGCCAGAGAGGGCATTGCCGGGGTTGTCCGCGCGTGTTCCGTATGCACGGCCTGGCTTCCCGCCAGGACCAGCCGCGCCAGCGTCTCCGTATTGTCCTGCGCAATGATCGAGTTGCCGGTCAGCGCCGGGAACAGGGCGCCGGCGCCCGAGCCGTCACCGCCGTGGCAGGCCGAGCAATTGTCGCGGTAGATGGCCTCTCCCGCCACCATCCTTGCCTGATCGGGTTTTGCCGGTTGGGCGGCGCCCGCATCCGAGCCAAGGCCCTTCAGATAGACGACGACGGCCTTCAGGTCCGCGTCGGTCATCTTCGAGGTCGAGTTCTCGACTGCCTCCGCCATTGGGCCAGACGCGATCGAATGCGCGTTGACGCCGGTCTTGAGGTACTGGATCAGATCGTCCTCGGACCATTTTCCGAGACCGGATTGCGCATTGTTGGTGATGTCGGGCGCGAACCAGCCCTGCAGCGACGCGCCCTGCAGGAAGACGCTGTCCTTGTCGGCGCCGAGGAAGGATTTCGGCGTGTGGCAGGTGCCGCAATGACCTGGCCCCTGGACGATATAGGCGCCGCGGTTCCATTCCGCCGGCTTGGATGGATCCGGTGTGAAGGGTGTCTCGCTGAAGTTGAGCAGATTCCAGCCCCACATGCTGAGCCGGATGTTCAGCGGGAACGGCAACTGGTTGGCTTCGACCTTGTTCGAGATCGGGTCAACCGTGGTGAGATAAGCCCATAGATCGGAAATGTCCTGGTCGGTCATCCTGGTGTAGGCCGGGTAGGGCATCGCCGGATAAAGCCGCACGCCATTGTGACCGATGCCGGTCTTCATCATGTTGCGGAAATCGGCCTCGCTCCAGTTGCCGATTCCGGTCTCGCTGTCGGGGGTGATGTTTGGCGGGATCAGGGCGCCGAACGGCGTTTCGAGCGGCAGGCCGCCGGCCAGGGGCTTGCCGCCGGGCCTTGTATGGCAACCGGCGCAATCGCCGAGCACGGCCTGATACTGGCCGCGAATGATCTGGTCCGCCTGGTCGGCAGCGATGGCGCAGGTCCAGGCCAAGGTAGCGAGGCCTGCCGCAAGGGTGAGCGCGAGCGTCCTCATGCCTGCACCAACGGCGCGCCCGGATTGCGCAGATAATGGTTGCGGATGGCATCGGCGGCGCGGAAAGCCAGCGCGCCCACGGTTCCCGTCGGATTCTTGCCCGCGTTCTGCGGGAAGGCCGAAGCGCCGATGACGAAGACGTTCGGCACGTCCCAGCTCTGCAGGAAGACGTTGACGGCGCTGCGCTTGGGGTCGGTCCCCATGATCGCGCCGCCGGTGTTGTGCGTACTCTGGTACGGCACGCTGTCCCAGCCCTTCTTGCGCCGGCCGACGGCGTATTGCTTGCCGCCGAGCTTCTTGGCGATCTCCTCCATGCGGTCGCAGAGATAGTTCGACATGCGGATGTCGTTGTCCGGGAAATCGAAGGTCATGCGCATCAGCGGTCGGCCGAAGCGGTCCTTATAGGTCGGATCGAGGTCGAGGTAGTTGGTGCGCGTGGCGTAGCTGCTTCCCTGCGAGGAGAAGCCAAGCGTGCTTTTGTAGCCCTGGACGGTCGCCTTCTTCCAGGCGCTGCCCCATTTCGGGGTGCCGGGCAGAGTGGGGCGCGTGCCGATCGGGCGGCCATTGGTCGGAATGCAGTTGATGCCGGCGCCGCCGACGAAGTCGAGGCCGCCGTGGTCGAAGGCGTCGCCATTAAAGTCGTCGATCGTCTGTCCGAGCGCGCCGGCTGCGATGAAAGGGTTGAAGTTCTTGTCGTCGTAGAACACCTGCACGCCGGCATTGGTCTGGTAGCAATAGTTGCGTCCGACCGTTCCTTCGGCGGTGTTAGGATCATAGATCTTGCCGATACCGGACAGCATCATCAGCCGCACATTGTGCAGGCCGTAGGCGCACAGAAGCACGAGATCGGCCGGCTGGAAATATTCCTCGCCGGAGGAGTCAATGTAGGTCACGCCGCGCGCGGACTTACCGCCGGAGGCAAGGTCGACATGCAGCACTTCGCTGTCGGTGCGGACCTCGAAATTGGCCTTCTTCATCAGCACCGGCAGGATGGTCGTCTGGGCGCTCGACTTGGAGTAGTTGGCGCAGCCGAAGCGTTCGCAGAAACCGCAGAACGTGCATTGGCCAAGCGTGATGCCGAGTGGATTTGTGTAGGCGCGCGACATGTTCGCCGACGGGGTCGGGAACGGATGCAATCCCATCGACCTGCCAGCCTCGGCAAACAGGGTGGGCGCGTAGGTCATCTGCATCGGCGGGTTCGGGTAATCGCGCGCCCGCGGGTCCTCGAACGGATTGCCGCCTTCCTGCAATTGGCCCTTGATGTTGCCGGCCTTGCCCGAGATCCCGGCCAGATACTCGAACTGGTCGTAATAAGGCTCCATATCGGCGCCGGTGACGCCCCAGTCCTCGACCTGGAGGTCGGCTATCCGGGCGGCGCCATATTTATTCGTCAGATTGGTCTTGGTCTTGAAGTCGGAATCCCAGAACCGCCAGGTGTGGCCGTTCCAATGGACACCGGCGCCGCCGACGCCGTTGCCCGGCAGGAAAGAGCCGAAATCGCGCATTGGCAGCGCCGTCTGCGAGGGGTCGTTGCGCATCGTCATGGTTTCGACGACCGGCTGCAGGAAGAGGTCGCGACGGATCGAGTAGCGCAACTCATCCTGCGCATAGCCGATGTTGAAGTCGGTCGCGGTATCCCGCCAGGGACCGCGCTCGATGGCAAGCACGTCCAATCCCTGATCCGTCAGCTCATTGGCAAGGATCGCGCCCGTCCAACCGAGGCCGACGATGACGACATCCTTTCGGGGCAGTATCTTCGTCATGGATCAAGCTCCCTTGCCGAGCCATTCCGGGCGCCCGGTGATCGAAACCGGCGGCTGCGGGTAGGGCTGATTGTGCTTGGCGACGTGATCGCGGTAGTCGTAGCGGGCACCCGGAAAGCCAAGCATGCGCCACGACACCATGTCCTTGTTGCCGCCATAGACCGGGTCGGCGAAGAAGCCTTCCATCGTGTTCTGCAGCATTAGTCCGAAGAATCCAGGGCCCTTGACCCCATTGGGCAGCTCGATCTTGCCCGTCTCCATCGCGGTCAGGAACGCATCCTGATCCTCGGGCTTGAGCTCCACGAACGTCTTGCCGTCGCGTTGCTTGAGGAATGCGTCGATGGCCGCAAGTCCGGCGCGATAGCGCTGCGCCGGGTTGGCTTCGCCCTGGTAGCCTTGTGTCGGCAATGCCGGCTTGAACGGCCCTTGCGTGTAGAGCCGGCTCGATGTCCCGAAGGCGCCCACCAACTGCCGGTCGATGTAGACGGCGCAGCCGGCTTCCTTGCCGCCGATGCTGAGGTCGTCATGCGGGATGAGCCTGTCGACGATGGCCTCGACCAGAGCCGCCTCCTGCGGCGTGAAGAACTGCCATCCTCCCGGGACCACCTGCATCGGCGGATCCGAAGTCATGGGCTCCCAGGGCAGCGCGCCTGAGATGGTTCGCGCAAGGCTCACCGCTGGAGCGGTGATCGTGAGCATAGCAACGGAGGAGAGGAAAAGACGCCGATTCACCCGGATAGGATAGCGATGGCTCATATTAGGTCCCTCGAAAATAAACGTGCCCCTCGGGAAGTTATTCCCAAGTTAAAGATGACAAATCGCGTAATCTTTAAGCCGCATAGCTCGATTTGTTGACAGCCTGCGGAAAGATAGACTGTCCGTCAAGCCAATCATCAACCGTGAGTTGGGCCTGTCGTCGTTGTCCGTTGTGCCTGCGTTTTAGATAGACGCAATAATACGTCGGCGCGGATTGTTCCACGCCCTGGGCTTGTCCAGCAGGATTAACCCGCGTCGCTGGTCAGGCAGCTTCCCGCTTCAATGCAGCCTGGTCCTCGGCGTTGGGCCGGTGGCCGCGCAGATAGAGCGCGCAGGTCGTGCGCAGCATGGAGGCGAAGTTCGGGATCTGACCGTTGATCTCGATTGCCTCATCGTAGAGCTTGGAGATGAATTTCGGGGTCGTCAGTCCCTGGCTCTCGGCGATCTCGTCAAGCAGACCCCAGAATGTCGCCTCTAGCTGGATGCTGGTCGAATGGCCGTCGATGCGGATCGACCTGTTGATCTGCCGGTAGCCTTCCGGATCCTGCCCAGCAAAGACTCTGCACATCGGTACCTCCCGTTGTTGTTTGTCTTGGGCGCCGATTGAGCGAGCCGGCGCCTTTTTTGAACACTGCCTGCGCTTGTAATCTTCGATCCGATAGCCGCCGACGGCAATCGGACTTTCGTCCTGAAAGCGCGTCGCCGAAACCGTTCGGCGCGACGCGCTTTAAGTCTTTCGTTTGCTGCATGCCGTTCCCCAAAACCGCGGCACACTTTTGGGCGGCATGCAGCTAGAACTGGAGCGACACTAGCCGTTTTCCAGCTCCACGCGTGGTAATCGGCTGCCACCACCTTTTTTCACCAGCGCGCATAATCGGCTTCGAAAGCATGCAGAGCTCACGGAGTCCGATTTGGCGAAGACGATCCATTCCATGATCAGGGTTCTCGACGAGGCGCGGTCTATCGATTTCTACAACAAGGCGTTCGGCCTCAAGGTTGCGCAGCGGCTCGATTTCGAGACCTTCACGCTCGTCTATCTCAGCAATGGCAGCTCGCCCTTCGAGGTGGAGTTGACCGTGAACAAGGGACGCACCGAGCTCTATGCGCTCGGCGACGGCTACGGCCATCTTGCCGTCTCGGTCGCCGATCTCGACAGCGAGCATGACCGGATCGGCGCGCTCGGTCTCAATCCGAAGAAGATCGTCGAGTTCAACCACGACGGGGCGCTGATCGCCCGCTTCTTCTTCATCGAGGATCCCGACGGCTACAAGATCGAGGTCCTGCAGCGGGGAGGGCGCTTCCAATAGGGGATATTGGCCGCGCATAGGCGCGGCGCCAGCAACGGCACCCCTTTGGGTGCGAACAGCAAGCAGGGAGGAAACAATGGTCACAGTATACGAGAAGAAACCGGTCGATGAGAGGAAGATTGGGCTTTCGCGGCGCGAGCTTCTCAAGCGCGGCGGCGCGGGCGCGCTGCTCATCATCTCCGGCAGCGCCGTCATCAGCCCAGAACATGCCTGGGGTCTGGAAACCGCGACGCTGAAGCCCGAGACGATGGCGACGCTCATCCAGATGGCGCGCGACATCTATCCGCACGACCAGGTGCCGGACAAATATTACGCCATTGCCGTCAAGGGGCACGACGAGACGGCCGCCAAGGACCCGGCCCACAAGGAGTTGATCGAGAAAGGCATCGCCGAGCTCGACAAGAAGGCCGGCAAGGGCGGCTATCGCGGGCTCGGCTGGGAAGAGGAGCGGGTGGCGCTGCTCACCGGCATCGAGAAGACGCCGTTCTTCCAGGCGGTGCGCGGCGGTCTTGTCGTCAGCCTCTACAACCAGAAGGAGGTGTGGCCGATCTTCGGCTACGAAGGCGAATCCTACTCCAAGGGCGGCTACATCGCGCGCGGCTTCAACGACATCGAGTGGCTGTAAGCCGCTCTGTTCCGAACCGTATTTCTACAGATTCATGGGAGGAAACCATGGCAGCATCATTTGATCTCAATAACGACGGCGTGGTCGTCATCATCGGCTCCGGCGCCGGCGGCGGCACGCTCGGCAACGAGTTGGCGCAGAAAGGCATCGACGTCGTCATCCTCGAGGCGGGCGCCCGCCACGAATATGAGGACTTCATCAACGACGAGTGGGATTCCTTTGCCCAGCTCGCCTGGAAGGACAAGCGCACCACCTCGGGCGACTGGCGGGTTGCCAAGGATTTCCCGAACCTGCCGGCCTGGATCGTCAAGTCGGTCGGCGGCTCGACCACACACTGGGCAGGCGCCTCGCTGCGCTTCCAGGAGCATGAGTTCAAGACGGCCTCGACCTACGGCAAGGTCAAGGGCGCGAACCTTCTCGACTGGCCGGTGACGCTGGCCGCGATGGAGCCCTATTACGCCAAGGCCGAGGCCAAGATGGGCGTGACCGGCACCAACAACTGGCCGCGGCTGCCCGGCAACAACAACTTCAAGGTGCTCAAGGCCGGCGCCGACAAGCTCGGCTACAAGGAATGCCACACCGGCAACATGGCCATCAATTCGGTGGAGCGCGACGACCGCAATTCCTGCCAGCAGACCGGCTTCTGCTTCCAGGGCTGCAAATGGGGCGCCAAATGGTCGACGCTCTACACCGAAATCCCGAAGGGCGAGGCGACCGGCCATCTGGAAGTGCGGCCGAACGCGATGGCGATCAAGATCAACCATGACGCTTCGGGCAAGGTGACCGGCGTCGTCTATGCCGATAAGGACGGCAAGCTGCAGGAGCAGAAGGCCCGCATCGTCGCGGTCGCCGGCAACTCGATCGAGAGCCCGCGCCTATTGCTCAATTCGGAATCGTCCAAATTCCCGCATGGACTCGCCAACTCGTCGGGGCAGGTTGGCAAGAACTACATGCGCCATACCACCGGCTCGGTCTACGCCATCTTCGACAAGCCGGTGCACATGTATCGCGGCACCACCATGGCCGGCATCATCCGCGACGAGGCGCGCCATGACCCCTCGCGCGGCTTCGTCGGCGGCTATGAGATGGAGACGCTGTCGCTCGGCCTGCCGTTCATGGCGGCCTTCCTCAACCCCGGCGGCTGGGGCCGCTCCTTCACCACGGCGCTCGACCATTACGACCATATGGCGGGCCTTTGGATCGTCGGCGAGGACATGGCGCGCGAGGAGAACCGCATCACGCTGCACAAGGACGAGAAGGACGAGCACGGCATGCCGATCGCCGACGTCCATTTCGACGACCACCCGAACGATGAGGCGATGCGCGATCATGCCTACAAGCAGGGTCAGGCGCTCTATGCCGCCGTCGGCGCGACCAGGACCTTCCCGACGCCGCCTTATCCGTCCACCCACAATCTCGGCACCAACCGGATGAGCGAGAAGCCGCAGGACGGCGTCGTCAACAAGCACGGCCAGTCGCACGACATCAAGAACCTGTTCGTGTCCGACGGCAGCCAGTTCACAAGCGGCGCGGCGGAAAATCCGACGCTGACCATCGTGACGCTGGCGATCCGCCAGGCCGACTACATCGCAGCCCAGATGTCGGCCAAGACCATCTGAAGCGGTTCGGCGTAACCGCCGACCCGCTCCAGCTATTTTGTTTGACGCAATTCCGGACGGAAAACCGCCACCCACTTTTCCTGGAATTGCGTTGGTCCTCCCGACTGCCTGCTGGCGCGGGACCCGCGAGGGTTCCGCGCCTTTTTTATGCGGGCTATCTTTTGGTGCAGGTCGAGGCCGTGAAGGCGCCGTCCTGCTGCTTCATGATGATGTCGAAGGAGGGACCGCTCGGGTCGTCCAGCGTCGCCTGGCTCATCGAGATCGAATTGCCGCCGCTGGTGTAGCCGCCGAGCGGACCAAGCCAGCTGATCTCGCCGTTGGGGTTCATCTGGTAATTGTAAGGCGGCGGCGCGGCGCCGAAGGTCACCGGGCCGCTATAGAGGTTGCCCTTGATGGTGATGTCGCCGAGGTTGAGGAACAGGCCGAGCAGGTAGACCTCGCAGTGATAGACGCCGTCAGGGAGCTTGCCGTCGGTGAAGTCGGCGCGGGCGCCGCCGGCGGCGGACACGAGAAGCAGGAAAGTCAGGATCGTTCGCAGGGCCATCACGTTGCTCGTTTGCTGCGACCTTGCCCCATTTTGTCGTGAGCCTGCAACAGGGCCAATCGGGCTGATTTGCCTGAATGATGAATGTTTAAGCATTTTTACAATTTGGGCAAAATCTAGGCAGCGTTGCGTAAACTTTTCTCAACCTGCTGCATCGCAGCGGATGCGGAAAGTTTCCGGCTACCTTGTAACCAATTGTAATCTCTTCGCTATCCTGAAATTCCGCCCGACCCATCCCCGTCTGGCACGTCGCTTGCACAGTCTATGTTGCGATGCAAACAACCATGCTTGGGAGTGTGTCATATGAGGGGTAACTTCGCGAAAATAACAAAAATCCTGTCGGCGGGCGTCGTCGCGGCCGGTCTGCTGGCGTCGGCTTCCGCAAGGGCGGCCGAGGACACGATCAAGGTCGGCATCCTCCATTCGCTGTCGGGGACCATGGCGATTTCGGAGACGACGCTGAAAGACGTCATGCTGATGCTGATCGACGAGCAGAACGCCAAGGGCGGCCTGCTCGGCAAGAAACTGGAAGCGGTGGTCGTCGATCCGGCGTCCAACTGGCCGCTCTTCGCCGAAAAGGCGCGCGAGCTGATCTCGAAGGACAAGGTCGCGGCGGTGTTCGGCTGCTGGACCTCGGTGTCGCGCAAATCGGTGCTGCCGGTGTTCTCGGAACTCGACAACATCCTGTTCTACCCCGTCCAGTATGAGGGCGAGGAGAGCGAGCGCAACGTCTTCTACACCGGCGCGGCGCCGAACCAGCAAGCCATCCCGGCGGTCGATTATCTGATGAGCGCCGATGGCGGCTCGGTGAAGCGCTGGGTGCTCGAGGGCACCGACTATGTCTACCCGCGCACCACCAACAAGATCCTCGAGGCCTATCTGAAGGCTAAGGGCGTTCCGGCCGAGGACATCATGGTCAACTACACGCCGTTCGGCTTCTCCGACTGGCAGACCGAGGTTTCTGCGATCAAGAAATTCGGCTCGGCCGGCAAGAAGACGGCCGTGGTTTCGACCGTCAACGGCGACGCCAACGTGCCGTTCTACAAGGAACTCGGCAACCAAGGCATCAAGGCCGAGGACATCCCGGTCATGGCCTTCTCGGTCGGCGAGGAAGAACTGGCCGGCCTCGACACCGGTCCGCTGGTCGGCCATCTCGCCGCCTGGAACTACTTTGAAAGCGTCGACACGCCGGAGAACAAGAAGTTCATCGACGACTGGCACAAGTTCATCAAGAACGACAAGCGCACCACCAACGACCCGATGGAAGCCCATTACATCGGCTTCAACATGTGGGTGAAGGCGGTCGAGAAGGCTGGCACCACCGATCCGGACAAGGTCATCGACGCCATGGTCGGCGTTTCGGTGCCGAACCTGACCGGCGGTTATTCGACGATGATGCCCAACCATCACATCACCAAGCCGGTGCTGATCGGCGAGATCCAGGCCGATGGCCAGTTCGAGACCGTCTCGCAGACGCCTGGCCTGGTCATGGGCGACGAGTGGTCCGACTACCTGCCCGATTCCAAGAACCTGATCTCCGATTGGCGCGCGCCGCTCAGCTGCGGAAATTTCAACGTCGCCACCGGCAAGTGCGGCGGCAAGGGCACCAACTGATCCTCCCAGGTCTGTCGGGTCGCGGCGTGGCCCTGCGATCCGAGACCGCGGCCCGGGCGGGGCCTTCGTGTCCTGCCCGGGCAGAAACCTAAACCTTTGAGATCCGCTGAAGCTGATGATCCTGTTGCGCGCGATTGGCTTGACGCTGCTGCTGACGATGGCAGGCCTGCTGCCGTCGAAGGCCGCCGATGCCGATCTTCGCGCGACCATCGCCAAATTCGCGACAGCCGCCAATTTCTCGGCCACCGAAGCGATCGTGCGCGAGCTGGCGGCCAGCGGCGATTCCGCCGTCGAAAAGCCGCTGTCGGCGCTCGCCGATGGCAATCTCTATATCCGCAAGGCTGATTCCCAGGTCTTTATCGGCAAGGAGGCGGGAGACGGCATCGAATTGCTCGATCCCCTAAGCGGCGAAAAAGCAGCCGACGCCGCCAAGACCGACCTCACCAAGATAAAGGTCAACAACGGGCTTCGTCGCACCATCCGCGACACTCTGGGCTCGCTGACGTTGCGGGCCAAGGACGCGAGCGTGCGCCTGGCCGCCGCCGCGACCATGTTCAAGACGCCCGACGCGGCGAACATCGAGCCGCTCGATGCCGCGATCGCCGCGGAGACCGATCTCGGCGTCAAGGCTTTGTTCGAGCAGGCGCGCGCGGCGTCGGTACTGGTGTCCGACAAGCCCGAAGCCGACAAGCTCGCTGCCGTCTCGGTCATCGCGGCGCGCGGCGATCGCGACGCGCTTTCGTTGCTCACCTCCGCCGAGGCGAGCGCCCAGGGTACGGTCAAGGACGCGGCCACCGCCGCGATCGGCCACATCGACTCCAAGCTGGCGCTCTGGGATGCCGGCCAGAACATCTGGTACGGCATTTCGCTGGGATCGGTGCTGCTGCTGGCCGCGATCGGCCTTGCCATCACCTTCGGCGTCATGGGCGTCATCAACATGGCGCATGGCGAGATGGTGATGCTCGGCGCCTATACCACCTTCGTCGTCCAGCAAGTGATCCGCACTTCGTTCCCTGGCCTGTTCGACTGGTCGCTGGTCATCGCGCTGCCGCTCGCCTTCCTCGTCGCGGGGCTGGTCGGGCTGGCGATCGAACGCGGCATCATTCGCTTCCTCTATGGGCGACCGCTGGAAACGCTTCTGGCCACCTGGGGCGTCTCGCTGATCCTGCAGCAGGCGGTGCGCAGCATTTTCGGGCCGACCAACCAGGAGGTCGGCAACCCGTCCTGGATGTCGGGTTCGTTCGATATCGGCCAGCTGGCCATCACCTGGAACCGGCTGTGGATCCTGGTGTTCGCGCTCCTGGTGTTCGGCGTGCTGCTCTACGTCATGAAGCGCACGCCCTGGGGCCTGCAGATGCGCGCCGTCACCGCCAACCGCCGCATGGCCGCCTCGATGGGCATCAAGACGCCATGGGTCGATGCGCTGACCTTCGCGCTCGGGTCCGGCATTGCCGGCATCGCGGGTGTGGCGCTCAGCCAGATCGACAATGTCTCGCCCAATCTCGGCCGCGGCTACATCATCGACAGTTTCATGGTCGTGGTCTTCGGCGGCGTCGGCAATCTATGGGGCACGCTGGTCGGCGCCTTCTCGCTCGGCATCGTCAACAAGTTCCTCGAGCCCTATGCCGGCGCGGTGCTCGGCAAGATCGTCGTCCTGGTGCTGATCATCCTGTTCATCCAGAAGCGGCCGCGCGGCCTGTTCGCGCTGAAGGGCAGGGCGGTGGAAGCATGATCGCGCAGCGCTTCTTTTCGGGCGACCGCCGCATCCTCGTCACGATCCTCGCCCTGCTGGCAGCCGCCATCATCGTGCCGCTGCTCAACCTGGCGGTCTCGCCGCAAAGCGCCTTTTACATCCCGTCCTATATCGTGGCGTTGGTCGGCAAATATCTCTGCTACGCGCTGCTGGCGCTCGCGCTCGACCTGGTCTGGGGCTATTGCGGCATCCTTTCGCTCGGCCACGGCGCCTTCTTCGCGCTCGGCGGCTATGCGATGGGCATGTATCTGATGCGCCAGATCGGTTCGCGCGGCGTCTACGGCAATCCGATCCTGCCCGATTTCATGGTGTTCTTGAACTACAAGGAGCTGCCCTGGTTCTGGCATGGCTTCGATCATTTCTGGTTCGCGGTGCTCATGGTGCTTGCGGTGCCGGGCCTGCTCGCCTTCGTGTTCGGCTGGTTCGCCTTCCGCAGCCGCGTTACCGGCGTCTATCTGTCGATCATCACACAGGCGATGACCTATGCGCTCCTGCTCGCCTTCTTCCGCAATGACATGGGGTTTGGCGGCAACAACGGCCTGACCGATTTCAAGGACATACTCGGCTTCAGCGTGCAGGCGGACGCGACGCGTGCGGCGCTGTTTGCGGCGAGCGCGGTCACGCTGGCGCTTGCCGTCTTCGTCGCGGCAGCGATCGTGCGTTCCAAATACGGCAAGCTGCTGATGGCGGTGCGCGATGCCGAGAGCCGCACCCGTTTCCTCGGCTGGCGGGCCGAGGACGTCAAGCTCTTCGCCTTCACAGTCTCGGCCATCATGGCCGGCATCGCCGGCGCGCTCTACGTGCCGCAGGTCGGCATCATCAATCCTGGTGAGTTCGAGCCGTCCAACTCGATTGAGGTGGTGATCTGGACCGCCGTCGGCGGGCGCGGCACCATCGTCGGCCCGATTATCGGCGCGCTGCTCGTCAACGCCGGCAAATCCTGGTTCACCGGCGTGCTGCCGGAATTCTGGCTGTTCGCGCTGGGCGGGCTGTTCGTCGCCGTCACGCTGCTTTTGCCCAAGGGCGTCGTCGGCATGTGGGATGCCTGGCGCAGCCAGGCCAAGGCGCTGCGCGCGGCTTCGCTCGCAGCTGAAGCCGGCGCCGATCCGCAGGCGCCGGAGCCGAGGATCGTGCGCTCGGCGGCAAGGACACCGGGTGCCTGGTCCGCCGCCGGCGCCGAACCGCAGCCGGCGGAGTGAGCGATCATGAGCAAGTCGAACACCATCCTCTATCTCGACGGCGTCTCGGTTTCCTTCGACGGCTTTCGCGCCATCAACAACCTGTCGCTGGTGCTCGACAAAGGCGAGATGCGGGCGATCATCGGACCCAACGGCGCCGGCAAGACGACCATGATGGACATCGTCACCGGCAAGACGCGGCCGGACGAAGGCGAGGTGTTCTTCGACGGCCAGGTCGATCTCACCCGGCATGACGAGGCCGAGATCGCCATGATGGGCATCGGCCGCAAGTTCCAGAAGCCGACCGTCTTTGAGAGCCATAGCGTCGAGGATAATCTGATGCTGGCGCTGAAAGGTCCGCGCTCGATCTTCCCCGCGCTCTTCCATCGCCGCTCGGCGGCCGAGACGCGGCGCATCGACGACATCCTCGGCGTCATCCGGCTCGGCGACAAACGCGGCGAGCTCGCCGCCAATCTAAGCCACGGCCAGAAGCAGTGGCTGGAGATCGGCATGCTGCTGGCGCAGGACCCAAAACTCTTGCTCGTCGACGAACCGGTCGCCGGGATGACCGATGCCGAGACCGAGGAGACCGCGCGGCTGCTCAAGGACATCGCCCGCGACCATTCGGTCGTCGTCGTCGAGCACGACATGCATTTCGTGCGCGAGCTCGGCGTCAAGGTCACCTGCCTGCACGAGGGCTCGGTGCTGTCGGAGGGCACGCTCGATTTCGTCTCGGCGGACGAGCGTGTCGTCGAAGTCTATCTGGGGCGATGAGCATGGTCTGGCGGATTCCGTTTTACCGTTTCGATTTCGCTTTCCTGAAGCGCTGGAGAAGGAGCTGACCATGCTCGAAGTCTCCAATGCCACGCTTCACTACGGCGCCGCCCAGGCGCTGCGCGGCGTCTCGCTGAAGGCGGGTGCCGGCAAGATCACCTGCGTGCTCGGCCGCAACGGCGTCGGCAAGACCAGTTTGATGAGATCGATCGTCGGCCATCACCGGCTGACGAGCGGAAGCGTTGCCTTCGAGGGGAAGGCGCTCGACCGGAGCGCGGCGTATGATCGCGCCCGGTCGGGCATCGCATTCGTGCCGCAGGGCAGGGAGATCTTTCCGCTGCTGACGGTGCGCGAGAATCTGGAATCCGGCTTCGCGCCACTCAGGCGCGCGGACCGTAATGTTCCAGCACATGTCTTCGAGCTGTTTCCGGTCTTGAAGCAGATGCTGGGCCGCCGTGGTGGCGACCTTTCCGGCGGGCAGCAGCAGCAACTCGCCATAGGCCGGGCGCTGGTGATGCGGCCGAAACTCCTGGTGCTCGACGAGCCGACCGAAGGCATCCAGCCTTCGATCATCAAGGATATCGGCCGCGCCATACGCTACCTGCGCGACCGGGCGGGGATCGCCGTGCTTCTGGTCGAGCAGTATCTCGACTTCTGCCGGGAACTTGCCGACGAGGTCAACATCATGGATCGCGGCCAGATCGTGCATACCGGGCCAGCCGAGGATCTCGACCGGGCGGATGTGCGGAAGTTCCTGACGGTATAGCGCCGGTCGTCATCCTTGAGCAAAGCAAGGAGCGTGGCGACGCCGCGTAGACCCAAGGATCCATGCCATGACCGATGCCGGATGCGGCGGTGCGGAATATTGGCCATTCAACCTCGCTCCTACCACCCCAAATTCCGCACCGTTGGTGACGCGTCCAAGTAACGGCATGGATCCCTGGGTCTTCGCTCCCTCCGCGTCGCTACGCCCAAGGATGACGAAGTGTTCGGCGGCTCTGGTGCGTCGAACATCGCATGCTAGTCTTTTCCTGGCCTTGGTGAGTCGGCCGCTTTCCGTACCAGTCGCGAATGAGGGGGAAGGCGCGCACACCGCCCGCAAGTTCCACGCAAGCAAGCCTGCCTAGCTTTCCCCGCAGTGATTGTCGGTCAACGCGTCCAAAAAGATTCGTGCCAGGGGATGGCGATGGAACGTTTTGTCGAGGACTACCAGAAGCGGCGGCTCACCGATCGCGTCGATATCATGACCGCGATCAACATCCTGATGTCGCAAGGCTATGACGAGGATGATCTGCTGGGCGAAATGACCAAGGTCTTCTACGTCGATCTCGACGCCTTCAATGACGTGATCTCACACCATTGAGAGTTCGCACGCGGCGGTAAAACTCAACCGGCGCGGCGGAAATCAAGGACGCGGTTGCGGCCGCCGCGCTTGGCGGCATAGAGCGCCTTGTCGGCGGCGCTGAGCACTTTGTCGAAGCTCATGCTATCTGTGCTTCCAAATGCGAAGCCGGCGCTGACCGTGCAGCGCAGCGGCCCGGTCTCGGTCTCGACCGCACGTGCGGCGAACGCGGCCCTGACACGTTCGGCTGTGGCCTCGGCGGCCTCGGGCAAGGTGCGCCTCAACACCATGGCGAATTCCTCGCCGCCCATGCGGGCGACGGAGTCGTGCGGGCGCAGATCGGCAGAGAGCACTTCGGCAAAGACCTTCAGCACCTGGTCTCCCGCAGCGTGGCCGAACTGGTCGTTGATTGCCTTGAAACCGTCGAGGTCGAACACCACCACAGCCGTGAAAGCGCCGACGGGCTTTTTGCCGTGCAGGTCGAACAAAGCGCGGCGGTTGAGCAGCCCGGTTAGCGCATCGGTTTGCGCTTCTCGCTGATGATGGCGGGCAAGCCGCCCCTGGTTGAGCGCCAGCGACAAGGCGCCGATGCCGGTCATGGAGGCGATGACGATGACGAGACTCAGATCCTCCGCCCAATTGCTCGGCGCATGGCCGAGGACCAGCCTGCCGTCCCATGCCAGCACGGCCGCGCATGCCACGAAGGACGCGGCCGTCAGCGAATAGAGCAGCGCCACGCCGATGAGATGAACGGGCGCTTCCGCGCGGCCCCGCCAATATTCATACGCCGTGCCGAACAGCAGCAGCGCGGCCAGCGCGTTTTCCAGCATGAATCCCAAACCGTCATAGCCGAACGCCATCGGCGGCAGCGCGAGAGCATAGGAAATGCCGGCGCCGAGCGCGATAAGCGGCAAAGGCGAACGTCTTGTCCTGAATTGATGGGCGGCGCCCAGCATGACCGAGAAGCCGAGCAGCAACAGCGCCAGTGTCGCCACGCCAAGGGCCGTTCCGGGCCTCTCGATATAGGCGTCGTAGACAAAGACTTCGACCACCACGACCAGCACGCTGATTGCCCAGGTCAGCAGGAACCTGTCGGAGCGCGCGGCCAGCCAGGTTCCGAACAGCGTGAGGCTGAGGCAGGCGGCGGAGAAGCCGACGGCCAGAAGCAATGAGTTGTAGTCGAGCAGCATGCACGCGTCCTTGCCGGCGCCGGGCTTCTGCAACCTGACGTAGGTCCATTAGTGCAGCAAGGAAGTATCGATTGCGTTACGATCGCCGCGAAGATTGCGGCATTCGCCCCTTATCAGCCTGCCATCCGCTTCATCAGCGCCATGGCGCCGAACGGCGCGCGCACCTTGCCTTCGGTGATGAAGTAAGCGAACACGTCGCGCGGCTGGACCGGCGCATCGGTCTTGGGATCGGCGCGCGGCAGGTCGGCCGGCTGCTTGCCTTGCGCCCAGGTCTTCACCCGTCCCGCCCATTCGTCGAGGCCTTTCGGCGTGTAGCAATCGGGGTTGTCGTCGCTGCCTATCTGCAGCCGCGCATAGACGAAATCGCCGGTGACGTCGGCGATCGCCGGATATTTGGCGTGGTCGGCATAGACGATCGCGGCTTTGTATTTTCGGGCGAGCGCCGGGAATTCCGGCACGATGAAGCTGTCGTGGCGCACTTCCAGCGCATGGCGCAAAGGCACGCCATCCTGCTGCTCGGGCAGGAGTTTGAGGAAAGCTTCGAAATCGTCGGCGTCGAATTTCTTGGTCGGCGCGAATTGCCACAGGATCGGACCGAGCTTCTCGCCGAGCGCGGCGACGCCGGAGCCGAGGAAGCGCATCATCGATTCGCCGGCTTCGCCGAGCACGCGGCGGTTGGTGACGAAGCGGTTGCCCTTGAGCGAGAAGACGAAGCCCTCCGGCGCTTCGTTGGCCCATTTGACGAAAGTCGGCTCCTTGAAGCTGGAATAATAGGTGCCGTTGACTTCGATGCTCGGTACCTGGCGGCTGGCGTATTGCAGTTGCTTGGCCTTGGCGAGCTTCTCCGGATAGAAGGAGGTGTCCCAGGGCTCGAAAGTCCAGCCGCCCATGCCGGAGCGGATCGTTCCTTGGCTCATTGTCTTCCTCCTCCGTTCAAAATGCGGTCAGGCCGCTCGGTCGACCGTCTTCACCATGTCGACCAGGATCCACCCTGGCCGGTACGGGTTAGGCCGGCGACCCGTTTCGCGATAGCCGTAGGCGGAATAGAGCGCGATGTTCCGCTCCATGCGCGAATTTGTGTAGAGCCGCACCTCCGGCACGCCCCATGACCGCGCCTGCTCGTCGGCGAAGCCGAGCAATCTGATGCCGAGCTTCCTGCCCTGGAAGGCCGGCGCGACGGCGACGCTGAAGATCATGGCGTGGTCGGGATGATGCTCGAGCACGATCAATCCGGCGAGGTTTGAGTCTTCTTCCAGCAGCCAGACTTCGCCACGCTCGATGCGCGGCGCGTAATCCTCGGTGACTGGGACAGGCGGTCCACCAAAGATGGGCGTGTAAGGCGCATAGGCATTCGCACTCAGAGCGACAACGGCGGCGATATCGTCGAGGCGGGCCAGTCTCACGATTGATCCACTCCAGCAGCGGCCGCGACAACCTTTTTCATGCCGGTGGCAATCGCCGCGACGGCATCGCGGCTGGCATCGCCAAGACCATGGCGCTCGGCCAGCCAATGCGCGTCGTTGTAGGACAGCCAGACCTTGCCTTGCTCGTCCTCCCAGGCCAGCGCCTTGATCGGCAGGTCGATACCGGCCAACTGGCGATCCTGTATCAACGGCGTGCCGCCCTTCGGATGGCCGAAGATCAACAATTCCGTCGGGCGAAGCGCCGCTCCGACCTCACGCGCGCCGGCGGCATGGTCGACGCGAGCGAAGACGCGCAATCCGGCACGCGTCACCGTGTCGACCAATCGGTCGATGGTTTCGGCCACGCCGAAACGGCTTTCGACGGAAACGAGGCCGTTTTCCGTCATCACTCCGCCGCTTCGCGCTTGCCTCCGGGGCGGCGCTCCAGAAGCTCCTTGAGGAACTGACCGGTGTAGCTGCGCTTCTCGCGCACGATGGCCTCCGGCGTGCCCGACGCGACCAGCTCGCCGCCGCCGTCGCCACCCTCGGGGCCGAGATCGAGCACCCAGTCGGCGGTTTTGATCACCTCGAGATTGTGCTCGATGACCACCACCGTGTTGCCCTGGTCGACCAGCTCGTGCAGCACTTCCAAGAGCTTGGCGACGTCGTGGAAATGCAGGCCGGTGGTCGGCTCGTCGAGGATGTAGAGCGTCTTGCCGGTCGCCTTGCGCGACAGTTCCTTGGCGAGCTTGATGCGCTGCGCTTCGCCGCCCGAAAGCGTCGTCGCCTGCTGGCCGATATGGATGTAGCCGAGGCCGACCTGTTTCAGCGTCTCCAGCTTGTCGCGCACGCCGGGCACCGCAGAGAAGAAGTCGACGCCTTCCTCGACCGTCATGTCGAGCACGTCGGCGATCGACTTGCCCTTGAACATCACGTCCAGCGTCTCGCGGTTGTAGCGCTTGCCGTGGCAGACGTCGCAGGTGACGTAGACATCGGGCAGGAAGTGCATCTCGATCTTGATGACGCCGTCGCCCTGGCAGGCCTCGCAGCGGCCGCCCTTGACGTTGAAGGAGAAGCGGCCCGGCTGATAGCCGCGCGCCTTGGCTTCGGGGAGGCCCGCGAACCAGTCGCGGATCGGCGTGAAGGCGCCCGTATAGGTCGCCGGGTTGGAGCGCGGGGTTCGCCCAATGGGCGACTGGTCGATGTCGATGACCTTGTCGAGGAATTCCAGCCCCTCGATGCGGTCATGCTCTGCCGGATGCTCGCGCGAGCCCATGATGCGACGCGAGGCCGCCTTGAACAGCGTCTCGATCAGGAAGGTCGACTTGCCACCGCCGGACACGCCGGTGACCGCCGTGAAGGTGCCGAGCGGGATCTCCGCCGTCACGTTCTTCAAATTGTTGCCGCGCGCGCCGACCACCTTGATGCGCCGGTTCTTCTTCGCTTCGCGGCGAACCGCGGGCGTGGCCACTTCGAGCTCGCCCGACAGGTACTTGCCGGTGATCGAGGCGGGTGTGGCCATGATCTGCTGTGGCGTGCCTTGCGCGATGACGTGGCCGCCATGGATGCCGGCCGCCGGACCGATGTCGACGACATAGTCGGCGTGCAGGATGGCGTCCTCGTCATGCTCGACGACGATCACCGTGTTGCCGATGTCGCGCAGATGCTTCAGCGTATCGAGCAGGCGCGCATTGTCGCGCTGGTGCAGGCCGATCGACGGCTCGTCCAGCACATAGAGCACGCCGGTCAGGCCCGAGCCGATCTGCGAGGCGAGCCGGATGCGCTGGCTCTCGCCTCCCGACAGCGTGCCGGAATTGCGCGACAGGGTCAGGTAATCGAGGCCGACGTCGTTGAGAAAGCGCAGCCGCTCGCGGATTTCCTTGAGCACGCGGACCGCGATCTCGTTCTGCTTGTCGTTGAGCTGGGCGGGCAGATCGGTGAACCACTGGTCGGCCTTGCGGATCGACTGCTCGGTGACTTCGCCAATGTGCTTGCCGCCGATCTTCACCGCCAACGCCTCGGGCTTCAGCCGGTAGCCGTTGCAGGCGGGGCAGGGGGTGGCCGACATGAAGCGCTCGATCTCCTCGCGCATCCAGGCGGATTCGGTTTCCTTCCAGCGCCGGTCGAGATTGGGGATCACACCTTCGAAAGTCTTGGTGGTCTTGTAGGAGCGCAGGCCGTCGTCATACTGGAACGTGATCTCGCGCTCGCCGGTGCCATGCAGCACGGCTTCTTTAGCCTCCGCGCTCAGATCCTTGAACTTGTCGCCGAGCTTGAAGCCATAGGTCTTGCCGAGCGCCTCCAGCGTCTGCGCGTAATAGGGCGAGGTCGACTTCGCCCACGGGCTGATGGCGCCGTGGCGCAGCGTAAGGTTTTCGTCGGGCACGACGAGGTTGGGATCGATGGCGCGCTGGCTGCCGAGGCCATCGCAGGTCGGGCAGGCGCCGAACGGATTGTTGAAGGAGAACAGCCGGGGCTCGATCTCCGGGATAGTGAAGCCGGACACCGGGCAGGCAAATTTCTCCGAGAACAGGATGCGCTCATGCGTCTCGTTCTTCGACTTGTTGACGGCGTCGTCACCGGTCAGGCTGGCGTCGAGCGGCCGGTCGGCGAACTCGGCCACGGCCAACCCTTCGGCGAGCTTGAGCGCCGTTTCCATCGAATCCGCGAGCCGCGTCGCCAGATCGCCACGCACGACGATGCGGTCGACGACCACGTCGATGTCGTGCTTGTATTTCTTGTCCAGCGCCGGCACGTCGGCGATCTCGTAGAAGGTGCCGTCGACCTTGACGCGCTGGAACCCCTTCTTCTGCAGTTCCAGCAGTTCCTTGCGGTACTCGCCCTTGCGGCCGCGCACGATCGGCGCCAGCAGGAACAGGCGGGTGCCTTCGTCCAGCGCCAGCACGCGGTCGACCATCTGGCTGACCGTCTGGCTCTCGATCGGCAGGCCGGTGGCCGGCGAATAGGGAATGCCGACACGCGCGAACAAGAGGCGCATATAGTCGTAGATCTCGGTGACCGTGCCGACCGTCGAGCGCGGGTTCTTCGACGTCGTCTTCTGCTCGATCGAGATGGCGGGCGACAGGCCGTCGATCTGGTCGACGTCCGGCTTCTGCATCATCTCGAGGAACTGGCGGGCATAGGCCGACAGGCTTTCGACATAGCGGCGCTGGCCCTCGGCATAGATGGTGTCGAAGGCGAGCGACGACTTGCCGGATCCCGACAGGCCAGTCATGACGATCAGGCTGTCGCGCGGCAGGTCGAGATCGACGTTCTTGAGATTGTGTTCGCGCGCCCCGCGAATGGAAAGGTATTTATGGTCGGCCATCGCCGGTCGCCGCCTCAGATCTGGAATTTGCTGGATTGGGCGGGTTCGTCCCGGCCATCCCCTATGTAGGTATTTTCGCCGCCACGTCGAGAGACGCCACAATCTCGACGGAAGAAGCCGATTACGGGTTTAACCGCCTTTCGCGCGGGTGGGCAAGCGGAAAGAACAAAGGCCGAACACGCTCCTGACAAAGCGTTGTGGAAACAATCGCGTCAAGCGCTGTGGAAACAATCGCCACATGCACCGGGGAAACAAATGCCACGGATGCCGGCCGCTTGATCCACAGAGGCGCTGGACTTACCTGCACGTTCAGGCGATCACATTTTTCGGTAACCGGCTATTCAACGGTTGACGTCCCGGGCCCAGGGGAGCAGTCTCGAAAGCGTCAACGAAGCCGGCCGTCTTTCGATGGCCTCGCCGCCCAACAGGCGGCCTGCGAGACGCCGCAGGTGATAGCGATTTGCGCTTCGAACGACATTGTCGCAACGGACCCAGGAGCGGAGCATGACGCCACCGGACAGTCCCTTGAGGCTCCACACCGAGATGGAGCCGCGGCGGGCATAAGTGCCAGGGCAGACTTGAAACGCCAGCCCGACAAACCGTGACTTGCCGAATCCCAACAATCAGAGACCGTAGTCGGATCGTCGGCTGAAAGCCGCGGTGCATCCGAAACAGAACGCCGGCAGTCCACTCCCGGCTAAAGTTGGATTTCAGATCCATGAAGCCCCATCCATCTGCACAGCAGGGATGGGGCTTACATTTTTTGCGGTCATGACAAGTTCGCAGTTGGCCGGAGTCGTCGCAACGTCGAGAGGCGCTTTAGTCAATCGCCACAGTCGTGTGGATTGCGCTGACAGGTATCAGCCAATCCGATAAAATTTCTGTGCAGGATTATCAGTGGTTCGGCACCTTCATGCCGCCCGTCGCCATATCGATCGTTATGCTGCCGCTGATCCTGACATCGGTGTTGCCGATCTTGAAGGAGCCATCGCTGCCGGCGGGCTGCGCGTCGTCCGGTTCCGGTTGCGGCGCCGGCTTGGCGATGCGGTAGTCGCTGCTGACGCCGGGCAGTTTCTGCGACGAGTTGTCATCGGCGAGCGCGGTGCCGGCAACAAGCGCGGCGGCAAACGCGGCGAGGGCGGCGTAGAAATGCCTGGGCTGGAGCGGATTGGTCATATGCGGACTATAGGGACGCGCCTGGAGCGATGCCAGACGCGCGACGATCAAATTGCCGCGCATCTGCCCCGCGATTGTCAGGCCGCTTTCTTGCGCGTGTCGTAGACGTGGTCGACGAGGCCCCATTCCTTCGCTTCTGCGGCGCTCATGAAATAATCGCGGTCGAGCGTGCGTTCGACCTCTTCGTAAGTGCGCCCGCAATGCCTGGCATAGAGCTCGGTCATATGCCGCTTGGTCCGCACGATGTCCTCGGCGTGGCGCTGGATGTCGGAAGCCTGGCCCTGAAAACCGCCGAGCGGCTGGTGCAGCACGATCCTTGTGTTGGGCAGCGCGATGCGCCGACCCGGTTCGCCGGCCATCAGGAGAAACGAGCCCATCGAGGCGGCGAAACCCATGCACACCGTCGACACCGGGCACGAGATGTACTGCATGGTGTCGTAGATGGCGAAGCCGCTGGTTACCATGCCGCCTGGCGAGTTGATGTAGAGCGAGATCTCCTTGTCCGGATGGTCCGATTCCAGCGACAGAAGCTGGGCGCAGACCAGCGCCGATACGTTGTCGTTGATCTCGCCATTGATGAAGACGATGCGCTCGCGCAGCAACCGCGAAAAAATATCGAAGGAGCGCTCGCCGCGGCTCGATTGCTCGATGACCATCGGCACCAGATTGGCAATGCTCATGACGGGTTCCTTTCGATCAGGCGGCGCGCAGCATCATGCTGGGCGCGTTGGCGGCGGTCGGAGACTTGCGGGCGTAAAGCGAGAGTCCGCAGCCTGCGCCGGCAACGGCAAGCACAGGCTCCGCCACCGGCACGAAGCCGTCATGGACAATGCTCAGATGCGTGCCGCCGAAGGCGGTGCGGGCGAGCGTGAAAGTGACGATGCTGCCGAAGGCGGGAAGCCCGTCAGCATCGCTCGCGCTTGGCCGCTCGCGCCAGGAATAGCGCAGCAGCTTGCCGGGCTCGGCCTCGAGCACCTCGCACTCGATCGGCGTATCCGGTCCGGCAAAGGTGAAATGATTGCCGGCTTCCGTCTTGATGTCGTTCGGCATCATCCAGGCGGCGAGCAGCTCCGGCTCGGTCAGCGCCCGCCAGACTTTCTCCGGCGGGTCAGGAAGGTCGCATTCGAAGCTGAGCGCCTCGGTCGCTGTCGGGTTCTCTGCTTTCGTCATTGGTCCATTCCCTTCAGAACGGTCTTCAACATCTCGATGCGCTCCGGCCAGAAGGCGCGGTAGCGTTCGACCCAGCCGAGCAGCGGATCGAGCCCTTGCGGATCGGCGCGGTAATAGGCGTTGCGACCGGCGCGCCGCTCGACCACCAGGCCGGCGCCGCGCAGCACGGCAAGGTGCTGCGAGACCGCCGGCTGCGACACGCTCATCCCGGCGCGCAGTTCGCTCACGGACATCTCGCTGGCGGTCAGCCGCTCGTAGACGGCGCGTCGTGTCGGGTCAGCCAGGGCGCGGAAAATCTCTGCTTCGATCATGGATAAAGCATAAGTCGATACTTATTGATTTGGCAAGCTCCTATTTGAGCGCCATATCGAGATGCACGTTCAGACCCTGCCTTTGCTGACATTCCTTGACAGAAAGGGCGGTTATGACTAGAACGAAAAGGGAACAAAAACCTTGTGGGAAAAGCCAGCCTTTGCGGGCGGCGACGGCCCGCAAGCTGTAAGGTGAGCGACTTAAAATTTGTTTCGGATAAGCGCAGGAGAAGTACGATGGCGGGTAGCGTCAACAAGGTCATTCTGGTCGGTAATCTCGGGGCGGACCCTGAAATCCGCCGCCTGAATTCCGGCGATCCGGTCGTCAACATCCGCATCGCCACGTCGGAAAGCTGGCGCGACAAGAACTCGGGCGAGCGCAAGGAAAAGACCGAGTGGCACAATGTCGTGATCTTCAACGACCAGCTCGCCAAGGTGGCGGAGCAGTATTTGAAGAAGGGCATGAAGGTCTATGTCGAGGGCCAGCTGCAGACGCGCAAATGGCAGGACCAGACCGGTGCCGACAAATACACGACGGAAGTCGTGCTGCAGAAATTCCGCGGCGAATTGCAGATGCTCGACGCGCGCGGCGAGGGCGGCGGCGGCCAGGTCGGCAATTATTCCGGCGGCGGCAGCAGCCGCGGCTCGGATTTCGGCCAGTCCGGCCCGAACGAAGGTTTTAGCCGTGGCGGCGGCGGTGGTGGTTCCAGGGGCGGTGGCGGC
The DNA here is from genome assembly GCF_020165615.1 of Mesorhizobium sp. BH1-1-5. Classification (NCBI taxonomy): domain Bacteria; kingdom Pseudomonadati; phylum Pseudomonadota; class Alphaproteobacteria; order Hyphomicrobiales; family Phyllobacteriaceae; genus Mesorhizobium; species Mesorhizobium sp. BH1-1-5. The sequence continues at coordinate 133,334 of NZ_JAIUIM010000010.1, forward strand.
GGTGGCTCGTCGCGCGAGCTGGACGACGAGATCCCGTTCTAAGCGTTTCGAAACGGGCATTTGAGGGGAGGCGCGATGTCGCTCGGACCGCTTCTGTCGGCGCCGCCTCCCATTCCATGGCATGCCTTCGCGGCCTTCGCCGCTTTAGCCGTCGGCGGCGCCCAGCTGGCGCTGCCGAAAGGCACGACACGACACCGCGTGCTGGGCTATGCCTGGGTGGCGCTGACGCTGGTCATTGCCATGTCGAGCTTCTGGATCCAGCAGATCCGGCTCGTCGGTCCGTTCAGCCCGATCCATTTGTTGTCGATCCTGGTGCTGGTGACTGTGCCGCTGGCGGCGTGGTACGCGCACACCCACAAGGTGGCCGCGCATCGAAGCGCCATGATCAAGCTCTATCTGTTCGCGCTGGTCGGCGCCGGTATCTTCACGCTGTTGCCCGGCCGGATCATGCACGCCGTCGTGTTTGGTCAATAAGACGGCCGGAATTTCTCAAGGAAGGGTATCGTGAAAGCACGCGTCAAATGGGTCGAGGAACGCACCTTTGTCGGCGAGTCCGGCAGCGGCCATAAGGTGGTGCTGGGCACGGCGCATGGACCGGATGGCCACACGCCTGGACCGAGCCCGATGGAACTGGTGCTGATCGGCACCGGCGGCTGCTCGGCTTATGACGTCGTGCATATCCTCGAGAAAGGACGCGAGGCGATCGAGGATTGCGTGGTCGAGCTCGACGCCGACCGGGCCGAGACCGACCCGAAAGTGTTCACCCGCATCCACATGCACTTCATCGTCAAGGGCCGGGCTCTGTCGCACGACAAGGTGAAACGGGCGATCGACCTGTCGATCGAGAAATACTGCTCGGCCAGCGCCATGATGGCGAAGACGGCGACGCTCACGCATGATTTCGAAGTGGTCGAAACGGCGGCGAAGTAGGCAGTAGGCAGTAGGGTACTGCTCAAGCGGCCATCAGCGCCCTGACGCCGTCGGCCACGAACTGCACGGCAAGCGCCGCGAGGATGACGCCGAGCAGGCGCGTCAGGATCGAGCGGCCGGTCTGGCCGAGGATGCGGTCGATGCGCTCCGACAGCACGAACACCAGATAGGTGATGACGAGGCAGAGGAAGATGATGCCGACCAGGGCCGCCTGGGCGGCAAAACCCTCGAAATGTCCCGACAAGAGCACGGTTGCCGAGATCGCGCCGGGGCCGGCGATCAGCGGGATCGCCAGCGGGAAGGCGGCGATGTTGTGGATCATGTCCTTGGTGATGGCGACGTCGCCGATCTTCTCCTTGCGGTCCTGGCGGCGCTCGAACACCATTTCGAAGGCGATGAAGAACAAGAGAAAGCCGCCGGCGACACGGAAGGCCGGCAGCGTGATGCCGAACACCGACAGGATCGAGGCGCCGGCCACCGCAAACAGCGCCATGACCAGGAAGCCGATCACCGAGGCACGGACCGAAACCTGCTGGCGCTCCTCACGGTTCATGCCGCGCGTGACGGCAAGGAAGAGCGGCGCCAGTCCCGGCGGATCGATGGTCACCAGGATGGTGACGAAGGCGTTGAACAGGCTGTCGAAACTCGGCATCGCTGGTCCCCTCCCGCCGGGCCAAGCCCAAGCTCTGCAATTGGTAGAGCAAAGCCCGGACGCTGGAAACAGGCGGGAAGGGAAATCAGCCGGCTATTCGGCTTTGCCGCAATAGGCTTCCAGCCGATAGCCATCCGGGTCGATGACGAACGCGGCGTAGTAATTATCGCCGTAAGCCGCGCGCAGTCCGGGCTGACCGTTGTCTTTGCCGCCCTCACGCAATGCCGCGGCATGGAAGGCGTCGACATTGGCGCGCGTCGGTGCCGAGAAACAGAAATGCAGGCCAGACTCCGCGTTGGCAGGAACCGGCTGCCCGGCGTCGTTCACCCAAAGCTGGACTGTTTGGGCGCCGTAACCGAGGGAACCGGGAGACTGGCTGAGGCAGGAATAGCCGAGCGGCTTAAGGGCAGCATCGTAGAAGCGTTTCGAAGCGCTGGCGTCGCGGACGCCGATCGAGACATGATCGAGCATTGTTTCCTCCATGATTGCAACTCGTTGATCGCTCAGCTTGGAGTCGCTCGACGCGCCAAAAACTCGACCTCCATGCGCCAGCTTGCGCCGCCGTCATGCGACCGCTCGCCGAGCCAGCGGAACGAGTTCTCGGTGACGCGCGAAAAGCTCCAGCGCACCGAGGCACCGGTGCCGTCCGCGCCGACCTGGACGATCGTGTCGTCCTCGGCGCGACCGAGCTGCCGGCTGTAATACTGGTTGCGCGGGTCGCTCCAGAAGATGTGCCAGGCATCCGCGCCGGGATCGTAGACGCGCAGCGTCGTGCCGTAGAAGGTCCACGGCCCGAGCGACGGGGAGGGGGCCGCGTCGCGCGCGGGCAGGATCCAGACATCCTGCACGGCCCTGCCTTCGAGGACCCAGCCGAAATGCACCTCGCCGCGCCCCGTGAGCCTGGTGCCGTCCTCGAGAATGCGTGTGGCGTCCAATGCCCAAGCGCCGATGAAGCGGCCATAGAGCTTCAGTTTTTCGGCAAGGTACGGCCTGGGACCGTCGCTGTGCAGGGCCTCGATGAAGGGATCGGTCATTGCTGCTGCCTCGTTTGTCAGGAGAAGGCCAGCAATAGGCGCGCGGCAGGGTTCGTCGCTTGGGAAAAATTGCTATCTTTCAGGCATGACGACAGCGCAGAAAACTCTGGCTTCCGGGCATGGCTGGCAGGTGTCCGACGTGGTCTGCACCGCCGTCGCCGGCGACAAGCCATTCGAGGAAGAGCATCGCGGATTCTGCGTCGCCGCCGTGACCACAGGCACGTTCCGCTATCGCACGCGCCAGGGCACGGCGATGCTGGCGCCGGGCGCCATCCTGCTCGGCAATCCCGGCGCCTGCTACGAATGCGGGCATGAGCACGGCGCCGGCGACCGCTGCATCTCCTTTCATTTTTCGCCGGCCTATCTGGAGCGCGTGGTGGCCGACCTGCCGGGCGTGAAACGGCTCGGCTTTGCCGATCCGCGCCTGCCGCCCTTGCCGGCGCTGGCGCCGTTGCTCGCCGAGGCGGAAGCGGCGCGGGAGACGGACGACAGCGACGCGTTCGAGGAATTCGGCTTGCGCATGGCCGGCGCAGTGGTCGCGGCCGCGACCGGGTCTGCCGCCGCGACCCGAACGCCAAGCCGGCGCGACCAGAAACGCGTTGCCGAGGCGGTGCGGCTGATCGAGCTCAATGCCGAACGGCCGGTGTCGTTGAGCGCGCTCGCCGACGGTACGGCGACCAGCCCGTTTCATTTCCTGCGTATGTTTCGGCAGGTTGCCGGCATGACGCCCTATCAGTTCCTGCTGAGGACGAGGCTGCACCGGGCTGCGGTGCGGTTGCGGACCTGCGAGACCGCAATCTCTACCATCGCCTTCGATGCCGGGTTCAACGACCTGTCGACCTTCAACCGCCGATTCCGGCGCGAGATGGGCGAGGCGCCCGGCAGCTACAGGGCCAAGCGAACTAGCGCCCGATAGAGCGGTTCACCGTTTCTCACGGAAACGGCGAACCGCTCTATCTCTTTGTTTTTACGCAATTCCGGACGGAAAACCGCTCGCACTTTTCCTGGAATTGCTCTAGCTCTTGCCGTCAATCGTCCGTCGGGCCGCACCAGCCCGGCAGGTAATCCGCATCCTTGCTTTTGGCCAAGGCAAGCGCGTCTTTCATCGCCTTGTCGAAATTCTTCGCGACCGCCGCGCGAGCGATGCGGCGGCGCAAGAAATCCGCCCACAGGAATTCGCTGAACGGCGTGGTGTCCTTGGCGAAGCCACCTTGCCGGCGCAGTTCGCCGGCAAGGCTGCGATAGGGGTCGTCGACAAGCGCGCCAATCGTCTTCGGTATGGCCGCATAGTCTTGGCGCTGGCCGCTCTCGTCGAACGGATGCATCCAGCCGCGGTTGTCGAGGATGAAAAGGAATGCGTCCTTGTCGAGCGCCGACAGATCGGCGATCACCGTCACCAGCACGTCCTTGACGCCTTCCTCGAGCAGCGCGCGGGCGAGATGATGGTGGTCGGTGACGTAGTTGCGTTTTTTGGGACCGAGCACGACCGGCACCATGTGCCTGCCGAGAAAAGCCCCGGTCTGCCTGCGAGCGTCCTGCGCCCGGATCATCTGGCGCTTCAGCCCAACTTCGCGCATGCCGACCGTGATCTGCGTCGGCCTCAATTCGTCGACGGGGACCGGGGTCACAATCGGTTCTCGGGGGTCAATCATGGCACTCCATCCTGTTCTTTGTGCTGCGGTTTCCCCGGACCAAGTGATTTGATCGCCGCGTCGACGCTGTGGAAGATACGCTCTGTGCCGACAATTTCAGCGATGCCGAACCGCCGCAGCGCCGCCTGGGCGCGCAGCGATTCCATACGTGCGATAGCAAAGACCGCGCCTTTGTCGCGACAATGGCGGATGGCGTCTATCAGCGCCTGAGCGGCGGTGTAGTCGATCTCGACGATGTTGCTGGCCTCCAGCACCACCAGCTTCACGTCGTCGCTCCTGGCGTCGATCAGGTCGGTGAGGCCGCGCTTGAAACGGTCGGCGTTGACGAAGGAAAGCGGCGCCTGGAACGCCGCCACCAGTACGCCGGGGTGCTGCTCGCCGGGGCTGGAACCGCTCGGCGGCCACCAGACCGATGTGCCCGGCACCTGGGCCAGCTCGATCGGCTCCGTGCGCGTCGAACCCCAGATGCCGTGCAGCAACGACAGCCCTATGCCGATCGCGACGCCCGTTTCGATCGGCAGGATGACGATGGCGATCATGGTGATCAGGATCAGCGCGAACTCGATCTTGGCCTGGCGCCAGACCTTGGCGAACACCTGCCAGCGCAGGATATGCTGGGCGACGAACATCAGCACGCCGGCAAGGGCTGCCTGCGGCACGTTGGCAAGCAGGCTGCCGCCGAAAGCGCCGACCGCCAGGACGATGGTCGCAGCGATCAGGCCCGACAGCTGCGAGCGGCCGCCTGTCTGGGCAACGATTGCCGTCCGAGGCGGGCTGGCGTTGACGGCAAAGGCGCCGAACAGGCCGGCCACGATGCTGCCCGCGCCGACGCCGACGAAGTCGCGGTTGATATCGGGTGCTTCGCCGTCCCGAGGCGCGAAGGAGCGGCTGGTGGCCGCCGTCTGCACCATGACGACGATGGCGATCAGCAGGGCGAGCGGGACAAGGGCCTGCGCGTCCTGGAAGTCGGCGGTCGGCATGCCGGGGGCCGGCAGCCCGTTGGGCAAGGCGCCGAGCACTTCGACGCCCCGGTTCTTCAAATCGAAGGCGACAACGCCAAGCGTCGCCAGAGCCATGCCGATCAACGCTGCCGGGATGCGAGCGCTGATATGCTCCGAGGCGAAGATAAGGACGAACACGCCAAGCCCGATCGCCAGGCTCCACGGATTGGTGAGGTGGAGATTGGCGGCGATCTCGCCGACGCGCCGCACCGTCTCGCCGCTTTCCGGCGACAGGCCGAGCAAGGAAGGCAATTGCGAGACGATGATATGGACGGAAATGCCAGCGAGGAAGCCGGTCGTGACCGGCACGGACAGGAGATCGGCGATCCAGCCGAGACGGAAAATGCCGCTGAGCGCCACCAGCAGGCCCACCATCAGCGCCAGCATGGCCGCCAGCGCCAGGTAATGCGGCGAGCCGGAGGCGGCGATCAGCGCCAGGCCGCCGGCGAACAAGGGCGTGATCGTCGAATCCGCGCCGGCCGAGAGGTGGCGGTTGGCGCCGAACAGCGCAAAGGCCACCGAGCCGGCGACGAAGGCGAAGAAGCCGATCTCCGGCGCGAAGCCGCCAAGCCGCGCCGTTGCCATCTGCTCGGGAATGGCGATCGCCGCCAGCGTGATGCCGGCCGCCAGATCGCCGTTGAGGTCCCTGAAGCTCCAGCCGCTCAGCGCCCGCAAGGGAAGCCATGAGGCCAGGTTCAATGCGCCTGGGGTTTTTGCCTGATCCATGACCGACCTTGCCGCATGGTGACGAAAACGACCGTGGCCATATCGTCGCAATCAGCGGTATCCATTTGAAATTACCATCAAAATTGTCTCTGGAAAAGTCCGGCCGACATTGGAGTTTCGGCAAGGCTTCCTATATAAGCATGCAGTGATTCCCGACTGGATTGTGACCTGATTTGACCGACCAGAAGACACCGCGCGGGCCGGACGGCGGCCCCACCGGCATCGAGCCGATTTCGATCATCGAGGAGATGCAGCGCTCCTATCTCGATTACGCCATGAGCGTGATCGTCAGCCGTGCGCTGCCCGATGTGCGCGACGGCCTGAAGCCCGTGCATCGCCGCATCCTCTACGCCTCGCATGAGAGCGGCTACCACTGGAACCGCAAATATGTGAAGTCGGCGCGCCCGGTTGCCGACGTGATGGGTAAATACCATCCGCATGGCGATGCCTCGATCTATGACGCTTTGGTGCGCATGGCGCAGGACTGGTCGCTGCGCGTGCCGCTGATCGACGGTCAGGGCAATTTCGGCTCGATCGACGGCGATCCGCCCGCGGCGATGCGCTACACCGAGTCCAGGCTCACCAAGGTCGCGCATGAATTGCTGGAGGACATCGACAAGGAAACCGTCGATTTCCAGGACACTTACGACGCCTCGGGCAGCGAGCCCAAGGTGCTGCCGGCGCGTTTCCCGAACCTTCTGGTCAACGGCTCCGGCGGCATCGCCGTCGGCATGGCCACCAACATCCCGCCGCACAATCTCAGCGAAGTCTGCAACGGCGCCATCGCCCTCATCGACAATCCGGCGATCGACCTGACGGCGCTGATGGAGATCGTGCCCGGGCCGGATTTCCCGACCGGCGGCATCGTGCTTGGCCGTTCCGGCATCTACAACGCGTATTCGACGGGCCGCGGCTCGATCGTCATGCGCGGCCGCGTCGAGATCGAACAGCGCGGCAACGATCGTGAGTCGATCATCGTCACCGAGATTCCGTATCAGGTGAACAAGGCTTCGATGATCGAGAAGATGGCCGAGCTGGTGCGCGACAAGCGCATCGAGGGCATTTCCGATATCCGAGACGAGAGCGACCGCCAGGGCTACCGCGTCGTCGTCGAATTGAAGCGCGACGCCGTGGCCGATGTCGTCCTCAACCAGCTTTACCGCTTCACGCCGCTGCAGACCTCGTTCGGCGCCAATATGGTGGCGCTCAACGGTGGCAAGCCGGAAGTGCTGACGCTGATCGACATGCTGAAGGCCTTTGTCGGCTTCCGCGAGGAGGTCGTCAGCCGCCGCACGAAATACCTGCTGCGCAAGGCGCGCGAGCGGGCGCATGTGCTGGTCGGCCTTGCGATTGCCGTCGCCAATATCGACGAAGTGATCAAGCTCATCCGCACCGCGCCCGATCCGCAGACGGCGCGCGAGCAGTTGATGGAACGGCGCTGGCCGTCGCACGACGTCGCGCCGCTGATCAAACTGATCGACGATCCGCGCCATCGCATCAACGAGGACGGCACCTACAATCTCTCCGAGGAGCAGGCTCGCGCCATCCTTGAACTGCGCCTGCAGCGCCTGACCGCGCTCGGCCGCGACGAGATCGCCGACGAGTTGAATCAGATCGGTACGGAAATCGTTGATTTCCTTGATATTCTGTCGTCGCGCGCCCGCATCCAGCAGATCGTCAAGGACGAGCTGATCGCGGTCCGCGACGAGTTCGGCACGCCGCGCCGCACCGAGCTCTCCGAGGGCGGTTCGGATATGGAAGACGAGGACCTGATCCAGCGCGAGGACATGGTCGTCACCGTCAGCCATTCCGGTTACATCAAGCGCGTGCCGCTGTCGCTCTACCGGGCGCAGCGCCGCGGCGGCAAGGGCCGCTCCGGCATGTCGACCAAGGAAGAGGATTTCGTCACCCGGTTGTTCGTGGCCAACACGCATACGCCGGTGCTGTTCTTCTCCTCGCGCGGCATCGTCTACAAGGAGAAGGTCTGGCGGCTGCCGATCGGCAACCCGCAATCGCGCGGCAAGGCGCTGATCAACATGCTGCCGCTCGAGCAGGGCGAGCGCATCACCACGATCATGCCGCTGCCCGAGGACGAGACCAGCTGGGGCGAGCTCGACGTGATGTTCGCCACGACGCGCGGCACCGTGCGCCGCAACAAGCTGTCCGATTTCGTCCAGGTCAACCGCAACGGCAAGATCGCCATGAAGCTGGAGGAAGAGGGCGACGAGATCCTCGGCGTCGAGACCTGCACCGACAATGACGACGTGCTGCTGACGGCGAATTCGGGCCAGTGCATCCGTTTCCGGGTCTCCGACGTGCGCGTCTTCCAGAGCCGCAATTCCGTCGGCGTGCGCGGCATAACCATGGCCGATACCGACCGCATCATCTCGATGTCGGTGATCGAGAACGTCGATGCCTCACCCGCCGAACGCGCCGCCTATCTGAAGCGCGCCGCAGCCGAGCGCCGGCTTGCCGCCGATACCACCGGCGAGGAAGAGGAGATTGCGCTCACCAACGAGGAGGTCGGCGAGGAAGCCGAACTTTCCGAGGAGCGCTATGAGTTCCTCAAGGCGCATGAGCAGCTTGTGCTGACGGTGACGGAATATGGCTACGGCAAGCGCTCGTCGTCCTATGATTTCCGCGTGATTGGACGTGGCGGCAAGGGCATCCGCGCCACTGACGTGTCGAAGACGGCTGAAATCGGCCGCCTGGTCGCGACTTTCCCGGTCGGCAATGACGATCAGATCATGCTGGTTTCGGACGGCGGCACGGTTATTCGTGTGCCGGTCAACGGCATACGCTTCGCCAGCCGGGCCACCAAGGGCGTGACGATCTTCAACACGGCCGAAGGCGAGAAGGTTGTCTCGGTGGAGCGGATTTCGGAGCCGCAGTCGGATGAAGAGGCCGAAGACATGGCTTCGAACGAGACTGATGCGGACGATACGGGCGGGAGCGAATAGGTTCTCGTCCGGCTCAACCGGCCCTCTGGGCCGGTTCGGTCATGATGGGGATCAGTGGCGACGGTAGACGTTGCGGTGGGCGAAACCATCGAGCCGCCTGGTGTTGGCCTTGACGCGTACTCGTGCTGCTTCCTGATGCAACCCGAATGCGGTCGCGATCAGCATCACGATGGTCATTGCGGTGGCAAGCATATAGATCAGCATTTGCGTGTTCTCCTGCGCTTACAACGAAAAGATGGGGATTTGGTTTCATCCCTTGAAGTGCAACCTAGTGAACGGTGCGTGAAACGTTCGTGATCGTCGCATTCATCTGTCGTTCATCGGCGCGGAAAGGTTCATGCACGCCCCATCAATCGGATTTGCCTTCCGCCCGCCCGCCCGCTAGAAGCCTGCCATGACCGAACGCACCGCCCTTTACGCCGGCTCCTTCGACCCGCTGACCAACGGCCATCTCGACGTGCTGAAAGCCTCGCTGGCGGTGGCGGACACCGTTTACGCGGCGATCGGCATTCATCCGGGCAAGAAGCCGTTGTTTTCCTTCGAGGAACGCGTGACGCTGATCGAGGCGGCGACCAAGGCCGAGTTCGGTCGCGACAGCGACCGCATCAAGGTCGTTTCCTTCGACGGGCTGGTCATCGATGCTGCTCGCAAGCACGGCGCCTCGATCATGATCCGCGGCCTGCGCGACGGCACCGACCTCGATTACGAGATGCAGATGGCCGGCATGAACGAGACGATGGCGCCGGAACTGCAGACGGTTTTTCTGCCCGCCAGCCCTTCCGTGCGCACCATTACGGCCACACTTGTGCGCCAGATTGCGTCGATGGGCGGCGACATCCGCCCATTCGTGCCGGCGGCCGTTGCCGGCGCGCTCAACGCCAAGTTCACCAAATAGGCTTTCCCGGAGATCCCTATGCAGCTGAAGAAGCTCGCTTCGTTCCTTGTCGTGCTTGCCGGCCTTCTCGCGGCATCCATGCCGGCCGTCGCCGCCGACAAGGAAAACACCATGATCATCACGCTCAAGGACGGCGACGTGACGATTGCGCTGCGTCCCGACCTGGCGCCCAAGCATGTCGCGCAGATCAAGAAGCTGGTGCGTGACGGCGCCTATGACAATGTCGCCTTCCACCGCGTCATCGACGGCTTCATGGCGCAGACCGGCGACGTCAAGTTCGGCAACATGAAGAAGGGCTTCAACCCTGAAGCCGTCGGCACCGGCGGTTCCGATCTTCCCGACCTGCCGGCCGAGTTCTCGCAGAGCGAGCAGTTCACCCGCGGCGTGGTCGGCATGGCCCGCTCGCAGGACCCGAATTCGGCGAATTCGCAATTCTTCATCATGTTCGCTCCGGCGCCGAACCTCGACGGCCAGTACACCATCGTCGGCAAGGTGGTCGGCGGCATGGATATCGTCGACAAGATCAAGAAGGGCGACGAGGCCGACAATGGCACGGTCGCCAGCCCCGACAGCATGATCAAGGTTCGCATTGCCGCCGACGGCAAATAACTCCCGCAATTTTCAAAAAGGATTTTCTGACATGGCTGAGATCAAGGATCGCGAGAACGCGCTCATCATGGAAACGACCAAGGGCCAGGTCGTCATCGAAATGTACCCCGAGCTGGCGCCAGGCCACGTCGCCCGCATCAAGGAGCTGGCGCGTGAGGGCGCCTATGACGGCGTAGTGTTCCACCGCGTCATCGACGGCTTCATGGCGCAGACCGGCGACGTCAAGTTCGGCAATTCGTCGAAGCCTACCTACGCTCCTTCAAGGGCTGGCATGGGCGGTTCAGACAAGCCGGACCTCAAGGCCGAGTTCTCCAACGCCAATCACGGTCGCGGCGCCTGCTCGATGGCGCGTGCCCAGAACCCGAACTCGGCGAATTCGCAGTTCTTCATCTGCTTCGACGACGCCGCCTTCCTCAACCGCCAGTACACGGTGTGGGGCCAGGTCATCGAAGGCATGGACAATGTCGACAAGATCAAGCGCGGCGAGCCGGTGCAGGATCCCGACAAGATCGTCTCGCTGAAGGTCGCGGCAGACGTCAAGTAAAGGCGGAACGATGATGGGCGCTGTCTGGTCCCTGCTCGGCATCCTGTCCGGCGCCTTCATCGCCATCCAGGCGCCGATCAATTCGCAATTGGCAAAGGGTCTCGGCCTCCCGGTCGCGGCCGCCGCGTTCTCCTTCCTGTCCGGCGCCATTGTCCTCGGCATCATCTCCATCGCGGTGGTGAAGCTGCAGGGCGTCTCGCTCGACTGGAAGGCGCCGGCGCCCTGGCTGTTCGTCGCCGGCGGTATGCTTGGCGGCTTCTACGTGACGCTCTCCACCATTCTCACGCCGCGCATCGGCGCGGCGGCGCTGATGGCCTTTCTCGTCGCCGGCCAGTTGCTTGCCGGCATGCTGATCGACCGCGCCGGCTTCCTTGGCGTGGCGGTGCGCGAAATCTCGCTTGGCCGCGTTGCCGGCGCCGTGCTCTTGCTTGCCGGGGCGCTGCTCATCCGGCTCTACTGATGCGCGTCGACCTGTTCGACTTCGACCTGCCGGAAGAGCGCATCGCGCTTCGCCCGGCGGAGCCGCGCGACAGCGCCAGGCTGCTGGTCGTCAACCCGGGCGAAACGCTTCAGGACCGCGTCGTCGGCGATCTGCCGTCGCTGCTGCGCGAAGGCGACGTGCTGGTGTTCAACGACACCAAGGTCATTCCGGCGCAGCTGAAAGGCATGCGCAGGCGCGGCGAGGCAGTGGCGCAGGTCGAGGCGACGCTGCATATGCGCGTGGCGCCGGACCGCTGGCAGGCCTTCATGCGGCCCGGCAAACGCATCGCCGCCGGCGACCGCATCCATTTCGGCCATGACGGCAATTCCTGCTTCCTCGGCCAGCTCGATGCCACGGTGATCGAGAAGGGCGAGGCGGGCGAGGCGCTGCTCGGCTTCGACCTGTCCGGACCGTTCCTCGACGAGGCGCTGCACGCCGTCGGCCACATTCCGCTGCCGCCCTATATCGCCTCGAAGCGCGACGACGACGAGCGCGACCGCGCCGACTACCAAACCATCTATGCCAGGGAGGAGGGCGCCGTCGCGGCCCCTACCGCCGGCCTGCATTTCACGCCGGAGCTGTTTGCCGCGCTGGACGCCAAGGGGGTCGAGCGCCGCTTCGTCACGTTGCATGTCGGCGCCGGCACCTTCCTGCCGGTGAAGGCGGACGACACGGCCGATCACAAGATGCATGCCGAGACCGGCTCGGTAAGCCCAGAGACGGCGGCGGCACTCAGCGCGGCCAAGGCTCGGGGAGGGCGGATCATCTGCGTCGGCACGACGTCGCTGCGCCTGCTTGAGAGCGCAGCGCGCGGCGACGGCAGGATCGAGCCCTGGTCCGGTCCCACCGACATCTTCATCACGCCCGGCTACCGCTTCCGCACGGCCGACATGCTGATGACCAATTTCCATCTGCCGCGCTCGACGCTGTTCATGCTGGTCTCGGCCTTCAGCGGACTGGAGACGATGCGTTCGGCCTATGCGCATGCCATCGAGAACCGCTACAGGTTCTATTCCTATGGCGACGCCAGCCTGCTTTACCGGGCGGAGACGAGCGATGGACGATGATCTCGACGGCATGGACCGCGATAGGCTGATCGCGGAGGTGAAGACGCTGCGCGCCGGCATCCGCGCACATCGCGATACGACCGGCCATGATCTGTGCTGGCATCATCCCGACCTCTGGGGCCTTTTGCCGGAAAAGACCGAGCCGTCGATCGCCGTGCCGCCCTGGCCGAAATTCATGCGCGGCTGCATCCGCTACCGGCAGTCGCTCGACGAGCAGGCGCCGGCCGCGCCGGTGCATGACAAGGAATTTAATGGCTGAGATTTTCTCCTTCGAGGTGCTTGCCACCGACGGCAAGGCCAGGCGCGGCCTTGTCTCGATGCCGCGCGGCGAAATCCGCACGCCGGCCTTCATGCCGGTCGGCACCGGCGGCACCGTCAAGGCCATGTATATGGACCAGGTGCGCGGCGTCGGCGCCGACATCATCCTGGGCAACACCTACCATCTGATGCTGCGGCCGGGCGCCGAGCGCGTGGCTCGGCTTGGCGGCCTGCACGAGTTCGCCCGCTGGCCATACCCGATCCTGACCGACAGCGGCGGCTTCCAGGTCATGTCGCTGTCGAAGCTTAGGAAGCTGACCGAACAGGGCGTCACCTTCCGCTCGCATATCGACGGCGCGCCCTATGAAATGTCGCCGGAACGGTCGATCGAGATCCAGGGGCTGCTCGATTCCGACATCCAGATGCAGCTCGACGAATGCACGGCACTTCCGGCCAAGCCCGAGGAAATAGAGCGCGCCATGGAATTGTCGCTGCGCTGGGCCGAACGCTGCAAGACCGCGTTCGGCGACCAGCCGGGCAAGGCGATGTTCGGCATCGTCCAGGGCGGCGACAGCGCGGGCTTGCGTGTGCGCTCCGCTCAAGCGCTGAAGGCGATGGACCTCAAAGGCTATGCCGTCGGCGGGCTCGCGGTCGGCGAGCCGCAGCCGGTGATGCTGGAGATGCTCGACATCACCTGCCCGGAACTGCCGGCCGACAAGCCGCGCTACCTGATGGGCGTCGGCACGCCGGACGATATCCTGAAATCGGTGGCGCGCGGCATCGACATGTTCGACTGCGTGATGCCGACCCGCGCCGGCCGCCATGGCCTTGCCTATACGCGGCGCGGCAAGGTCAATCTCAGGAACGCCCGTCATGCCGACGATCCGCGGCCGCTCGACGAGGAAAGCGACTGCCCGGCCGCGCGCGACTATTCGCGCGCCTACCTGCATCACCTCGTGCGCTCGCAGGAAGCGCTCGGCGCCATGCTGCTGACCTGGAACAACCTGTCCTACTATCAGAGGCTGATGCAGGACGTCCGGGCAGCCATCGAGGCGCAGGCTTTTGAAGCGCGCGCCGCCGAGATCACCGAAGGCTGGGCGAGGGGCGATATTCCAGCCCTTTGATCAGCGGAGCCGTCAGAAAACTTTTCATAAATCAAATGAAGAGTAAGTATCCCTTGCCATATCGAGGTAAAGGGCGGCACGGCCTTGGCAAAAATAGACGCGTCGATCGCTGAAGCTAATGTAGCAATAACTAATGTATATGCCGATCCACTGCGATCGACGGCGATCCGGCAATGGAACGCCGGCTTATTACTTGCAATTTCGACGGTCGTGCTTGTCGGCCTGGGCTTGCGCCTGCTCGGGGCGCGCGGAGATCTCTGGCAGGACGAGGTCTGGAGCATCACGCTGCTCAGCCCCCTGACGTCGATCGACCAGATATTCTGGCGTATAAACCACGACAACAATCACTTCCTCAACTCGATATATCAGTATGTCGTCGGCCCCGATGCCGCGCCGCTGGTCCAGCGCGGCCTGTCGATAGCGCTGGGTGCCTGCACCGTCGTCGCGGCCGCGGCGATATCGCGCGGACGCTGGGCGATGATTGCGTCGGGGTTGCTGTTCGCCGTGAGCTATCCAATGGTTCACTACGGCTCGGAGGCGCGTGGCTACGCTGGCATGGTGCTGTTCACACTCGTTGCCGTGGCCTTTCTGGAGCGCTGGTTCGACAAGCGGGGGCCGTATGGCATCGCCTTCGCCGCCGCAATTCTGCTTGGCTTCCTTTCCCATCTGACGATGATCGAAACGGTCATGGTGCTTGCGGTCTGGACGGCATGGCTAAGCTGGCGACGCAGCCGCAGCCTGATCGTCGTCAACAGGGAGGTCGTCCAGGCCTTCCTGCCCGCGTTCCTTGCAGTGCTACCGCTTGCCGCGGCAATACTCGTGGGCGCTCGACTGTTCAGCTTCAGGATCGGCGGGTTTTCCTCTTTCTCGCTCGAGCGGTTCGCCGCCGGCTATGGGTCAATGATCCGCTATCTTTTCGGTCTGCCGGACTGGATCGGCGACTGGACGTGCATCACGATCGTCTGCGCCCTGATTTTGGCATATGCAGGCGTCTCGCGCGATCGCCGGGCCAGTCTCTATGCCATCGGCATCGTTGCGCTGCCCGCCTTGATGGCGGCGGTGCATATGCCGAATGTCGAATTCCCGCGCTATTTCCTCGTCAGCGGAACCTTGTTGCTGCTTTGGGCCGGAGAGACGATCGGACGCGGCCTCGACGCTGGCGGCACGAGGAGGCTTTGCGCCGTCGGGATGCTCATGCTCGTTGCGGGCGGCAACGCGGCGCTGCTTGCCCGTTTCTACGAGCATGGGCGTGGTTCCTATTCCAGCATGGTGGACGAGATGACAAAGGGCGGCGCCGCCACATATGCCACCAACGCTGATTTCCGCACCGGCATGATGGTCGATTATTTCGCTGCGCGCATGGGTCGTCAGGCATCGCTCGTCACCCAGGACAGGATTTGCGCCGGACGCGCGGAGTGGCTCATTCTCGAAGGCGATCTCCAAAAACAGCCGGAGCGCGTGGACTTCGATTGTGCGCTTGCCTACGAACGGGCCGGAACCTCGGCCTTGTGGGGCCTTTCCGGTTTGGACTGGACACTATACAGCCGCCGGGATTGAGCAGTCATGCCGGGCGCACTCAGGTGCTGACCGAAGTCGAGGCGCGCAGGCTGCAGCCGGTGATCCTGAAACTGCCGTCCGCCTGCTGCTGCAGCGTATAGACCGCCTCATAGTCCTTGCCGTCGGGCCCGACGATCAGCACCTGCTGGACGATCGAGCCGGGTCCGGTCTGCTCGACCTTGCCGAAGGAATAGGATTGCGGCTTGCGCACCGGCGCGTAGCCGTTCGTCACCATGTTCATGAAGGTGTCGACGGTCGGAAAGATCTGCTTCACGTTCGGCGCGGCGAAACTGTAGGCGGTGGCGCCGTCATTGGCGATGAAGGCCTTCAACTGGCTGTCGATGACCGTCTGCGCGGCCTTGATCTCGGCGTCGCCAGCGAAGGCAAGCGAGGCTATCAGCATCGGAAGAAGAGCTAGTGCGAACAATGCGCGGCGCATGGCCTGCCTCCCCGGAAATTCGCTTGGCGAATGCAATCTAACATACGCGTCGCGGCATGGCGTGGTTTCACCGACCTGCGAAGATTTCGCCATTTTTGGTGTCGGAGGCGGGATCAGGCACTCTTTGAGGTGCGCGGCGCGTGAAGCTTGAAAGCCGGGCGGCAGTCTGCCACAAGGGCCGCTTATTCGTTGGAACGGATCCGCTCTTGGAATCGCCGACCCGTTCCAACTATTTGTTTTGACGCAATTCCGGACGGAAAACCGCCAGGCACTTTTCCTGGAATTGCTCCGAGGCTGGCAGGACTGGGCAATGAAGGCGTTTTTCGTGCAGATAAAGTGCGACCTGGGCAAGGCCTATGAGGTCGCCAGCGCGCTGGCCGATGCCGAGATCGCCTCGGAAATCTACTCGACCGCCGGCAATTACGACCTGCTCGCCAAATTCTATGTCGACGACGAGGAAGACATCGGCCACTTCGTCAACGAGCGGGTGCAGATTCTGCCGGGCATCAAGGACACCTTCACGATCGTGACCTTCCGGGCGTTCTGACGGGTCCTGGCGATGCCCTGCCGGGAAGCAGGAACTGACCCGGCCCTTGCCGCCCGTGCCTTAAATTTAGGCAATTTGCATAGAGCGGCCGTTACGGCTTCCTAAATCACCGATTGCGCTTGATTTTCTCGGGCGAGGCCAGTGAAATGGTCTCAGAGGGGAGTACGCGATTGGCAGCGTTCGACGAAATGCTTCCGGAAGTCTCCGGATTGAGAAGACCTTATGAGGCTTACGATCGCTGGCTGAAGGAGCAGGACCCGGCCAGGCTTACCCAGAAAATGCAGGACGCCGAGCGCGTCTTCCGCAAGACCGGCATCACCTTTGCCGTCTATGGCGAGCAGGAAGCCTCCGAGCGGCTGATCCCTTTCGACATCGTGCCGCGCATCCTCTCCGGCCAGGAATGGCGCCGGCTGACGCAAGGCATCGAGCAGCGCGTGCAGGCGCTGAACGCCTTCCTCGACGACATCTACCACCGCCAGGAGATCCTACGCGCCGGGCGCGTGCCGAGGGAGCTCATTGCCAAGAACGAGGCCTTCCTGCCCGAGATGATCGGGGTCAGGCCGCCGGCCGGCGTCTACACCCACATCATTGGCGTCGATATCGTCCGCATCTCGGAGAACGAGTTCTACGTGCTGGAGGACAATGCCCGCACGCCGTCCGGCGTCTCCTACATGCTGGAGAACCGCGAGACGATGATGCAGCTCTTTCCCGAGCTGTTCCAGAAGATCAAGGTGCGGCCGGTCGAGAACTACCCGCAACTTTTGCGCCAGTCGCTCGCCGCGGTGCGGCCGCAAGGCGCAAAGGGCGCGCCGACCATCGCGGTGCTGACGCCGGGCTCCTACAACTCGGCCTATTTCGAGCATGCCTTCCTCGCCGACCAGATGGGCGTGCAGCTCGTCGAGGGGCAGGATCTGCGCGTCGTCGACGGCCATGTCGCGATGCGTACCACCGAAGGCTACAAGCAGATCGACGTGCTCTACCGGCGTGTGGACGACAACTTCCTCGATCCGCTGACGTTCCGGCCGGATTCGGCGCTCGGCGTGCCGGGCATCATGGATGTCTACCGCGCCGGCAACATCACCATCGCCAACGCGCCTGGAACCGGTATCGCCGACGACAAGGCGATCTATTCCTACATGCCGGAGATCGTCGAGTTCTACACCGGCCGCAAGGCGATCCTCGGCAACATCCCGACCTGGCGCTGCTCGGAGCCGGACAGCCTCAAATATGTGCTAGAGCACATCGGCGAACTGGTGATCAAGGAAGTGCACGGCTCCGGCGGCTACGGCATGCTGGTCGGCCCGGCGGCGACCAAGAAGGAATGCCAGGAGTTCGCCAAGAAGCTGCAGGCCAAGCCCTCGAACTACATTGCCCAGCCGACGCTCGCGCTGTCGACCTGCCCGATCCTGACCGAGAAGGGCCTGTCGCCGCGCCATGTCGACCTGCGGCCTTATGTGCTGGTTTCGGATCGTATCCAGATCGTGCCGGGCGGCCTGACGCGCGTGGCTCTCAAAGAGGGATCTCTGGTGGTCAATTCCTCACAGGGTGGCGGCACGAAGGACACGTGGGTGCTGGATGATTGAGATGAATGAGTAGGGAATAGTCAGTAGTCAGTAGGGGAAAGAGCAATGCCACATTCGGTCGAAGTTGGAAGATTCACTACTCACTACTCACTATTCCCTACTCACTAACCGAAGGGCCCGACATGCTTCTAGGCCGCACCGCCAACGGTCTCTACTGGATGAACCGCTATATCGAGCGGGCCGAAAACATGGCGCGCCTCGTGGATGCGGGCCTGCGCATGGCGCTGACGCGCACCCAGGATGCATCCGAAGAGTGGAACTCGGTGCTGCTCAGCGCCGGCTCGGACATCGCCTTCAGCCAGAAGTACCAGGATTACACCGCCGCAAACGTATCCGACTTCCTACTGCGCGATACTTCG
Source organism: Mesorhizobium sp. BH1-1-5 (assembly GCF_020165615.1). Classification (NCBI taxonomy): domain Bacteria; kingdom Pseudomonadati; phylum Pseudomonadota; class Alphaproteobacteria; order Hyphomicrobiales; family Phyllobacteriaceae; genus Mesorhizobium; species Mesorhizobium sp. BH1-1-5. The sequence continues at coordinate 151,752 of NZ_JAIUIM010000010.1, forward strand.
AATCCGTCGAGCACGATGTCGTCGATCGAGACCGCGCGCAACAATGCCCGCATGGTGCGCACGGCGTTGACGCGCGAGACCTGGGAAAGCATCAACGAAGCCTGGATGTCGCTGAAGCGCATGCTGGCGAGGCCGATCGACGAGCGAGACCTGCCGACGGTGCTCGATGCCATCAAGCGCGAGACGGCGCTGATCCGTGGTTCGTTCTACGGCACGATGCTGCGCAACGAGATCTTCGATTTCTCGCAGCTCGGCACCTATGTCGAGCGCGCCGACAACACGGCGCGCATCCTCGACGTGAAATACTATGTGCTGTTGCCTTCGCTGTCCTGGGTCGGCTCAACGCTCGACAATTACCAGTGGGAGTCGATCCTGCGCTCGGTGTCGGCGCACCGCTCCTATCGCTGGGTTTATGAAGCCGACTACAAGCCGACGAACATCGCCGATTATCTGATCCTCAACGTGCGCATGCCGCGCTCGCTGACCTTCTGCTACCGTTTCCTCGGCGAGCACCTGAAATTCCTCGCCGACGATTATGGCGAGCGCCATGCCTGCCACGCCACGGCCGAGAAGATCCAGGCGCTGCTCAAGAGAGGGTCGATCAAGGACATATTCGATCACGGCCTGCACGAGTTCCTGGCCGAGTTCATTCGAGACAACACCAGGCTGGGCGACGAGATCGCCCAGGACTACCGGTTCTATTGAGCACAGCCGAGGGCGAGCACTATGCGGCTCAAGATCTCCCATCGCACCGAATACCACTATGATCAGCCGGTGCAGTATCTGCTGCAGCGGCTGCGCCTGCTCCCTTCCAGCGGGCGTACGCAGACCGTCGGCTCCTGGGCGATCAAGGTCGAAGGCGCGCGCGAGGAACTGCGCTTCACCGACCATTTCGGCAATGACACGCGGCTGGTGAGCGCCGAGAGCGGCCAGAATTCGATCACCGTCGAGGCCGCCGGAGACGTGACCACGCATGACACGGCGGGCGTAACGGGGCCGCATCAGGGCTTTGCGCCGCTCTGGCTGTTCGCACAGCGGACGCAACTCACCGCTGCGGGCGAGGGCATACGCGAGTTGGCCGGCCTGGTCGGGCAGGGCCCCGAGATCGAGCGGCTGCATCGGCTGATGGGCGCTATCCGCGAACGTGTCGCTTACAAGCCCGGCACGACCAGCGTCGTGACGCCGGCGGAGGAAGCTGTGGCGTTGAAATCCGGCGTCTGCCAGGACCACAGCCACATCTTCATTGCAGCGGCCGGCGTGCTTGGCTTTCCCGCCCGCTATATCAGCGGCTATCTGATGATGGATGCCGCCGTCGAGCAGGCGGCGAGCCATGCCTGGGCCGAGGCCTATGTCGTCGGGCTCGGATGGGTTGCCTTCGACCCCGCCAACGGTATCTCTCCCGACGAACGCTATGTGCGGGTGGCGATGGGGCGCGACTACCGCGACGCCTCGCCGGTGTCGGGGATACTGCTGGGACAGGCGCAGGAGAAGCTTGCCGTCACCGTCACGGTAGAGCAGTAATCTGCGCCGCAATCGCTGGAGCGGTTCAGCGTTTGATAGAATCGCCGAACCGTTCTATCTCTTTGTTTTCACGCAATTCCGGACGGAAACCGCTCCACGCCTTTCCTGGAATTGCTTTTAGCAGAAGAGCGACCATGACCTATTGCGTCGGCCTCAAGATCGATCGCGGGCTCGTGTTCATGTCGGACACGCGCACCAATGCAGGCATGGATTCGATCTCGACCTTCAAGAAGATGCATGTGTGGGAACAGCCCGGCGAGCGCGTGATCGTGCTGATGTCGGCGGGCAACCTGGCCACGACGCAAGCCGTCGTCAGCCTGCTCGACGAGCGCAACAAGGCGGTGAGCGACCGCCATGGGAAGCTGCTCGAGACGCCGTCCATGTACCAGACGGTGCGGCTGGTCGGCGACACGGTCAAGGAAGTGATCGCGCACGCGTCGCCGGACGGCGAGAAGGCGGATTCCTATTTCAACGCCTCCTTCATCCTTGGAGGTCAGATCAAGGGGAGCGCGCCCAGGCTGTTCATGATCTATCCGGAAGGCAACTTCATCGAGTCGACCGACGACACGCCTTTCTTCCAGATCGGCGAAACGAAATACGGCAAGCCGATCATCATCCGTGCCTATGACCGGACAATGAGCCTGGCCGAGACGGTGAAGCTGCTTCTGGTGTCGTTCGATTCGACATTGAAATCCAACCTTTCGGTCGGGCTGCCACTCGATCTGCTGTTCCTGGAACAGGATGCGTTCAAGGTCGGCTTGAACCGACGGATCGGCCAGGACGATCCGTACTACCGCACCATTTCGGACGGCTGGTCCAACGCGCTGAAAATCGCGTTTTCAAACCTGCCGGATTTCCCGGGGTGGGAGCTCTCGATCCTACCGTTGCCTGATCATATTTAACATGTTAATTAAAAACTGAGAACGGTTCGACCGGCCGGTATCTTCGACGGCTGCTGGGAGGAAAAAATATGAACAATGACGAATTCCGCGGCTGGTCGCGGCGGGCGGCCGATTGGGGCGTCGATTACCGTGCCGGCCTGCGCGACCGTCCGGTGCGGCCGGCGATCGCGCCGGGCGAGATCTTCAGGAGCATCGAGGCCTCGCCGCCCGAAATGCCCGAACCGATGGAAAAGATCTTCGCCGATTTCGAAGACAAGATCGTGCCTGGGATGACGCATTGGCAGCATCCGCGCTTCTTCGCCTATTTCCCGGCCAATGCGGCGCCGGTTTCGGTCGTGGCTGAATATCTGGTCTCGGCGATGGCCGCGCAGTGCATGCTGTGGCAGACCTCGCCGGCGGCGACTGAGCTCGAGACGCGCATCGTCGACTGGATGCGCCAGGCGCTCGGCCTGCCCGAGGGCTTTTCCGGCGTCATCCAGGATTCGGCCTCGTCGGCGACGCTTGCTGCGGTGCTCACCATGCGCGAGCGGGCGCTCGACTGGCAGGGCAACAAAAAGGGGCTGGCCGGGCAGAGCAAGCTTCGTGTCTATTCCTCCGACCAGGTCCACACCTCGATCGACCGCGCCATCTGGGTCTCCGGCATCGGCGAGGAAAACCTCGTCCGCATCCCGGTCAGCGGACGTTTTCGAGCGATGGACACCGCCGTGCTCGAAGCGGCGATCGTCGCCGATCACGAAGCCGGGCTGCTGCCCGCGGGCATCATCGCCTGCGTTGGCGGCACCAGCACCGGCGGCACCGACGACATCGCGGCGGTGGCCGCCGTCGCGAAGCGGCACGGGCTCTATCTGCATGTCGACGCCGCCTGGGCCGGGTCGGCAATGATCTGCCCGGAATACCGGCATTTCTGGACTGGCGTCGAAGGTGCCGATTCCGTCGTCTTCAACCCGCACAAGTGGCTGGGCGCGCAGTTCGACTGCTCGATCCAGTTCGTGCGCCAGCCGGAGGACCTGGTGCGCACGCTGGCCATCAAGCCGGATTATCTGAAGACGCGCGGCCATGACGGCATCATCAATTATTCGGAATGGTCGGTGCCGCTCGGCCGCCGTTTCCGCGCGCTGAAACTCTGGTTTCTGCTGCGTGCCCATGGCCTCGAAGGCCTGCGCAAGATGATCCGCAACCATGTCGCCTGGAGCGAGGGGCTGGCCGTGCGGCTGGGCAAGGAAGCGGATTTCGAGCTGGTCAGCGAGCCGATGCTGTCGCTGTTTTCGTTCCGGCACCGGGCGCCGGCAGGCACCGATCCGGACGAGCACAATCTGCGCCTGGTCGACGCGATCAACACCGATGGCCGTATCTACCTGACGCAGACACGGGTCGATGGGCGCGTTGCGATCCGCTTCCAGGCGGGGCAGTTCGAGTCGACGGCAGCTGATGTCGATGCGGCGTTCGATGTCATAACCGAGATTGCGCGGCGTCCATCTTGAGGCAGCGGACGTTCCGCGCTGGTTTGCCTCTTGCAATCAGGTAATTTTCGTTAGCCGGCTTATGCCTTTTCTTCACTTTCGTTTTCCGCTATAGACGGAAAAAACGAAAATGGAGGACGCGCGATGTTTCTTTCGCCACGCCATGCCGAGATCATCCAGATGGCGAAAGACCATGGCCGGGTGCTGGTCGACGACCTGGCGACGCATTTCAATGTGACGCCGCAGACCATCCGCAAGGACCTCAACGATCTGTGCGATCAACGCCTGCTGACCCGCATCCATGGCGGCGCGCTGTTCCCGTCCGGCATCGAGAACATGGAATACGAGGCGCGCCGCAAGATCGCTGCCGACGAGAAGGAAGCGATCGGCAGCGCGGCGGCGAGACTGATCCCCGACAATGCCTCCCTGTTCATCAATATCGGCACCACCACGGAGGCCGTCAGCAAGGCGTTGCTCGATCATAACGGGCTTATGGTCATCACCAATAACATCAATGTTGCCAATAGGATGCGTATCTATCCCACGATCGAGGTGGTGATCGCCGGCGGCGTGGTGCGCGGATCCGACGGCGGCGTCGTCGGCGAAGCTGCCGTCGATTTCATCCGCCAGTTCAAGGTCGATTATGCCGTCATCGGCGCCTCGGCGATCGACCATGACGGCGCGCTGCTCGATTTCGACTTTCGCGAGGTGAAGGTGGCGCAGGCCATCATCGCCAATGCGCGCCACGTCATCCTGGTTTCCGACCGGACGAAATTCGAGCGCACGGCCCCGGTTCGGATCGGTCACCTTTCGCAGGTGAATACCTTCATCACCGATCGTTGCGAGATCCCGTCGATCCGCCGGATTTGCGAGGAGACAGAGGTTCGGCTGATCGAGACGGCGCTCGAATAGGCGCGTATCACGGCTGGCTCACGCAGTCGTGATATTTCGTTTGACATTCGGTTTGAGTTCGAAATAATTCCGCCACGGTTTCGTAAAACACAAAAATGGTGCAATGCGAAATCGTTGGAGGAAACTTTGGACGCATCTCCGATCCATGACATTTTCGTCATAGGCGGCGGCATCAATGGCTGCGGCATAGCCCGCGACGCCGTCGGTCGCGGATTTTCAGTCTATCTCGCCGAGATGAACGATCTCGCCAGCGGAACCTCGTCGGGCTCGACGAAGCTCATCCATGGCGGCCTTCGCTATCTCGAATTCTATGAGTTCCGGCTGGTGCGCGAGGCGCTGATGGAGCGCGAGGTCCTGTGGAAGAACGCGCCGCACATCATCTGGCCGATGCGCTTCGTGCTGCCTTACGCCAAGGGCCTCAGGCCCGCTTGGCTGATCCGACTCGGCCTGTTCCTCTACGACCATATCGGCGGGCGCAAGCTTTTGCCGGCGACGAAGACGCTGGACATGGCCAACGACCCTGCCGGCAAGCCTTTGAAGCCTTTGTTCCACAAGGCTTTCGAATATTCCGACGGTTGGGTCAACGATGCGCGCCTGGTGACGCTGAACGCGCGTGACGCGGCCGACCGAGGCGCCATCATCCGCACCCGCACCAAGGTCGCCAGCGCGCGGCGCGACGGTTCGAACTGGACCGTCAAGGTGCAGAATGTGCTTACCGGTGAAACCGAGGAGGTTCGCGCCCGGCTTCTCGTCAACGCCGCCGGCCCCTGGGTCGATCACGTGCTGTCGACCGCGGTCGGCCAGAACGACGTCCACAATGTCCGCCTCGTGCAGGGCAGTCACATCGTCATCGCCAAGAAGTTCGACGATCCGCGCGCCTATTTCTTCCAGAACAAGGATGGCCGCATCATCTTCGCCATTCCCTATGAGGAAGAATTCACGCTGATCGGCACCACAGACCGCGACTATCCCGGCGATCCGCATGACGTGAAGATCTCCGATACGGAGATCGACTATCTGTGCGCCGCGGCGAGCGAGTATTTCGCGCAACCCGTGAAGCGCTCCGACATCGTCTGGACCTATTCGGCGGTGCGCCCGCTCTATGACGACGGCGCCTCCAAGGCGCAGGAGGCGACGCGCGACTACGTGCTGAAGACCGATGGCGGGGAGGGAACTGCCCCGCTTCTCAACGCCTTCGGCGGCAAGATCACGACCTTCCGCCGGCTGGCGGAATCGATGCTGGAGAGGATCGAAGGTTTTCTCGGCAAGCGCGGCCAGCCGTGGACGCATGACGCGCCGCTGCCGGGCGGCGATTTCCCGGCGACCGGTTTCGATGCCCAGGTCGCCAGGTTGAAGAACACCTATCCGTTCCTCGACCAGCGGCTGGCGCGCCGCTTCACCCGGCTCTACGGCACGCGCGCGGAAAAGCTGCTCGGGTTCGCCAAGTCGAATGCCGATCTCGGCCGCAATTTCGGCGCCGACCTTTTCGAGGCCGAGGTGCGCTATCTGGTCGACAACGAATGGGCGGTCACCGCCGAGGACGTGCTGTGGCGCCGCACCAAGCGCGGCCTGCATTTCAGCCGCGAACAGATGGCGGCACTGGAAGAATTCATGCGCGGACTGAGCAACCGTCACGTCGCGGCGGCGGAATGAGGATCGACCGCTGACGCGCAAGGCCTGGGAGGAGGCGTGATGCTGGAACTGAGGAACGTGACGAAGACGGTCGGCGCGCAGGAGCACATCCGCGACGTTTCGCTGACGCTTCAGCACGGCTCGCTGAACGTGCTCCTCGGGCCGACGCTTTCCGGCAAGACCAGCCTGATGCGGCTGATGGCGGGCCTCGACGCGCCGACGTCCGGCTCGGTCTGGTTCGACGGCAAGGACGTCACCGGACAGAAGGTGCAGAAGCGCAACGTCGCCATGGTCTACCAGCAGTTCATCAACTATCCGGCGATGACGGTCTATGAGAACATCGCCTCGCCGCTCAGGGTGGCCGGCGTCGAGCGGGGCAAGATCGACAAGGAAGTGCGCAACGCGGCGGCGCTCTTGCAGCTCACGCCCTATCTCGACCGCACGCCGCTCAATCTGTCCGGAGGACAGCAGCAGCGCACCGCGCTTGCCCGCGCCATCGTCAAGAATGCCAGCCTGGTGCTGCTCGACGAACCTCTGGCCAATCTCGACTACAAACTGCGCGAGGAACTGCGCGCCGAGCTGCCGAAGATCTTTGCCGCCGCCGGCACGATCTTCGTCTATGCCACGACCGAGCCGCACGAGGCGCTTCTGCTCGGCGGCAACACGGCGACGCTTTCGCAAGGGCGCGTCACGCAATTCGGCCCGACGGTCGATGTGTTCCGCAAGCCCGTCGACCTGGTGACGGCAAGGACGTTTGCCGATCCGCCGCTCAACACCATCGTGCTCTCCAAGAAGGGGGCGGACTTCCTGCTCGAGGGCGGCGTCAAACTGCCGGTGCCGCCGGAGCTCGCCGGCATTGCGGACGCCAGCTACACGATCGGCTTCCAGCCGCATCATCTGTCGCTGGAGCGTCCGAACGCCAGCGCCGTGCCGGTGCGGGCCAAGGTCACCATCACCGAGATCACCGGCTCGGAAAGCTTCGTCCATCTCGATTTCGCCGATGCGCGCTGGGTAATGCTTGCGCATGGCATCCTCCATTTCGAGACGGACGACGAGGTCGAGGTGTTCATCGATCCGCGCCACATCATGGTGTTCGACCAGAACGGCCGCGCCGTGACGGCGCCGAAGCTGGCGGCCTGAGGAGCAAACGATGGCGCGCATCGACGTCAACCACATCCGCCACTCCTACCTGCCCAACCCGCAGAAGGATTCCGATTTCGCGCTGAAGGAAGTGCACCACATCTTCGAGGATGGCGGCGCCTATGCGTTGCTCGGGCCGTCGGGCTGCGGCAAGACCACCTTGCTCAACATCATTTCAGGACTGCTGCACCCGTCGCACGGCCAGTTGCTGTTCAACGGCCGGGACGTGACCAATCTGTCGACGCAGGAGCGCAACATCGCGCAGGTGTTCCAGTTCCCGGTCATCTACGACACGATGACCGTCTACGACAATCTGGCCTTCCCGCTGCGCAACCGCCGCGTGCCGGAGACGGACGTCGACCGCAAGGTGCGCGAGACGCTCGACATGATCGATCTCGCCGGGCTGGCGAAGAAGAAGGCGCGCGGGCTCACCGCCGACCAGAAGCAGAAGATATCGCTGGGGCGCGGCCTGGTGCGCTCGGACGTCAACGCCATCCTGTTCGACGAACCGCTGACGGTGATCGATCCGCATATGAAGTGGGTGCTGCGCTCGCAGTTGAAGCAGCTGCATCGCCGCTTCGGCTACACCATGGTCTATGTCACGCATGACCAGACCGAGGCGCTGACTTTCGCCGATCAGGTGGTGGTCATGTACGATGGCGGCATCGTGCAGATCGGCACGCCGGCGGAGCTCTTCGAGCGCCCGCGCCACACCTTCGTCGGCTATTTCATCGGCTCGCCGGGCATGAACGTGCTGCCGGTTGCGCTCGAAGGCAAGACCGCGAAGCTCGGCGCGCAGCGCATCGAGCTTCCGGGCGTGCCGAAGGCCGAAGCCGGCGCCGTCGAGCTCGGCATCCGCCCCGAATATGTGCGGCTCGGCCGCGAGGGCATGGCGGTGCAGGTCAGCAAGGTCGAGGACGTCGGCCGCCACAAGGTCGTGCGCGCCAATCTCGAGGGCAAGGAGATCGCGGCCGTCATCGGTGAGGACGACGAAGTCCCGGCCGAGCCGAAAGTCCGCTTCGATCCGGCCGGCATCAACATCTATGCCGATTCCTGGCGCGTCGAGATGGGGGCATAGATGGACAAGACCTGGAACAACAAGGCCTGGTTCCTCGTGCTGCCGGTGCTGGTGCTGGTGGCGTTCTCGGCCGTCATCCCGCTGATGACCGTCGTCAACTATTCGGTGCAAGACACGTTCGGCAACAATGTCTTCTTCTGGGCCGGCACCGAATGGTTCGAGGAACTGCTGCATTCCGACCGCTTCTGGGAAGCGATGGTGCGCAACCTGATCTTCTCCTTCATCATCCTGGCGATCGAGGTGCCGCTTGGCATCTTCATCGCGCTCAACATGCCGAAGAAGGGCTGGGGCGTGCCGGTCTGCCTCGTGCTGATGGCGCTGCCGCTGCTCATCCCGTGGAACGTCGTCGGCACGATCTGGCAGGTGTTCGGCCGCAACGACATCGGCCTGCTCGGCTATTACGTCAACGCGCTCGGCATCGACTACAATTACGTCCAGGATCCATTCGACGCCTGGGTCACCGTCATCATCATGGACGTCTGGCACTGGACCAGCTTGGTCGTGCTGCTCTGCTATGCTGGCCTCGTCTCCATTCCCGACGCCTTCTACCAGGCGGCAAAGATCGACGGCGCCTCGCGCTGGGCGGTGTTCCGCTACATCCAGCTGCCGAAGATGCAGCGCGTGCTGCTGATCGCTGTGCTGTTGCGCTTCATGGACAGCTTCATGATCTATACGGAGCCCTTCGTCGTCACCGGCGGCGGTCCCGGCAATTCGACGACCTTCCTGTCGATCGACCTGGTGAAGACGGCGCTCGGTCAGTTCGACCTCGGCCCGGCGGCGGCGATGTCGCTCGTCTACTTCCTGATCATCCTGTTGTTGTCGTGGGTGTTCTACACCGTGATGACCAACTACGACGCGGAGCGCTGAGAGATGGCGGGCGCCAACGAGACGACACGCGTGAGCGACGCGGCGGTCACCGAAGTCGGCAGCGCTCTGTCGCAGGACGAGGTGGCGAAGCTGATGCGCCGCCGCGGCGAGGAATCGCGCTGGTGGTGGATCGTGCCGACGCTCTACATCGTCGTGCTGCTCCTGCCGATCTACTGGCTCATCAATATGAGCTTCAAGACCAATGCGGAGATCGTGTCGTCGCTGACGCTGTTCCCGCACAATCCGACACTGGCGAATTATCGCACCATCTTCACCGATGCTTCCTGGTACTCGGGCTACATCAATTCGATCACCTATGTGGTGATGAACATGGTGATCTCGGTCGCGGTGGCGCTGCCGGCTGCCTACGCCTTCTCGCGCTATCGTTTCCTTGGCGACAAGCACCTGTTCTTCTGGCTGCTGACCAACCGCATGGCGCCGCCGGCGGTGTTCGCGCTGCCGTTCTTCCAGCTCTATTCGGCCTTCGGTCTGATCGACACCCATATCGCGGTGGCGCTGGCGCATTGCCTGTTCAACGTGCCGCTGGCGGTGTGGATCCTCGAAGGCTTCATGTCGGGCGTGCCGAAGGAGATCGACGAGACCGCCTATATCGACGGCTATTCCTTTCCGCGCTTTTTCGTGAAGATCTTCATGCCGCTGATCGCCAGCGGCATCGGCGTGGCCTGCTTCTTCTGCTTCATGTTCTCCTGGGTGGAGCTCCTGATCGCGCGCACGCTGACCACGACAGACGCCAAGCCGATCGCCGCCACGATGACCCGCACCGTCTCGGCCGCCGGCATGGATTGGGGCCTGCTCGCCGCCGCCGGCGTGCTGACGCTGATCCCCGGCGCGGTCGTCATCTGGTTCGTCCGCAATTACATCGCCAAGGGCTTCGCCCTGGGGAGGGTGTGAATGAAACGAACGCAAAAGTTCGTCCACAACACCATCGGCAAGGACTTTGCCCCGGGGAGGGTGCGACCATGAACCTCGACTTCTCCTGGATGGCGTGGACCTGGCCGACGGCGGCTTTCTTCGGAACCATCTTGCTGCTGCTGTGCGGCATGGCGGCCTGGGAATATGCTTCGCCGGGCGGCAATCCGCGTATCGGCATCCTGCGCTTCGAGACGACGCGCGGCGATCGCCTGTTCCTTTCGCTGCTCGGCAGCGCCTTCATCCATCTCGCTTGGCTGGGTCTGGTTGGACCCAACCTGTGGTGGGCTCTCGCTCTTTCCGTGATCTACGCCATTGGCGTGTTCCGATACGTATAGAGGGGGAATAGTCGGAGCGGTCGCGTGCTGGCGGCCGCTCCGGATCGCACTTGCAACCTAAAGACTGGAGGAGACACATGCGACGGCAATTTCTAACATCGACGACCGCCCTTGTCCTATTGCTGGGAGCGGGTCATGCCTATGCCGGAATGGATGAGGCAAAAGCCTTTCTCGACAAGGAGATAGGCCCCCTGTCGACGCTTTCGCGCGCCGATCAGGAAAAGGAAATGCAGTGGTTCATCGACGCCGCCAAGCCGTTCGCCGGCATGGACATCAAGGTCGTGTCGGAAACCATCGCCACCCACTCGTATGAATCGCAGGTGCTGGCGCCTGCCTTCTCTGCCATCACCGGCATCAAGGTCACGCATGACGTCATCCAGGAAGGCGACGTCGTCGAGAAGATCCAGACCCAGATGCAAACCGGCCAGAACCTCTATGATGGCTGGGTCAACGACTCCGACCTCATCGGCACGCACTGGCGCTACCAGCAGGTGCGCAACCTGACCGACTGGATGGCAGGCGACGGCAAGGATGTCACCAACCCGAACCTCGACCTGAAGGACTTCATCGGCACCTCGTTCACGACGGCGCCGGACAAGAAGCTCTATCAGCTGCCCGACCAGCAGTTCGCGAACCTCTACTGGTTCCGCTACGACTGGTTCAACGACGAGAAAAACAAGGCGGACTTCAAGGCCAAATACGGCTACGACCTCGGCGTGCCGGTCAACTGGTCGGCCTATGAGGACATCGCCGAGTTCTTCACCGGCCGCGAGATCGACGGCAAGAAGGTCTATGGCCACATGGACTACGGCAAGAAGGACCCGTCGCTCGGCTGGCGGTTCACCGACGCCTGGCTGTCCATGGCCGGTAACGGCGACAAAGGCATTCCGAACGGCCTGCCGGTCGACGAATGGGGCATCAAGGTCGACGAGAATTCGCGTCCCGTCGGCTCCTGCACGGCGCGCGGCGGCGACACGAATGGACCGGCGGCGGTCTACTCGATCCAGAAGTATCTCGACTGGCTGAAGGCTTACGCTCCGGCCGAAGCGCAGGGCATGACCTTCTCCGAATCCGGCCCGGTGCCGGCGCAGGGCGCGGTCGCGCAGCAGATCTTCTGGTACACCGCCTTCACCGCTTCGATGGTCGACGCCGGCGCCAAGGCCGTGATGAACGACGACGGCACGCCGAAATGGCGCATGGCCCCGTCGCCGCATGGCGTCTACTGGAAGGACGGCATGAAGCTCGGCTACCAGGACGTGGGTTCCTGGACGCTGATGAAGTCGACGCCGACCGACCGCGCCAAGGCCGCCTGGCTCTATGCGCAGTTCGTCACCTCGAAGACCGTCGACGTGAAGAAAAGCCATGTCGGCCTGACCTTCATCCGCGAGAGCACGATCCACGACAAGAGCTTCACCGAGCGCGCTCCGAAGCTCGGTGGCTTGATCGAGTTCTACCGTTCGCCGGCCCGCGTCCAGTGGTCGCCGACCGGCACCAACGTGCCTGACTATCCGAAGCTGGCGCAGCTCTGGTGGCAGGCAATCGGCGATGCCTCGTCCGGCGCGAAGTCGGCTCAGGAAGCGATGGACTCGCTCTGCGCCGAGCAGGAAAAGGTCATGAGCCGCATCGAGAAGTCGGGCGTCCAGGGCGATATCGGCCCGAAGATGGCCGAAGAGCATGACCTCGCCTACTGGAACGCCGACGCGGTCAAGAAGGGCAATCTCGCTCCTCAGCTGAAGATCGAGAACGAGAAGGAAAAGCCGGTCACCATCAACTATGACGAGCTGGTGAAGAGCTGGCAGAAGTAAGCCTGTCTATGCGGGCGTTCGCGCCCGTGTGAAATTGGGGGAGGCGGCGCGTTGCCGTCTCCCCTGTTCGTGTCAAGGCGGAGGAAATGGAATGAGCGGTTTTGTGCTGGCGATCGACCAGGGAACGACGTCGACCCGGGCGATCCTGTTCGACGACAAGATGAAAGTCGCGGGCACCGGCCAGCAGGAATTCGCGCAGCATTATCCGGCTTCCGGCTGGGTGGAGCATGACCCCGAAGACATCTGGTCGAGCGTTCTCACCACGGTGAAGGCCGCGCTGAAGGCCGCCGGCCGCGCGGCCTCGGATGTCGCCGCGATCGGCATCACCAACCAGCGCGAGACGGTCGTGATCTGGGACAAGGCGACGGGCAAGCCGATCCACAAAGCGATCGTCTGGCAGGACAGACGCACGGCGCCGCTCTGCCAGAAGCTGAAGAAGCAGGGGCTGGAGAAGACATTCACGAAGAAGGCCGGCCTGCTGCTCGACCCCTATTTCTCCGGGACCAAGATCGCCTGGATGCTGGATAAGGTGAAAGGCGCCAGGAAGCGCGCCGAGAAGGGCGAATTGCTTGCCGGCACCATCGACAGTTTCCTGATTTGGCGGCTGACCGCCGGCAAGGTTCACGCCACCGACGCAACCAATGCCTCGCGCACGCTGGTCTACAACATCGAGAAGAATGTCTGGGACGAAGAGCTGCTCTCGATCCTGAACATACCGGCCGCGATCCTGCCTGAGGTGAAGGACTGCGCCGACGATTTCGGCGTCACCGAGAAGGGTCTGTTCGGGGCCGAGATGCGGATCCTCGGCGTGGCCGGCGACCAGCATGCGGCGACCATCGGCCAGGCCTGTTTCGAGCCCGGCATGATGAAATCGACCTACGGCACGGGCTGCTTCGCGCTGCTCAACACCGGCGCCGACCTGGTGCGGTCCAAGAACCGGTTGCTCACCACCATCGCCTACAGGCTGAACGGCAAGACCACCTACGCCCTGGAAGGCTCGATTTTCATCGCGGGCGCCGCCGTGCAGTGGCTGCGCGACGGTATCAAGGTGATCGGCAAGGCCGAGCAAAGCGGGGCGCTGGCGGCGACCGCCGATCCGGCGCAGCAAGTCTATCTGGTGCCGGCCTTCGTCGGTCTCGGCGCGCCGCACTGGGACGCCGAGGCGCGTGGCGCGATCTTCGGCCTGACGCGCAATTCGGGTCCGGCCGAGTTTGCGCGCGCAGCACTTGAGTCGGTCGCTTTCCAGACGCGCGACCTGCTCGACGCCATGCGCAAGGACTGGAAAGGCGCCTCGGCCAAGACGGTGCTTCGCGTCGATGGCGGCATGGTGGCCTCCGACTGGACCATGCAGCGGCTCGCCGACATTCTCGACGCGCCGGTCGACCGCCCGACGATCCTGGAGACGACCGCGCTTGGCGCGGCATGGCTCGCAGGATCGAAGGCCGGCGTGTGGCCGAAGGCAAAGGAATTCGCAAAGAGCTGGGCGCTGGAGCGGCGCTTCAGGCCGGAGATGGATGCGGCCACGCGTTCGGTGAAGCTGGCCGGGTGGCGCGATGCCGTGCGGCGGACTTTGAGTGGGCAATGAGGACTACTGGATCCGGCAGGGGAATGCAGCCAGATTGGTATCCTGCTTGGCGCGATGAGGCCTTTGAACAGCTCACGGCCAAGAACGCGCGCCTGGCGAAGGATTTCCGCCTCGGCAGCTGGTCGCATTACGACTACGATCTGACGGCCGGAAAGCTGCTGTTTTCCGACCAGAGCGGCGTCAAGGTCGTCTCGCAAATCCAGATTGCGGGTTCCACCAGCGCCAAGGCCGGCAACTGGCTCTGGGCCTGGGCCAATTCGAACTTGCCTGGCGACCTTCTCGGCGACGCGTAGACGACCTGTCCCAAGCCTATGTGGACGATATGAGCGGTGATCTGGAAGCCCTCGGCTGGGAGTTGACGGCGGCTATGGTTCGGGTTTGCAACGCACTTAGAGCTTACCGCTCCCCACGGGGTGAAGGCGGAGCGCTGTATCTGGTCTTCAAGACTATAGGATGGGCGAACTGACACAGCCCTTCGCTGCAAGGCATGGTGAAAATGAGAGAGCCCGTGCCTCTCGATGCACGGGCTCATTCAACGACTAAATATTCGCTTTCCGCAATTCCGGACGGAAAACCGCTACGCGCTTTTCCTGGAATCGCTTTGGGACTCTGACTGGAAGCCGTCAGTAGGGCGACATGCACTGCTGACGCGGGCCGTTGTAGGGCTGGAAGGTGTTGTCCGAGGCGCGGTACGAACGGTAGCGGTCGTAGCACCACTGGACATGCGAGTTGCCGCGATAGACGCGGTTGTTCTCGCTGTTGACGATGGCGCCGGTGATCAGCGCGCCGGTGGCGAAAGCAGCGAGCGGGAACCAATAGTCGCCATGGCGGCGATAGCCGTGGCGATATTCGCGGTAGCCGCGATGGCCGTTCCAATAGGCGCCGTCGTTTCGCGAGAAACGCTGGCCGCCGCGCCAATGGCCGCCATGCCGCCAGCGGAAATCGCGCACGTTCTGGACATCGGGCGACGCCGGCGAAGCTTGCGGGACGAACACCTGCGCGGCATTGGCGGGCACTGCCGCCGCGGCGGCGAACGAAACTGATAAGGTGGCGGCAAACAAGCCCGACACGATCTTTTTCATGGTCTTCTCCTTGAGAGAGTGGTTTGACGTCCCTGTGCCGGAGAAACGGAAAATCATCGCGAAGGTTCCCGTTTGAATCTCAAGCCGTTGTTATTTAAGGAACTTCTGAGATATCCTGGCCGATCGAAGCACGCATCGGAGTCGGCATCCACGAACGCCAGATCGTCGGTCGCCAACCTTGGCCAGACCCGTTGATAACTCCGGCGGGAAGCCGTCTTTTTCCGGTTGACCGGCCGCGGCACTCTCCCTATGTTCCGCGCAATTTCGAGGGCGGCGTTTCGAGCCCGCGGGAGCGCGTAGCTCAGCCGGTAGAGCAACTGACTTTTAATCAGTAGGTCATGGGTTCGAATCCCATCGCGCTCACCAAAAATCCACCGTTCAAACAGACGCCAGAACCCGCTTGCCGACGCTTCCATATCTGGGGCGATCGAAGCAGGAGTTCGTCGTCTGCACCCTGGCCATCGGAACAAAAACCTGTGCGCGGCTGTTTCCCTGTCGAAGGGACCGCAATTTGGGATGCGGATACAGTGGACGTACTGAACTTGGAACTGGCCAGAGCCAGGCAGCGCGTCAAGCGCGCGGAGACTTCTCTCAATCATGCGAAAGAAATGCTGGACGCGGAATGCGGGGTCGGAATCAATCTCGCGCTGTGCAGCCGTATAAGGTCGGAGAAGCAGCGAGTGGCGGAGGCCAGAAAGCGGCTGATGAAGATCGCTTCGACCGCCTCAGCCTGACGGGGTGACTTTCCCCAAGACGGGGGAGATCCTGTCGCGTTGCCTTGTCCCTGGATAGGGTCATGGTTAAACTCGGGCTTCCGAAGGAGGCTCCAGGATGACACTTGACCTTTCGGTAGACGCTCAGGTCCCCAAGGCGACGCCAAAGCCCGGCAAATATCTCTTCGGTCCGATTGCCGACTTCCTGATGCTCGGCGGCAGCGCGTTTCTGATCCTGCCGGTGCTGTTCTTCGTGCCGCGTGAGTACGAAGGCCCGTTGGCCGCGACCATGGTCGTCGTGGCCTATCTGGTGAACTATCCGCATTTCGCGCATTCCTACCAGATATTCTACCGCAATTTCGGCCGCAAGGCGCGCGGCGACGGCTACGACCGAAGCCTGCAGCTCCGCTATATCTTCGCCGGCGTCATCGTTCCGGCGGTCATGGCCCTGTTCTTTGCCTATGGCGCGGCGACATCCAACACCCGGCTGCTCGGCCTCGCGGCCAATGCGATGTTCT
Organism: Mesorhizobium sp. BH1-1-5; assembly: GCF_020165615.1. Classification (NCBI taxonomy): domain Bacteria; kingdom Pseudomonadati; phylum Pseudomonadota; class Alphaproteobacteria; order Hyphomicrobiales; family Phyllobacteriaceae; genus Mesorhizobium; species Mesorhizobium sp. BH1-1-5. Next base: position 168,235 of record NZ_JAIUIM010000010.1, read on the forward strand.
TCTTCGTCGGCTGGCACTACGTCAAGCAAGGCTACGGCATGCTGATGGTCGACGCCGTGCTGAAGCGCAAATTCTTCGATGACCGGGACAAGAAGGTGCTGCTCGTCAACAGCTATGCGGTGTGGATCCTGGCCTGGCTGCAGACGAATACGGCGGTGACGCAGGGGCAGTATTACGGCCTTCAATATTACACCTTCGCGGCGCCGTCCTGGATCACCGACATTGCCGTGCTGGCGGCCGTCGGATCGACGGCGGCCACGCTTCTGATGCTGGCCAACCGCTGGCGAAAAAATGGCGGCAGCCTGCCTTACTACGGCATCGTGGCCTATGTCGCCTCGCTCTATCTCTGGATCCTGATCGCCAGGATAAACCCGCTCTGGCTGCTGGTGGTGCCGGCGCTCCATTCGCTGCAATACCTTGCCGTGGTGTGGCGCTATCAAACCAATGTCGAGCGTGACGTCTCGGATGCCACGCGGGATCCGGAACCGAAAATGCTATCCGTGCTTGGACCTCGCTACAGGTTGCGGGTGCTGGGATTCATCATCGGGGGCGGGGCGCTCGGCTATCTCGGCTTCTGGCTGATCCCGTTCGTGCTGACCGCCCTGGTCCCATATGACAGCCAGGTCCTCGGTTCCTCGCTGTTCTTCTTCATCGTGCTGATCTTCATCAACGTGCACCACTACTTCCTCGACAATGTGATGTGGCGCCGAGGCAATCCGGAAGTGTCCAAATATCTGTTCCGGTAGGGAAATCAGCGTTGCGGGTGCACGCGCCAGGTCACGCGATCAGCGACACGCTCCCGCCGGCGTGACGCTCGATCCGGCCGGCGAGGTCGAGTTCCAGCAGCACCATCGCAATCTGCGCGGCGCTCAAGCCTGTGTGGCGTATGATCTCGTCTATGCCTGTCGGCGTCGGCCCGAGTGCTTCCAGTACATCGGCGCGGTCGTTTTCGCCGGGCGGCGGCATGGCGGATATGTCGGGCGCCTCCGCGAGTGGGGCGGTTCTTGGAGCTCGGGTGCCGGCAAGCGGCGCCAGCGCGCCGAGCACGTCGGCGGCCTCGGTGACGAGCGTCACGCCGTCCTTGAGCAGCGCGTTGCAGCCGGCGGCGCGCGGATCGAGCGGCGATCCCGGCACAGCGAAGACCAGCCGGCCCATATCGTTGGCGAGGCGGGCGCTGATCAGTGAGCCGGAGCGTTGCGCCGCCTCGACCACAACAAGGCCAAGCGCCATGCCTGCGACCAGGCGGTTGCGGCGCGGGAAATCCTGGGCGCGCGGCTGCCAGCCGAACGGCATTTCCGAAACGACGGCGCCGCCACGATCGGCGATCTCGTCGCACAGGCCGGCATTTTCAGGCGGGTAGGGGACATCGAGCCCGCCGGCCAGGACACCGATGGTGCCGGTCGAAACGCTGCCCTTGTGCGCGGCCGTGTCGATGCCGCGCGCCAGACCGGAAACGATGGCATAGCCGTCGCGGCCGAGATCGGACGCCAGTATGCGCGCCATCTTGATGCCGGCAAGCGAGGCGTTGCGGGCGCCGACGATTGCCACGGCGGGCAAGCGGAAGACCGCGCTTTCGCCTTTCACCGCCAACAGCGGCGGCGGGTTGTCGAGGGTCTTCAGCAAGGGCGGATAATCGGCTTCGCCGATGCCGACGAAGCGGGCTCCGGCGCGCCGGGCGGCGTCCAGCTCGGCTTCTGTCTCGGCGACGGAGGGGATGCGGACGATACGATTGGCGCCGCCGGAGATCATCAGCTCGGGCAGCATTTCAAGCGCGGCTTCGGCCGAGCCGAAGCGGTTGATCAGTTCGCGAAACGAGGCTGGGCCGACATTGGGCGTGCGGATCAGGCGAAGCCAGGCGAGCCGCTGCCGGTCGGTGAGGCGCGGGCCGGCGGCCGGAGCGCTCATCCCTTCGCCCCGATCTTGCCTTCGGTGCCGGCCACCAGCCGCGAGATGTTGGCGCGGTGCTTGACGATGACGATCAGGCTCATCACGGCGAACAGGCCAGCGATCTGCGGCGTGCTGATGAAATAGAGCGCGATCGGCACGACCACCGCGGCCGCCAATGCCGCCAGCGAGGAGTAGCGGAACAGGAAGGCCATCGCGAGCCAGACGACGGCGAAGACGAGCATGCCCTGCCAGGCAACGCCGAGCAGCACGCCGAGATAGGTCGCGACGCCCTTGCCGCCCTTGAAGCCGAGCCAGACTGGGAAGAGGTGGCCGAGGAACGCCGCGAAGCCGGCCAGAAGCCCGTAGTCTGGCGCAAAATGCCCGGCGATCAAAGCGGCAGCCGTGCCTTTCAGCGCGTCGAGCAGCAACGTGGCGGCGGCGAGGCCCTTGTTGCCCGTCCTCAGCACATTGGTCGCGCCGATATTGCCGGAGCCGATCTTGCGGACATCGCCGAGCCCGGCCGCACGGGTGATCAGGAGCCCGAACGGGATCGAGCCGAGCAGATAGCCGAAGACGAGCGCGATCACATAACCCATTGCTTCCCCCATATTGCCTGCCGCGCGCCTTGCTCCCTAAGATTGAGGCAATTTGTGCGATGCAACCTTAATTTGCAAGAGCTAGCCTTGCTTTAGTATGAGCTGGTCATAATGGTAGAGTCGGCAGGGTTCGCCAAGCAAGCCTGTGCCGGGCAGACTCGGAAGGACTCAGGTCAATAGGTGGTCTAGGCGGAAAAAACCGTGCGGCCCGCCACCACCGTCTGCAGGACTTTGCCCTGTAGGCGCGCGCCTTCGAAGCAGGTGTTCTTCGAGCGGGAGTGCAGGCCGCTCTCGCTGACGATCCACGGCTCGTCGAGATCGACGACCGCGAGATCTGCCGGCGCACCCGGCTTCAGCGTGCCGCCCGGCAGGCCGAACAATCGCGCCGGCGCGGTGGACAGCGTCTCGATCAGCCGCAGTAGCGGCACATCGCCATTGTGATAGAGCCGAAGCGCCGCGCCAAGCAGCGTCTCCAGCCCGATGGCGCCGGCGGCGGCATCGGCGAAGGGCAGGCGCTTGGTGTCGACGTCCTGCGGGTCATGCGAGGAGACGATGATGTCGATCGTGCCGTCCTTGATCGCCTCGATCATCGCCAGCCGGTCGTCCTCGGCGCGTAAGGGCGGGGTCAGCCGGAAGAAGGTGCGGTATTCGCCGACATCGTTCTCGTTGAGCGACAGGTTGTGGATGGCGACGCCGGCCGTGACATTGGCGCCGTCCGTCTTTGCCCGGTTCACCGCGCCGGCCGCCATCGCCGACGAGATTTTTGCGGCGTGATAGGCGCCGCCGGTCAGCCGGGCCAGCGCGAGGTCGCGTTCAAGCGGAATGAGCTCTGCCTCGCGCGGGATGCCCGAGAGGCCGAGCCAGCTTGCGTAGAGCCCTTCGTTCATCACCCCGGATGAGGCGAGGTTGGCGTCCTGGGTTTCATGCGCGACCACACCGCCGAAATCGCGCGCATAGGTCAGCGCCCGGCGCATGACCATCGCGTTGGCGATCGTGTGGCGGCCGTCGGTATAGGCGACCGCGCCGGCCTCGCGCAGAAGGCCGAATTCGGTCATCTCGCGGCCTTCGAGGCCCTTGGTGATCGCGGCCGCCGGAAAGATGTTGATGCTTGCCGTGTCGCGTGCGGTGCGCAGCACGAATTCCACCAGCGCCACATTGTCGATCACCGGATCGGTGTCGGGCATCATGACGATCGAGGTGACGCCACCGGCCGCCGCCGCGACGCTTGCCGAAGCGATGGTCTCGCGATGTTCGCCGCCGGGTTCCCCGATGAAGACGCGCGCGTCGACAAGGCCCGGAACGATCGTCTTGCCGGCGCAGTCGACGACGGTGGCGCCTTCCGGCGCGCCTTGGTTCAAGGCAGCCTTTCCGGCCGCTGCGATCTTGCGGCCCTCGACGATGACGCTGCCGATCTCGTCGACGCCGCGCGAGGGATCGACGATGTGCGCCTTGCTGAAGACGGTCACGCTCATGCGCCGCGCCCCTCATGGTTGCGGCGCGGATCAAGCAACGCCTCCATGACGGCCATGCGCACGGCGACCCCCATTTCCACCTGTTCCTGGATGACGCTCTGCGGTCCGTCGGCGATTTCGGAGGCGATCTCGACGCCGCGGTTCATCGGGCCGGGATGCATGACCAGCGCATCGCCCTTGGCGGCTTTCAGCTTCTCGGCGTCAAGGCCGAAATAGCGGAAATACTCGCGGACCGACGGCACGAAGGCGCCTTCCATGCGCTCGCGCTGCAGGCGCAGCATCATCACCACGTCGGCATCCTTCAGGCCCTCGGCCATCGAGCGCGCGACGATCACGCCCATCTTGTCGATGCCCGACGGCAGCAGTGTCGAGGGCGCGACGACGCGCACCTGCGCGCCAAGCGCGTTCAAAAGCATGATGTTGGAGCGGGCGACGCGCGAATGCAGGATGTCGCCGCAGATCGCCACGATCAGCTTCGACAGCGGCCCCTTGGCGCGGCGGATGGTCAACGCATCGAGCAGCGCCTGCGTTGGGTGCTCATGCGCGCCATCGCCGGCATTGACCACCGAGCAGTCGACTTTTTGCGCCAGAAGAGCTGCCGCGCCTGCCGACTGGTGGCGGATGATGAGGATGTCCGGCCGCATGGCGTTGAGCGTCATCGCCGTATCGATCAGTGTCTCGCCCTTCTTCACCGAGGAGCTTGCCACCGACATGTTCATGACGTCGGCGCCGAGACGCTTGCCGGCGAGCTCGAAGGACGATTGCGTACGGGTCGATGCCTCGTAGAACAGGTTGATCTGGGTGCGGCCGCGCAGCGTCGAGGTCTTCTTTTCCGGCTGGCGCGAGATCGCCACGGCCCGGTCCGCGCGATCGAGCAACAGCTCGATATCGGCGGGGGAAAGATCACGGATGCCCAGCAGATGGCGGTGAGGGAAGAGCGGCAGGGACGAAGCGTCGGTCATCTCAAGGCGCTGCTATAGGGCGCGGTCCGGCCTGCCGCAAGCGCCAGCTTTGGATTGCGGGCGTTCTCCCCGGTATTTTCGTCGCGCGCCTTCCATGGCTTGGGCTATAAGGCCCAATGGCTTCGGATTCGCGGCCGCGGCCTTGAAAATGGTAAGGACCTCTCGGCCAATTGAAGGATTGGGCAACTGAAGGACTGGGCGTGACCGACGAGGTGATCAACCAGCCGCCGCCGTTGACGGGCGGCAATGCATGGCGGGGCGATCCCTTGCTCATCCAGCTTGCCGAGCGTTTTTCCGATCCCGTGCGCAAGGATCTCGACGGGCTTGGCCGGTTCGTGATGACGCAGGAGGCGCAGGAGCTTGCCCGCCTCGCCAACACCGACACGCCGAAGTTGCGGACGCATGACCGTCAGGGCCGACGCCTCGACCTGGTCGAATATCATCCGGCCTATCATGCCTTGATGCGCCGCTCGGTCGCCGGTGGCCTGCATTCTTCGGTGTGGGAAAACGGCGATGCCGAGATCGGCCGCCGCCATCAGGTGAGGGCGGCGCGCTTCTATCTGACCGCCGAGCTCGAGACGGGACATCTTTGCCCCATCACCATGACCAGCGCCTCGCTGGCGGCGCTGATGGCAAGCCCGAAGCTCTTCCGCGAATGGGCGCCACGCGTGACGACGCGCAAATACGACCAGACGCAGAAGCCGCCGGTGCAGAAGACCGGGCTGACGCTCGGCATGGGCATGACCGAGAAGCAGGGCGGCACCGATGTGCGCGCCAACACCACCAGGGCGGAGCGCACGGGAAGCGGGTTCTACCGGTTGACGGGCCACAAATGGTTCATGTCGGCGCCGATGTCGGACGCCTTCCTGGTGCTCGGCCAGGCTCCGGAGGGACTATCCTGCTTCCTCGTGCCGCGCATCCTGGGCGACGGTTCCGGCAACGGCTTCCGCTTCCAGCGGCTGAAGGACAAGCTCGGCAACCGTTCGAACGCCTCGTCTGAGGTGGAGTTCGTCAACGCGATCGGCGAGATGGTCGGCGACCCGGGCGCAGGCGTCAAGACGATCATGGACATGGTGACGCTGACCCGGCTCGACTGCGCTGTCGCTTCGTCGGCGCTGATGCGGGCGGGCCTCGCCGAGGCCATCCACCACACGCGCCACCGCCAGGTGTTCGGCTCCAACCTGATCGACCAGCCGCTGATGCAGCGGGTTCTGGCCGATATGGCGCTCGACGTCGCCGCGGCCACGGCGCTGTCGTTCCGGCTGGCGCGCTCCTTCGACGAAGCGGCAAGCGACCGTGGCGAGGCGGCCTTTGCCCGCGCCATGACGCCTGTCGTCAAATACTGGGTCTGCAAGATCGCGCCACAGCTGCTTTACGAGGCGATGGAATGCCTTGGTGGCAACGGTTATGTCGAGGAAGCGCCGCTGGCCCGCTACTACCGCGAGGCGCCGGTCAACGCGATCTGGGAAGGCTCGGGCAATGTCATGGCGCTCGACGTGCTGCGCGTGCTTGGCCGCGCGCCCGGTCTGTTCGACGAAGTGCTGGCCGGCATCGACGGTGACCTAGGCACCGGTGGCCGCGGGACCATCGGGGTGCTAAAGGCAGCCATGCAGGTGGCTTCGACCGACCAGGGCTCGGCGCGCCTGCTTACCGAACAACTCGCGCTTTCGGCCGCGGCGGCGGAGCTTCGCCGGCTGGGAGCAGGGCGGATTGCCGATGCCTTCGTCGAAACGCGGCTGGGCGGCCAGTGGCGCACCACCTACGGAATGCTCGATTCGCGGCACGACGCACGCATGATCATCGACACGCTCTATCCGCCGGTGACCTGATCCGACTCCAAATCAAAGAGCATGATGCCGTCCGAAAACGGGTTCACACTTTGGGTGTCATGCTCCAGGGCGGATTGCCGATCTGTGGATAGCCGTTAACCTTAACAAATGGTTTCCATTGCAGCGAACCGTTGCAAAGCCCAATCTCCGCTTGCTGGAGTAGGGAACGGTTAACCATGACCTCCCCGGGCTCCGCCAGCGGGAAGCGCATGCGGCACGTGTTGAGCTCAGTTCTGGCCTTGCATTGGGCGGCGGTTTTCGCCCTGCTTGCCTATTTCTGCATGGACGGCAGCCGCGGCATAGTGGCGGCCCTTGGCGTGCTTGGCCTCTCTGTCCAGGGCAGCCGGTTTCCGCAGTTTGAGAACGCCGCCGTGGTCGCACCGCTTTCGATCGCGCTTTTGACCGTCGCGGTGTTGTTCTGCTGGGCTTTTGTCGAAACGCTGCTCAACGGCGCGGCAAGGCCGGACGCGGGTGAGAGCGTGGCGCGGGTCGCTTTCATCTTCGCATCGTCCCTGCTTTCGCTGATTCTCATCGGCGGCGTGGCGCAAGGCATCGACGGTCTGTTCGTGATCGTCGGCATTCAGATGACGGCACTGCTTGCCTCATATGTCGCAGTGACGGCCGAACGCCGCTCCGCCTTCGCCGCCGCAATGCATTTGCCCCAGGGCGATGTTCGTGCCGCCTCGCGCATGGCGATGGGGGCTGCGCACAGCTCGTTGCTTTCCCGTATATCCGGCCGCCCGGAAAACAAGCCTGGAGGCAGGCGCTGATGCGCACGATATTCACACTCTGGGCTGCTCCGATGGCCATCTTCTGGGGATGGTTCTTCCTATCGGCCAACGACATGAATTTCGGCTACGCGATGCTGAGCCGGCAGGTGCATGATTTCGCTTTCCAGCTCTATGGCCAGATGCTCGGCGTCGATCCGGCTATTATCCCGGGCATGGTGGCGCGAACCTGCGTTTTCGACTTTTTCCTGCTCATGGGGCTTTGGGCGTTCCGGCGCCGGCGCAACGTCGCCGAATGGATCAGGCAGCGGCGGCAGGGCAATATCAGCGAAGACCGTCTTGCCGGAGCGACTGAAGCCGGTCCAACGCTCCCTGCAGAATAAAGGCGGCGGCCGCCGAATCGATCTTGCTGGCGCGCTTCTTGCGCGAGAAATCCATCTCGATCAGTGTTCGTTCGGCGGCGACAGTCGACAGCCGCTCGTCCCACAGCACGAAGGGCAGGTCGCAAAGCGGCGCCATGTTGCGGACGAAGGCGCGCGATTTTTGCGCACGGGGCCCTTCCGAGCCGTCCATGTTGACAGGCAGACCGAGCACGAAGGCGCCGACATTGTCCTTCTCGAGCTGAGCGAGCAGTTGGGCGGCATCGAGCGAAAACTTCTTGCGCAGGATGACCGGGCGCGGATGGGCGAAGGACAGCCCACGATCTGAGACCGCCACACCGATCGTCTTGTCGCCGAGATCGAGCCCGGCGAGCGTCTTGCCGCCGGCAAGCCGCCCCGGCAGTTCCTCGATTGAAATAATGCCCAACGGGTTTTCCTGACATTCGGGCGACACACATCCTTTTGACGATAGGGAGCGTCGCGCTACTTTCAATTTGCCGCCAGCGTTCTATCTTCCGGCAACGGAAAAATCGAGGAAGCATTCATGAAACTGACCTGGTACGGACATTCGGCATTCCGCGTCGAGACCAAGGACGCCACCATCCTCATCGACCCTTATCTGGTCGGCAATCCGTCCTGGACAGGTGGCTGGGAAGGACCGGCTGAAGGGGTGACCCATGTGCTCCTGACCCATGGCCATAACGACCATGTCAGCGGCGCGGTCGAAGTGCTGAAGAAAAGCGGGGCCATGCTGGTCGCCAATTTCGAGATCTGCATGTTTCTCGTCGGCCAGGGCGTCAGCGGCGACAAGATCAATCCGGGCAATATCGGCGGCACCGTAGATTGCGGTCCTTTCACCACCACTTTCGTCCAGGCGCTGCATTCGTCCTCCTTCGGCGGCGAAGGCGGCACGAACACCTATCTCGGCAATCCGGGCGGGCTCGTCCTGCATTTTCCTGAAGACAAGACGCTCTACCACATGGGCGACACCGACATCTTCTCCGACATGGGGCTGATCAACGAGCTGCACGAGCCGAAGATCGGCATCGTGCCGATCGGCGACCGCTTCACCATGGGCGGCGCGGTGGCGGCCCTTGCCTGCCGCCGCTTCTTCGGCTTCGATACCGTCGTTCCCTGTCATTTCGGCACCTTCTCGATGATCGACCAGACCGCCGAAAAGTTCGTCACCGGCATGGAAGGCTCGGGCGTCAAGGTGGCGCTGCCGGAAATCGGTAAGGCGATATCTGTCTAGGCCAGCAGCTGTCATTCGCGCAAATTGAACTCGCCGCAAATCGACCCGCTCCGGGGCCGACGGAAGGCGAGTAGGTCGGCAACAGCGGCAGTACTATCTTTGCGAGGGCGTCAATTTGCCTTGATCGTTGACGATCGTCTCAAGGCTGGGACGGTAGGGAGAGCGACGTGAATAGGGCCTTGAAGTTGAACGCCGTGCTTGCTTGGATGGGTTTTTTAAGCCTTTTTTCGCTGTCTGGAAAAGCAACGGCCTGCGCAACTCTTCACGAGCAAGATCTGAGTTATTTCAGCAATGCACAAATCGTCGTCCGCGCCAGAATAATATCCTACAAACCGGTATTCGACTCGGAACTCCAGGAGCGGCGGCGCAAGTTTCGCGAGGCTACGAGCAAGAGTGGTTATCGGCAACTGGCGGACAAGCTATCGGATCGCTCCGCCGATAGCATTCGGATCAAGTTCGAGGTTGTAGAAACGATTTTCGGCTCTCCACGACTGGACAACTGGGAGGCCAATTGGGTCCACTCGACATTTGCCATGTCGGAGCAATGGAAAGGGCCGGAAAATGTGATCGTTGGTCTACGCGCCGCCATCGATCGCCACGGAATGCCATTTGTTCAGCTTGTTCAACAACCCTGTGCGTTAGCAATGATCCTTGAAGATAGCCCCGACAACCGAAAAGCGGTCACGGACGCTATTTCGGCGCAAAGGCGCAAGCACGTGGGTTACGCTTTCCAGTAACGTGCAACTTGGCTGGGGCGTCAAATGTTGCCCGATATGTTGCGCCCGCCGCGCCGCGCCGCTATAGCCCGCACTGGTTTTCCCGAGGCGATAAGACATGTCCGTTGATCTCCGAACCGTGAAGCGCGTCGCGCACCTTGCCCGTATCGCGGTGAGCGAGGAGGACGCCGAGCGCATGACCGGCGAATTGAACGCCATCCTCGGCTTCGTCGAGCAGCTGAACGAGGTCGATGTCGCGGGCGTCGAGCCGATGACCTCGGTCACGCCGATGGAGATGAAGAAGCGCCAGGATGCCGTTACCGACGGCAACAAGGCCGCCGACATTGTAGCCAACGCGCCGGCGACGGAAGAGAATTTCTTCCTCGTTCCGAAGGTGGTGGAGTAGGCCGTGGCTGTCGAGATCGCCGTCGAAACGCCTTTGCAGGACGACGTGCGCGCGCTGGTCGCCGAACTCAATGCCGCGCTGCTCGAGCTGACGCCGCCCGAGCACTGCTATCATCTCAGCGTCGAGCAGATGGCGGGCAAGGATACGACGGTGTTCATCGCCCGCGACAACGGCCTTGCCGTCGGCTGCGGCGCGCTCAAGCGCCATGACGATGCGGTCGGCGAGGTCAAGCGCATGTATACGCGGCCTTCGCATCGCGGCCGCAAGATCGGCGCCGAGATCGTCGAACGGGTCGAGGCGCTCGCCCGGCAGGAGGGACTGATGCGTCTTGTCCTTGAAACCGGCGATCGGCACCCCTCCGCCTGGACCGTCTATGAGCGCGCCGGATTCTCGCGTTGCGGACCGGTGCTGGATTATCCCGACTCCGAATGGTCGGTGTTTTACGAAAAGAGCCTTGCCTGATGAGCGATCTCACACATCTCACCATTTCCGAGGCCCGCGCCAAGCTGCGCGGCAAGGAGATCACCGCGGCCGAGATCACCGAGGCCTACCTCTCGGCGATCGAGAGCGCCAATCCCTTGCTCAATGCCTATGTGACCGTCACCGCCGACAAGGCGCGCGGCATGGCCAAGGCTTCCGATGCCAGGCTCGCCAAGGGCGATGGCGGCGCGCTGGAAGGCATTCCGCTGGGGATCAAGGACCTGTTCGCCACCGAAGGCATCCACACCCAGGCTTGCAGCCATGTGCTGGACGGCTTCAAGCCGCGCTACGAGTCGACAGTGACCAGCAATCTGTGGGCCGACGGCGCCGTCATGCTCGGCAAGCTCAACATGGACGAGTTCGCCATGGGCTCGTCGAACGAGACCTCCTATTACGGCCCGGTCATCAATCCGTGGCGCCGCTCGCGCCTGCAGACCACGGTCAAGCCGACCATCCATGACGGCGGCGGCGGCTTTGTCGTGCCCGGCGGCGTCGAGCAGAGCCGCACCTATGACAACATGCAGCTGGTGCCTGGCGGCTCGTCAGGCGGTTCGGCGTCATCCGTGGCCGCTTTCCTGTGCGCCGGCGCAACCGCGACCGACACCGGCGGCTCGATCCGCCAGCCCGCCGCCTTCACCGGCACGGTCGGCATCAAGCCGACTTACGGGCGCTGCTCGCGCTGGGGCATCGTCGCCTTTGCTTCCTCGCTCGACCAGGCCGGACCGATCGCGCGCGACGTGCGTGACGCAGCGATCCTGTTGAAGTCGATGGCCTCGGTCGACCCGAAGGACACGACCTCGGTCGACCGTCCGGTGCCGGACTATGAGGCGGCGATCGGCAAGCCGATCAAGGGCATGAAGGTCGGCATTCCGAAGGAATATCGCGTCGACGGCATGCCGGAAGACATCGAGGCGCTCTGGCAGCAGGGCATCGCCTGGCTGAAGGACGCCGGCGCCGAGATCGTCGATATCTCCCTGCCGCACACCAAATATGCCTTGCCGGCCTACTATATCGTGGCGCCCGCCGAGGCGTCGTCGAACCTCGCCCGCTACGACGGCGTCCGCTATGGCCTGCGCGTGCCCGGCAAGGACATCATCGAGATGTATGAGAAGACTCGCGCCGCCGGCTTCGGTCGCGAGGTCAAGCGCCGCATCATGATCGGCACCTACGTGCTGTCGGCCGGCTATTACGACGCCTACTATCTGCAGGCGCAGAAGGTGCGCACGCTGATCAAGCGCGACTTCGAAAACGTCTTTGCCGCCGGCGTCGACGTCATCCTGACGCCCGCAACCCCGTCGGCCGCCTTCGGCGTCGCCGACGAGGACATGGCTTCCGATCCGGTCAAGATGTACCTCAACGACATCTTCACCGTGACGGTGAACATGGCGGGTCTTCCCGGCATTTCGGTGCCGGCCGGCCTGGACGGCAAAGGCCTACCGCTCGGCCTGCAGCTGATCGGCCGCCCGTTCGACGAGGAGACGCTGTTCCAGACGGCGCATGTCATCGAAAAGGCCGCGGGCAAATTTCAGCCTGAAAAGTGGTGGTAGCGTCGTCCCTCATCTGACAAGGGGCGATGCATGTTCTACCACCTCTCCAAGATATTCTGGTTCTTCGTCCAGCCGGTGAACCTGGCCATCTTCCTGTTGCTCGCCGGCTTGCTGGCGACGCTGTTCGGACGCCGGCGGCTGGCGGCGACGGCCGGCGTGCTCGGCGTCGCCATCCTGGTTCTTTCGGCCTGGACGTCGGTCGGCGCGATGATGCTCAACCCACTGGAAGAACGCTTCCCCAAGCCGCCATTGCCGCAAAAGGTCGACGGCATCGTCGTGCTTGGTGGCGGCTTCGAGGGCGCCATCAATCTCGCGCGCGGCGGCTATGAATTGAACAGCGGCGGCGACCGCATGGTCGAGACAGCGATCCTGGCGAGGCGCTTTCCCCAGGCGAAGATCGTCGTGTCCGGCGGCAACGGCTCGCTTTTCCTCGACGGCGAGGGCGACGCCGATACCGCACCGCGGCTGCTTGGGGCGCTCGGCGTTTCGGCCGATCGCCTGATCCTCGAGGACAAATCGCGCAACACTTACGAGAACGCTGCCTTCTCGCGAAAACTGGTTGAGCCGAAACCGGGCGAGACCTGGCTGCTGGTCACGTCGGCTTTCCACATGCCGCGCGCCAAGGCGCTGTTCGACAAGGCGGGCTTTGCGACCATTCCGTGGCCGGTCGATTATCGCACCTCGGGCAAGGAAGGCGTCGGTTTCTACCGCGACAACCCGGTCGATTCGATGCAGGCGACCACCATTGCGATGCGCGAGTGGATCGGCCTTTTCGCCTACCGGCTCTCCGGCAAGATCGATCAGTTCTTCCCCGGACCGGGCGGCTGACCGAGGACGGCTTGCCGGGCCGCGGAGAAGAACTGACGGCGCACGAGCACCGCCAGAAGCACCAGCGTCGACATCACGAAGACGATCGGATCGACGAACCAGCCGAGATAGCCGATCGAGAAGAAGACGGCGCGCAGGCCGGAGTTGAAGTGCTTGCCGGCAAGCACGTTCATGCGCGTCGCCCGCCACACCGCCGTTTCGCTGACCGGGTTGCGCGAGGCTGGGCCATGCGGGGTCGGCACCGCGCCGATCAGGATCGAGCAGTAGTTGAAAAGCCGGTAGGCCCAGCCGAATTTGAAGAAGGCAAAGGCGAGAATCAGCACAAGGCCGAACACCTTGGTCTGAAAGGCTTCGCGCGGCGAAGCCGCGCCGAGGGGCAGTTCTGCCAGAACCTGAAGCACGCGGTCGGAGGCGCCGAGCAGGGCAAAACAGCCGCCGAGCGCGATCAGCGAGCTCGAGGCGAAGAACGCCGTGCCTTGCTGCAAGCCGTTCATGATCGCGGTGTCGACGATGCGGATTTCGCGTTCGGCCATGTTGCGCATCCAGGCTTCGCGCTGGGCGTTCATCGCCGTCGTCAGGGAGACGCGGCTGATCAGCCTGCCGTCGGAGGCGAGCGTATGCAGCACCCAGACGACCAGGAAGAAGGTCAAAGCCGCCAGATCTGCCGCTGAAAGGTGGAGTGAGTCGCCCATGCGCTCTTGTAACACGGGCCGGGCCGGCGCTTCGACGGGCACCCGAGCTCTCGGCGGGATGATGTCGCTGGCGGAGCAAACAAGGTCGGCAGCCGCCGCGCCGCGATTTGCAAAACAGCGGAAACATCCCGGGAATTCCTATATGTAAGTCTTGATCGGTTCCCAGGAGACAACGGCCCCGTGTTCCTTTCGGTTTTCGACCTGTTCAAGATCGGCATCGGCCCGTCGAGCTCCCACACGATGGGGCCGATGACGGCCGCGCGCCGGTTCCTCGACGAGATCCTGGCCGGCGACTGGCCGCGGCCCGCGGGCGTGAAAGTCGACCGCATCGGCGCCAGCCTGCATGGTTCGCTCGCCTATACCGGCATCGGCCATGGCTCCGACCGCGCCGTGATTCTTGGCCTGGCAGGCCAGACGCCGCAGACGGTCGATCCGGACGAGGCCGACGGCATCGTCGCTCGCATCGCAGCCGACAAGCGCATTTCGCCTCCCGGGCATCCATCCTATCGCTTCGATCCGGCGAAAGACCTGGCGCTCGACCGCAAGACGCCGCTCACCGGCCACGCCAACGGAATGGCCTTCTACGCCTATGACAACTCCGACCGGCTTTTGCTCAAGCGCATCTATTATTCGATCGGCGGCGGCTTCGTCGTTTCCGAGGAAGAGTTGCAGCGCATGAAGGCCAAGGGCTCGGTGACGACCGAGGGCAAGAAGGTTCCGTACCCGTTCAAGAATGCCGTCGAGATGCTGGCGATGGCGGCAAAGAGCGGGCTTTCCATCGCCGAGATGAAGCGCGCCAACGAGGAAAAGCACATGTCGCGCGAGGAGCTCGATGCAGGCTTGGACGCGATCTGGGGCGCGATGAAAGGCTGCATCGATCGCGGCCTGTCACAGGACGGCATCATGCCGGGCGGGCTGAAGGTGCGCCGCCGCGCGCGGCAACTGCACGACAAGCTGCAGGAGCAGTGGCAACAGAACCGGCCCAATCCCTTGCTCGCCAATGACTGGCTGTCGATCTACGCCATGGCGGTCAACGAAGAGAACGCCGCCGGCGGGCGCGTGGTGACGGCGCCCACCAATGGCGCCGCCGGCACGCTGCCCGCGGTGCTGCGCTACTGGCTGCACTTCCATCCTGAGGCCGACCAGCCGAGCATCCGCGACTTCCTGCTGTCGGCGGCTGCTGTCGGCGGCATCATCAAGTCAAACGCCTCGATCTCCGGCGCCGAGGTCGGCTGCCAGGGTGAAGTGGGTTCCGCTTCGGCAATGGCCGCGGCCGGCCTGTGCGCCGTGATGGGCGGCACGCCCGAGCAGGTAGAGAACGCCGCCGAGATCGCGCTGGAACATCATCTCGGCATGACCTGCGATCCGGTCGGCGGCCTGGTGCAGGTGCCCTGCATAGAGCGCAATGCGCTTGGCGCGGTGAAGGCCGTGACCGCCGCGTCCTTGGCCATCAAGGGCGACGGCACGCATTTCGTGCCGCTCGATGCCGCGATCGAAACCATGCGCCAGACCGGCCTCGACATGAACGAAAAATACAAGGAAACCAGCCTCGGCGGCCTGGCCGTGAACGTGGTTGAGTGCTGAGGGGGGCGGCCCACACAGTATGACCGGCGTCGCTGAGTTCAACGTCCCGACTACGGGATGCGGTCGCCGGGATAGTCCTTGCCGTCTTGATGTATGACCAGCTTCCGAGCGTCGGTTGAGCCGTCCGTGTCGAAGGTGAACACGGAATCGAACGCGGTCGTGAAGAAATCACGGTCGCTTTGCGCAAACAGCTCGAATTTGGCCCCTCCCGTCGCTCGTGAAAACAGCTGCCCGCCTTCATTCGAAATATGGACGATCATGGTCGGGCCAAGTCGATAGTTTCCAATCAGCCGGTCCAGGAGCTTTGGGTCGACCGCGACCAATTTCCGCTCCTTGCGGGTCCAGTCCGGCCACTGATATTCGGCGGCGATGCTCTGCATGATCTCCGCAACCAGGACGTCGCCTTGGTCGCCATTTGTCATCACAATGGCGCCGTCGCCTGTTTCGTAGGAAATCATCGAATTTATGAAACCGGCATTCACGCCGTCATGACCAAAGCGACGATGTGGCGGTGAGCCGCGCACGATCAGGCCGAGGCCATAGTTCCCAAGCCCAGAGGTCAGCATTTGGATTGCCGCCGGCTGGGAGAGTATCGGCATTGGCCGGCCTGCCCACGCGTCGAGCAGGGCCAGGTCGAAGCGAGCCAGGTCGGTTGGCGTCGTCCACAATCCAGCCGCCGCCAACTCGGGATAGGTGTGCGGGCCGCCGGCGACCGGGTCGCCACCTATGGTATGTGGCATCGCTGCGTGGGGAAGATCGCGAGCGGGCAGCGGTTGACGATAGCTGCTGCGGGACATCCCAAGCGGGCGAAGCACCGTCTCGTCCAGCAAATCCTCAAACGGTCTGCCGGTAACGTCGATCAGCAGCTGCTGCACAATCGTGTAGCCGCCACCGGAATACCGGAAATTCCTACCCGGCGGTTCATCGACGACAATCGGAGGATTGTTCGCTGGTGGGGAGCCATCGAGCACATCGATAAGGGACGGAATCGGCAATCCTGCCTGATACCCTGCAAAACCATGGACCGTCGTCCCGGCGGAGTGGCTGAGCAATTCCCGAAGAGTGACTTTCGTCTTGTCGGTATACGAATTGGCCGGAACTTTCCAACTCTTCAGATACGAATTTACATCCACGTCGAGATCAAGTTTTCCAGCTTGGGCCAAAGCCATGACCGCCATGGCTGCTACCGGCTTGCTGATCGACCCGGCCTGAAAGAGTGTGCCTGGCCCAACCGGGCGGCCACCCTGCAATGCAACGCCGAAGCCTCGCGCCCATTCCACGGCGCCGTTGTGAATGACCGCGATGCTCACGCCGGGAACATTCAGCGTGCTCATCCTGGCCGTGAGCGAGGCATGAGGTTGACCGGCAAATCCGATGGGAGGTCGAAGCCCGCCAAGGACACGCTGAATGCGCGCCTCGATCTCTGCTTGGGTGACCGGAGGCGGAGATTTTCCATTCGACGTGGAAGGCCCATTCTGAGCCCGCGTGCTCGTCATGATGGCCGGCAACATCAACGTCGCTGCCAAAACCACCTGGCGCCTATTCGGCCCATTCTGTTCTCGACCGTCTGCCAAGATGACAACTGCTCCGCGAGCCACCAAGCTACCGATTGTGTATCCTGGATTCCTGCTGGTTTTATGGCGTCATCCTGCTGGCCCTGTGGAGAAGTCGCTCAGGGCGTTGACGCGTCAACCCTTGCGGCTAAATCTTGGGGCATGTCACTCAATCTCATCAAACTGTGCGTCGGCTGCGACAGCGTCGAGGATCTCGAAGAGTGGATTGCCTTCCGTCTCGACGAACGGCGCCGCGCCGGCGAGCCGGCCGAGCACTGGCACACCACCCGCATGGTGCCGACACGTGGCGGCGAGATCACGGATGGCGGTTCGCTCTATTGGGTGATCAAGGGCAGCGTCCAGTGCCGGCAGCTGATCACGGAGATCCGGCCCTTCACCGACGATGAAGGCATAGGCCGCTGTCATCTGATGCTCGATCCCGAGGTCGTGCGCACCGACTGGCAGCCGCGGCGCGCCTTCCAGGGCTGGCGTTATCTCAAGCCCGCCGATGCGCCGGTCGACCTCGGCAAGGGCAGGGCGGCACTGGCCGAGATGCCGCCGAAGCTCAGGCTGGAACTCGCCGAACTCGGCCTGCTCTAGCGCGTTTCACCGTTTCACGGAAACGGCGAACCACTCTATCCTTTTGTTTTACGCAATTCCGGACGGAAGACCGCTCGCACTTTTCCTGGAATTGCTCTGTGCGCCTTGCGGATCGTCCCCGGCGCTGGCCCTTCGGCTCGCTCGATGTGGGACTTGCAAGCGCCAGACCTTGGTCCCATCCTATTTCCATGCTCAGTCTTTCGTATGGCAGCGCTAATCGATGGGCGTGATCCTTGTTTTGGCAGCGGTGCTCGTGGTGCTTTTCGGCGCCGCCTTGCTCTTTGTGCGCGCGGATGCGGCAAGAATGGCCGACAGTCTGAGATCGCTTGGGCCGGCCCTCCTGGGGCTGGTCGGGGCGCCCATGCTGATCTTCGGCCGCAGCCTTATCGGCGGGCTGCTTCTGCTTGCGGCGCTGGCCTGGGTCGGCTGGATACGCACGAGGCGGCCGCCAGCGCGGGCCGCCGTGTCCCAACATTCGACGGTGCGCACCGCCGCGCTCGAAATGGACCTCGACCATGACAGCGGCAGGCTCGAGGGGCTCGTTCTGGCCGGGCGTTATGAAGGCAAGATGCTGGGGGCCATGGGACTGACGGACCTGCGCCAGCTTCATGGCGAGCTCAGCCCCGATCTGGAGAGCCGCCAGCTCTTAGAGACGTATCTTGACGGCCGTTTTCCCGTCTGGCGCAAGGACGCGCAGCCGCACGGTGGCGAAGGGCTGGGTGTTGCGCCAGGTGCGGGCGCCATGACTAAGGAGGAGGCCTACAAGGTCCTTGGTCTTGAAGCGGGGGCTGCCGCGGCGGATATCCGCAAGGCGCACCGCCGCCTGATGCAGCGCCTGAACGCCGATGTCGGCGGCACGTCTGTCCTGGCGGCGCGGATCAATGAAGCCAAGGACGTCTTGCTCTCCAATCACGATTAGTCTCCTTCGACGCGGGTACTTTCCGGGAGATTCCAACAACCGCCTATTGCTGGACGGCGTAGCACGAGATTTTCTTGCGCTTGAGCGCATCGCAGGCCTTCCAGGCGGCATCCTTCGAGCCGAAGCCGCCGAAGCGGGCGCGGTAGTAGGTGGTGCCGTCCTTGTCGAAGGCGACGGTGAAACCGGAAGCGTCGGCCAGGATCCTTGGCGCCTGCTTGGCAGTCTGATCAAGCAGGCTCTGGGCTCCTGATTTCGTCGGCGAGGAAGCGACCTGAACCACCCAACCCGCCGGCACCGACGACGTCTTGACCGGATCGATCGCCGGCGCGGCCGGCGCGGGTTCGGCATAGGCGGTGACGACCTGGGGCGAGGCGTCCTGAGACTTGGAGGCCGGCGCCATGGCGGCGACGGCAACCGTCTTCACCTTCTTGACCTTGATGACAGGCTTCGTGTCCTCGGCGACCTGCTGGGTGTCGTCCTCAACGTCATCGGCCGAGGCAACGACAGTGTCGTCCGTCGCCGGCTTGGCGTCCGGTGTCGGCGCGTCATGCTTGGGCAAGAAGACCTTGGCCAGCGTCTTGATTGGATTGTCGTTGCCCTTGGCGATGAGGTCGCCGCCGCCTCGCGTCGAGGCGCGCGGCAGGTAGGTGTTGATCAGCGTGGCCATCTGGTTGTCGCGGCTGCGGCCGGAGGTGCCGCCCATCACCACCGCGACGAGGCGGCGGTCGCCATCGGCGACGGAGGAAACGAGGTTGAAGCCGGAAGCGCGGGTGTAGCCGGTCTTGATGCCGTCGACGCCCTTGATGCGGCCAAGCAGGCGGTTGTGACCGTTGATGCGCTGGCGGCCATACAGGAACGAGCGCTGCGAGAAATAGCCGTAATATTGCGGGTAGTGCTCGCGCAGCGCGATGCCAAGCATCGCCATGTCGTGCGCCGTGGTGAACTGGCCGGGGTCGGGCAGGCCGTTGGCGTTACGGAAGACGGTGCCGTTCATGCCGAGCTGGCGCGCCTTAGCCGTCATCATGCGGGCGAAATTGTCTTCGCTGCCGCCGAGCATCTCGCCAAGTGCGGTGGCCGAGTCGTTGGCGGATTTCGTTACGATCGACAGAATGGCGGTCTCGACCGGAACCGAGCCGCCGGGGCGGACGCCGAGCTTGGTAGGCGCCTCGGCGGAAGCATGCGCGGAAAATGGAACCGGCGTGTTCTTGCTGATCCTGCCCTTCGCCAACGCCTCGAAGGTGAGGTAGAGCGTCATCATCTTGGTGAGCGAGGCCGGATAGCGCCGGCCGTTGGCGTCGGCCGAATAGAGCACCTTGCCGGTCTTGGCGTCGACGACAATGGCCGCGGACTTCGCGGCAAGAGCCGACGCGACATCGGCGGCGACAATCGTCACCGCGAGCGCGGCAACCATGATTGCCTTGAAGGAGAAAGAAGATTTGGAGACGAAGCCCGACAACGCCTGACGCACCGTTACTTACCCTGAATTTTCGTTGCCCCGGAGGCGGCAAAGGGAGTGCCTGCCTCGCTTCCGGCCAAGCTATCGCGCCCAGCGTTACCAATCCGTTTATGGTAACCGCCGCGTTCACCATTTTTCGGCAAATCGAGCTTCTGTTTAATCGAATTTTACCAGCCGACGGCGCTGGAGCTCCTGCAGGCCAAGGGATTCTTGACTTTTGTGCATCGCACAATATATTGAGGTGCATTGCACAAGGGCGCCCGGGGCCAAAAGGGCGTTTCAACCAAAGGGAAGAATGAAATGACCCAGACCTATGAGGACTTCTCGAAATACGGCAAGGACTTTGCCGACACCGGGCTGAAGAGCTTTGCCTCGCTCACCAAGGGCGCGCAGGCGATCGCCACCGAAGCCGGCGAATACACCAAGAAGAGCTTCGAAGCCGGCAGCGCCGCCGTCGAGAAGCTGTTCGCGGCCAAGTCGATCGAGAAGGCCATCGAGATCCAGACCGATTACGCCAAGCAGAGCTATGAGAGCTTCGTGGCCGAGGCCAGCAAGCTCGGCAATCTCTATGCCGAGCTCGCCAAGGAAGCCTACAAGCCGTTCGAATCGGTGGTCGCCAAGGCGAAGTAATTTCGCCCGATCACGCCCGATACGGCCAGCCGGCCTGCGGAAGGACCCGGTCGCGGAAACGCGGCCGGGTTTTTTCATGTCCGATCGCAACCCGATGCACCTTGCCGCATTCACGATTGAGAAATTCGCTGAGGTTTGCCCACCTAGCCATATTGTCAGCTAAACAGAAGGGCTTAAAATCGTCCATCGAGAACCTACATGTTGAACTCGCATGAGGATTCGAAAAGGCTGGACTACGTGACGATCGGTTTGACTGCCACGGCAGGTGTGGTGCGAATGCAAAGTGACGGAGACCGCAACGATCCCGGTCGCGGCACCGCTGTCATCACGCGCACCAAAACCAAGACCAAGAAGCCCAGCCTCTACCGGGTCCTCATCCTGAACGACGACTACACTCCGATGGAGTTCGTCGTTCACGTCCTGGAGCGTTTTTTCCAAAAGGACCGCGAGGCCGCCACACGCATCATGCTTCATGTTCACAATCATGGAGTGGGCGAGTGCGGTGTCTACACATTCGAGGTGGCCGAGACCAAAGTGTCCCAGGTCATGGATTTCGCCCGACAGAATCAGCATCCGCTGCAATGCGTGATGGAGAAGAAGTGAGGTAACATGCCGGCTTTCTCCCAAGGCCTGGAAAAGGCGCTACATCAGGCGCTGACATTCGCCAACGAGCGGCATCACGAATATGCGACGCTCGAACACCTGTTGCTCGCCCTGATCGACGACACCGAGGCGGCCGCCGTCATGCGCGCCTGCAACGTCGATCTCGACGAGCTCAAGCATACCGTTCTCACCTACATCGACACCGAGCTCGACAACCTCGTCACCGGCTACGACGAGGATTCGAAGCCGACGGCAGGCTTCCAGCGCGTCATCCAGCGCGCCGTGATCCATGTCCAGTCGTCCGGCCGCGAGGAAGTCTCCGGCGCCAATGTGCTCGTCGCCATCTTCGCCGAGCGCGAGAGCCACGCCGCTTATTTCCTGCAAGAACAGCAGATGACCCGCTACGACGCGGTCAACTACATCTCGCACGGCATCGCCAAGCGCCCGGGCGCTTCGGAGCAGCGCACGCCGCGCGGCGCCGAGGACGAGCAGGGCGGCCAGAACGGCGCCGAGCCGCAGGAAGAAGGCGGCAAGAAGAAGCAGCAGGACGCGTTGACGGCCTACTGCGTCAACCTCAACAACAAGGCGCGGGCCGGCAAGATCGACCCGCTGATCGGCCGCGACAGCGAAATCAACCGCACCATCCAGGTGCTGTGCCGCCGTTCCAAGAACAACCCGCTCTATGTCGGCGACCCGGGCGTCGGCAAGACGGCGATCGCCGAGGGGCTGGCCAAGCGCATCGTCGAAGGCGATGTGCCGGAAGTGCTGCAGGACGCCACCATCTTCGCGCTCGACATGGGCACGCTCTTGGCCGGCACCCGCTATCGCGGCGACTTCGAGGAGCGGCTGAAGCAGGTCGTGAAGGAACTCGAGGATTATCCGGGCGCGGTGCTGTTCATCGACGAGATCCACACCGTGATCGGGGCGGGCGCCACTTCGGGCGGCGCCATGGATGCATCGAACCTTTTGAAGCCGGCGCTGTCGTCCGGCGCCATCCGCTGCATCGGCTCGACCACCTACAAGGAGTTCCGCCAGTTCTTCGAGAAGGACCGCGCTTTGGTGCGGCGCTTCCAGAAGATCGACGTCAACGAGCCGACCATCGAGGACGCCATCGAGATCATGAAGGGCCTGAAGCCCTATTTCGAGGAGTTCCACAAGGTCCGTTACACGAGCGAAGCCATCAAGGCCTCGGTCGAGCTCTCGGCGCGCTATATCAACGACCGCAAGCTGCCGGACAAGGCGATCGACGTGATCGACGAGACTGGCGCCTCGCAGATGCTGGTGCCGGAGGCCAAGCGCAAGAAGACGATCGGCATCAAGGAGATCGAGGCGACGATCGCCACCATGGCGCGCATCCCGCCGAAGACGGTCTCGGCTGATGACGAGAAGGTGCTGCAGGGGCTCGATATCGAGTTGAAGCGCGTCGTCTACGGCCAGGATACGGCGATCACCGCGCTGACCTCGGCGATCAAGCTGGCGCGTGCCGGCCTGCGCGAACCTGAAAAGCCGATCGGCTCGTATCTGTTCTCGGGCCCGACCGGCGTCGGCAAGACGGAAGTCGCCAAGCAGCTTGCCGCCTCGCTCGGCGTCGAGCTGATCCGCTTCGACATGTCGGAATACATGGAACGCCACACCGTCTCGCGGCTGATCGGCGCGCCTCCCGGCTATGTCGGCTTCGACCAGGGCGGCCTGCTCACCGACGGCGTCGACCAGCATCCGCATTGCGTGCTGCTGCTTGACGAAGTCGAGAAGGCGCATCCGGACCTGTTCAACATCCTGTTGCAGGTGATGGACCACGGCAAGCTGACCGACCATAACGGCAAGCAGATCGACTTCCGCAACGTGATCCTGATCATGACGACCAATGCGGGCGCGTCGGATGCGCAGCGCGCGGCGATCGGTTTCGGCTCGACCAAGCGCGAAGGCGACGACGTCGAGGCGATCAACCGGCTGTTCACGCCGGAGTTCCGCAACCGTCTCGACGCGATCATCCCATTCGGCTCGCTGCCGGTGCCGGTGATCCATCAGGTGGTGCAGAAGTTCGTCATGCAGCTCGAGGCCCAGCTGTCCGAGCGTGGCGTCACCTTCGACCTGTCGCAGGACGCGATCGCCTGGCTGGCCGACAAGGGCTATGACGAGCGCATGGGCGCGCGTCCGCTCGGCCGCGTCATCCAGGAGCACATCAAGAAGCCCCTGGCCGACGAGGTGCTGTTCGGCAAGCTCAAGAAGGGCGGCACGGTGCGCGTCACCGTCGAGAAGAAAGAAACCGGCGAGTCCGGCCTGAAGCTCGAGTCGCTCGCCGACGAGTCGCCCGTGCAGCCGAAGAAGGAAGAGCCGGAAGACGCGCCGAAGCCGAAAAAGGCGGTCGCCAAGAAGCCCGCGCCCAAGAAGGCCGTGGCGCAGAAGCCGGAGCCGAAGGGCAAGGACGGCAACAAGCGCAGCCTTGTGCCGCAACTGCCGCGCAAGGGCTGACAAGCGCTCGCTTGAAATACAAAAGGCCCCGGAAACGGGGCCTTTTTCGTTGAAGGGAGCACCGCTTGGAAGCCGGACAGATCATCATCCTCAACGGCGCGCCGCGCTCGGGAAAGTCGAGCATTGCCGCCGCGATCCAGGAGACATTCGAGGGCGTCTGGATCAATCTCGGCGTCGATGCCTACGCACTCGCCACGCCACCGCGCTTGCGTCCCGGCATTGGCTTACGCCCCGGCGGCGAACGCCCCGATCTTGAGGTTTTTGTGTCGGGCCTCTACGCGGCGCTTTACGATGCAATCGCCGCCCACAGCCGGCTGGGGCTCAATGTCGTCGCCGATGTTGGCCATCACGACGCCTATTCGAGGCCGCTGAACATCCTTCCCGAATGTGCTCGCCGCTTGGCCGGCCTGCCGGTCCTCTTCGTCGGCGTCCGCTGCCCGATCGAGGAGATCTTGCGAAGACGCGCGGCAGGCGGGGCTGGTACGCCATATGTCATCGGAACGGACGACGATCCCACACCGCTGCCCGTGCGCCTCTGGCAGGAAGAAGTGCATAAGCCCGGCCTTTACGACTTGGAGATCGATACGTCGCTGCTAAGTCCGCACGCCTGCGCGGAGGCGATCCGGGACAGGCTTATGGCGGGGGCGGAGCCGACGGCCTTTCCGACATTGGCGCGCCGGTCGGCAAGTTGAGTGGAGGCCGCATCAGCCTGAAGCGCGGGCGACCGGACAATCAGGCGGTGTTGGTCATCCCGCGCTCAAGACATCGCCAGCGCATGAGACGGCGTAGTTTCACGGGTCGGGTTGTGCGGCGCGCTTAGGACGATCTGGCGCTTGTCATGTGGCGCCAGCCCGACCGCGAGCTCCGCCGCCTTGCCCACATCCGTCGCGAGAACCATCAGAAGCTTCTGGACTTCGGCAGCATCCTCGGTGGTCAATACGCTCTGCGGTTTCGACGGGCGGCGGCCGCGACGGAATTCGGCCGGGCTGCAGCCGAACCGGGCGCGGAACTTGTTGTAGAAGACGGCCGGGTTGCCGAAGCCGCTGCGCTCCATGATGGTCCCGATCGTATGATCGGTCGTACGCAGCGTCTCGGCGGCGCTGTCGAGCCGCAGGTTCTGTGAATAGTCGCGATAGCCTATGCCGAGATGCCGCTTGAACAGGCGCGACAGGTGGCTGAGCGTCAGTCCCTCGGCGTCAGCGATCTCGCCGAGGTGCTGACCTGCGTCCTGCTCGTTCAGCGTATCCATGATGCGCAGGATGCGGCCGCGGCTATCGGACCGCAATTGCGCCCCCGCCGCATCGGCCTCCTCATGCGGGATCCAGCGGTAGATGTAGCAGGCAAGCAGATTGGCGATCGTCTGGCGGACCATGATCTCTTCGGGATGGTTGCTCTGATCGAGAACGAGCCGCGCCATCAGCGCCTTGATCGGCGCGACGCGGTGCATGAAGGAGCGGCTGTGCAGGAAGGTGCGGCAAAGATATTGCCGCGAGGCGAACCCCGGCAGGCCGAGACGCTCGAAATACGCGGCGTCGAGATGCACGCCGCAGACCAATGTGTTGCGTGAGACGGACGTCGAGTTGTGCGGGACGTCGGCATTGATGATGATCGTGTCGCCCTGATCCATGTCGCAGACCTGGCCGTCGACGATGAGGCGGAACTGTCCGCGCAGCACAAAAAGTATCTAGATTTCACGATGCCAGTGATAGGGCACGTCGGCATAGCCGTGCACGAAAGCGTGGCAATGCGCCTCCGATGAGGGTCCGTGATCTTCGAAACCGCAGTCGAGTTTCTCGCGCCCGAACTCGGGTCTCAGATATGCGACATTCATCGGTATCCTCCCTGGATATGCCTATTAAATATCAAAAACTGTCGTAGCTCCAGAGCAATTTCGACGGCTAGATGACAGGCTTTCGCTATGTCATCGTCATACCGTTCTCGAGCGCGGACTATCGATCCGGGCGACCGTGCAAGGCTGTGGAAGTCGGTGTGCCGACGCCCGGCACAAATGAGGTAGGCAGCTTTATGGCTTGGAATATATCCGACAAGGAACTGGGCGCGCTCGTGGATCAGATGACCCTCGAGGAAAAGACGACGCTGGTGACGGGATCCGGTCTTTGGCGCACCGCAGCCAACTACAGGCTCAACATTCCCGAGGTTTTGATGACCGACGGGACTTATGGCGTGCGCTATTCGATCGAGCAGATCGATGGGCTGCAGGACGGTGGCAGCCAGCTCGCGTCATTCCTCAGCGTCGTCAATGCCGATGTTTCGCGTGGCGTCGAGGGTGCGTTCGGTTCGACCCGTCCTGCGACCTGCTTCCCGAACGGATCGTCCTTCGCCTGTTCGTGGGACGTCGGCCTTGCGCACGAACTCGGCGAGGCGCTGGCGCGTGAGTGCCAGGCCTTCGGTGTCAATCTGTTGCTCGGTCCCGGCATCAACATCCGTCGTACTCCGCTCGCCGGCCGCAGTTACGAATATTATTCCGAGGATCCAACCCTGTCGGGTGAGATCGCGGCGGCGGTCATCAACGGCCTGCAAAAGAACGGCGTCGGCGCTTCGCTCAAGCACTTCGCCTGCAACAATTCCGAGGTCCAGCGGACCACGATGAGTTCGGTCGTGGAGGAACGCGCGCTGCGCGAAATCTATCTCGCCGGCTTCGAAAGGGCGATCCGCAAGAGCAATCCGTGGACCGTCATGAGCTCCTACAACCGGCTGAACGACGTCCAGGCCGCCGAGAACCACTGGCTCTTGACGCAGGTCCTGCGCGACGAGTGGGGCTATGACGGCGTGGTCGTCTCGGATTGGCACGGCATCAAGGATCGGGCCACCTCGATGAATGCGGGCAACGATCTCGACATGCCTGAAAGCGAGGCGCGCAGGCAGGAGCTGCTCGAAGCGGTGAAGGACGGACGTGTCCCGACCAAGGTGCTTGACCGGGCGAGCCTGCGGATCCTCAAGCTGATCCGGACGGCGCGCAACGGCATCCGGGCGGACGTCACGGCGGACTTCAAGGCGCACCACGCGCTGTCGCAGCGCATGGCCGTGGAATCCATCGGCCTGCTGAAGAACGATGGCAACCTCCTGCCGCTTGACGGAGCCAGCTTGCGGCGGATCGCCGTGGTCGGCGCCGCCGCGTGCGAGCCTGTCATCCAGGGCTCGGGCTGTGCCACCACGCGACCGACCGAGGTCGATATTCCACTCGACGAAATCCGCCGCCTAGCGCCAGGCGCGACCGTCACGTTCAACGCAATATCCGACTTCGCACCTGGCAGCGCCGGTGAGCAGGCGGCGCTCTCGGACATCGACGGCGCCGACGTCGTGCTGTTCTTCGGCAATACCGAGGTCGGATACGACGGCGAGGGATCCGACCGCGCAAACCTCAACCTGCTTGATGGACAGGATGAATTGGTCGATCGCCTTTCGCGGCGAAATGGCAAATTCGCCGTGATCCTAGCCTCGCCCGATGCCGTCGCCATGCCCTGGGCGGATCAGGCCGCGGCGATCCTCTCGATGTTCTTCGCCGGTCAGGGAGCGGGTCGCGCCGCGGCGGAAGTTCTGTTCGGCATCCACAACCCGTGCGGCAAGCTGACCGTCACCTTTCCGGTCCGGCTCGAGGATACGCCCGGTTTCCTGACTTATCCCGGCGAGAGCAACAGGCACATCTACAGCGAAGGCATCCACGTCGGATACCGCTCCTACGACAAGCGCAAGCTCGCGCCGCTTTTCCCTTTCGGCTTCGGCCTGAGCTACACGACATTCGACTATTCCAACATCGAGATCGACGTCGACCATATCAATGCGACGAGCACCTTCACCGTTTCGGCCGACGTGACGAACACCGGCACGCGCGCCGGCAAGGAGATCGTCCAGGTCTATGCCCGGCCGCACAAACCGCGCCTCATCCGCCCGCTTCGCGAGCTCAAAGGCTTCACCAAGGTCGAATTGCAACCCGGAGAAACCCGGCGTGTCGAAGTGGTGATCGAGGCACGCGACCTCCGCTACTACGACTGCGACTACCGGGCCTGGTTGCTCGACGCCGGCAAGCTGACGATCGAAGTGGCCGCGTCGTCGCGTGACATCCGGCTGGAGAAGGAGATCGCGGTGGAGGCGCGGGCACTGCCCACGAGCATCCTTAACGTGGAGAGCCAGCCGTCCACGGTGCTGGAGCAGGAATTCACGCGCAAGCAGTTCGGCATGTTCCTCAAGGACCAGCTCGATCTCAGCGACGAGGAGACCGACAAGATGCTGGAATACTGCGGCGGCTCGTTCCTCGGCATCTACAACACCGTTGCCTGGATTACCGGCAACAAGATCTCCAGGGACACCATGGCCGCGTTCCTGGACAGCCTGAACAAGGAAATGGGCAGGGCGGTCGGAAAGGCCGCCTGAAGCCACCAGTAAAGCATATCGACCGCTGCGAAAGAACGCGGAATTCAACAACCTCAGGAGGAAACAAGATGAACCAGCAACGCCTTTCCGGCGCGATCAGCCTTCTCGGCTTGCTCGCCATGTCCAGCCCCGCCTTCGCCCAGACGGTCGACGTGCAGCAATATTGGACCAGCGCCAGTGAATCGAAGGCGATGAACGCGATCGCCGATGCCTTCAAGGCACATGGCGGCAAGTGGATAGACAGCCCGTCGGCTGATTTCGACTCCACCATCGCGGCGGCGACCAGCCGCATTGCCGGCGGCGAACCGCCGTCGGCGGTGCTGATGACGCCCAGCGCCGCGATGCGGGATCTGGCCTCGTCCGGCCAACTGCGCAATCTCGACGATCTCGCGGCGGCGAATGGCTGGCAGAAGGCCATGGTGCCAATCGTATGGAACAAGCTCACCGTCGACGGTCATCTCGTCGGCCTGCCCGTCGGCATCCATGCCGACAACTGGGTCTGGTATTCCAAATCCGCCTTCGAGAAAGCGGGGATCGAAGAGCCGAAGACGCTTGACGACATGTTTGCCGCCGCCGACAAGCTCAAGGCGAGCGGTTCCATCCCCTTTGCCGTCGGTGGCGAGCCCTGGCAGGAAGTGTACGTCCTTACCTCGATGATCATTTCGCTCGGCGGTCCGGAATATTGGAACGACCTGTTCGTCAAGCGTGATCCCGAGGCCCTGAAGTCGCCGATCCTGCCCAAGGCGTTCGAGTTGTTCCGCAAGGTCGGCACCTACACCGATCCCGCGAGCGCCGGCCGCTCATGGAACGAGACCACCAACCTGGTGACGACGGGCAAGGCCGGCATGCAATTCATGGGCGATTGGGCGCGCGGCGAGTTCCTCGCGGCCGGACAGACCGCGGGCAAGGAGTTCGGCTGCTTCCTCGTGCCGACCGAGAAGCCTGCCTATGCCGTCGTCGTCGACATCTTCGCCTTCCCCGTCAACAAGGACGAGGACCGGGTCAAGGGGCAGACGCTGCTTGCCGAAACCGTCATGGATCCGGCGGTCGAAGCCAAGATCGCGGCGGTCAAGGGCTCGGTGCCGTCACGGCTCGATGTCGACACCAGCACGCTGGATATGTGCGCGGTCAAGGGCGTGAAGGCGCTTGCCACGCCCGGCGTGGCGGTCTCCTCCACCTACGACGCCCTCCCGGGTGATCTGAACGGACAGATGACGGATCTCGCGACGCAGTTCTGGACCGACCCCTCGATGTCGGTCGAGACCGCCGTCAAGGGCCTGGCGGACATTCTCCAGAGCAAGTGAAGCTGATGGCCGCAAGGGCAGGGCCATTGTTGCGGCTTCGGCCAGGAGGAGCCCGGGCAAAGTCCGGGCTTGCTCGATGCGAGCGGGGGTGCGGCGACGTGCCGGCAGGAGGAACCAAATGTCGACCTGGCTGAACCGGCAGGCCTTCAGGCCGGATGTAACCGTGGCGGTGTTCTTCGCCGTGGTGGCGCTGTTCTTCTACGGGTCGATCCTGTGGACGTTCTACATGTCCCTGACCCGCTCGACGCTGATACCCAACTACCAGATCGTCGGCCTGGACCAGTACGTCAAGCTGTTCACCAACCAGCGTTGGCTCGTCTCCTGCTTGAACATGGTGATCTTCGGCGTGCTCTACATCCTGGGCACGCTGGCGTTCGGGATACTGCTCGCCGTGCTTGCCGACCGCAACATCAAAGCCGAGTCGCTCTTTCGCACGATCTTCCTCTATCCACTAGCCGTCTCGTTGATCATCACCGGCCTTTCCTGGCGTTGGCTTCTCGATCCCACAACGGGTCTGCAGGCGCTGATGCGCGACATCGGCTGGGAGAGCTTCACCTTCGACTGGCTGACGCGCTCCGACCGCGCCATCTACACCCTCGTCATTGCCAGCATATGGCATTCCGCCGGCCTGGTGATGGTGATCGTGCTGGCCGGCCTGCGTGGCATCGACAACGATCTATGGAAAGCGATCCGGATGGAAGGCATCCCTTTGTGGCGGGCATACTGCCAGGTGATCTTTCCCGGCATGCGGCCTGTCATCGCTTCCTGCGTGGTGTTGCTGATGTCCGAGGTGATCCGAGGCTATGACCTCATCATCGCCATGACCAAGGGCGGCCCCGGCATCTCGACGGAAATGCCGGCGAAGTTCGCGGTGGATTTCTATTTTGCCCGCGTCAATCTCGGCTTAGCCTCGGCAGCCTCGATCATGATGCTCGTGCTGTCGCTCATCATGCTGGCGCCTTACTTCTACAGCGAATTCCGGAGGGGCACATGACGGCGGCCACCGTTCGCCGAGGAACGGCATTCGCGCCAAGGGCGGCCCGGATCGGCCTCTATGTGTTCCTGGTCGTCTCCGCCATCTTCTTCATACTGCCGCTTCTGCTGGTGATCATGAACTCGCTGAAGCCGATGGAGGAGATCCGCCAGGGCAATTTGCTCGCGCTGCCGGTCAATCCCAATCTCGAGGCCTGGGCGACGGCCTGGGCAAGTGCCTGCACCGGCCTTGATTGCGCCGGCATCCGCCCTGGCCTGTGGAATTCGATCAAGATCACCATACCGAGCGTGGTCATTTCCACCCTGGCGGGGGCGCTCAACGGTTATGCGCTGGCGCAGTGGAAGTCGCGCCACGCCAACATGATCATGCTGTTGATCACCGTCGGCCTGTTCATCCCCTATCAGGCGATGCTCTATCCGACCGTGAAGATCCTGAGCACAGTCGGGATGTTTCGCACCTATGCCGGCATCGTCTTCGTGCATATCATCTACGGCCTGCCTTACACGACGCTGCTGTTTCGCAACTTCTATGTCGGCATCCCGGACGAGATCAGCCGCGCGGCGCGGATGGAAGGGGCGAGCTTCCTCAGGACATTCTGGTCGATCATCCTGCCGATCTCCACCAACATCCTGGTCGTGGTGGCGATCCTGCAATTCACCGGCATCTGGAACGACTATCTGCTCGGCCTGATCTTCGCCGGCAACGACAATTTGCCGATGACCGTGCAACTCACCAACATCGTCGGCAATTCGCGCGGCGTTGCAAATCCCAACGTCAACATGGCCGCGGCGTTGATAACGGCCATTCCAACGCTCGTCGTCTACTTCCTGTCGGGCCGGTATTTCGTACGCGGCATCGCCGCCGGCGCCGTAAAGGGTTGAAACATGTCCAGTATTTCCTTGCGCAAGATCAAGAAATCCTTTGGGGCGCTCACCATACTCCACGCTGTCGACATGGAGATCGACAAGGGCGAGTTCGTCGTCATCCTCGGCCCGTCGGGCTGCGGCAAGTCCACCCTGCTCAACGTGATCGCGGGCCTCGACGAATGCGACGAAGGCCAGATCGTCATTGAAGGAAAAGACGTCAGCGGGCTTGAGCCGAGCGGGCGGGGCTTGGCGATGGTCTTCCAGTCCTACGCGCTGTTCCCGGCAATGACGGTTCGCCGCAATCTGTCGTTCGGCATGGAGATCGCCGGAACGCCGAAGGCAACGGTGACGGAAAAGGTTGCCTGGGTCGCCAAGCTGTTGCAGATCGAAGCGCTGCTCGATCGCAAGCCCGGCCAGCTTTCCGGCGGCCAGCGCCAGCGCGTCGCGATCGGCCGCGCGCTGGTGCGCTCGTCCAGCATCTGCCTGTTCGATGAGCCGCTCTCCAACCTCGACGCCAAATTGCGCGCCGAAACCCGCGTCGAACTCAAACAACTGCATGAGACCCTGGGATCGACGATGATCTATGTCACCCATGACCAGATCGAAGCCATGACCATGGCCGATCGCGTTGCCGTCATGCACAAGGGCAAGGTCGAGCAATTTGCCCACCCGCAATCGATCTATGAGAAGCCGGCAAGTCTTTTCGTGGCCGGCTTCGTCGGCTCGCCCGCGATGAATTTCCTCGAAGGCCGGATGGACGATGCAGGGCGCTTCGTGACCGCCGACGTCCCGATCGACATTGACGGTTACGCTTTCGAAGGAGCGCGGCCGTCCGGCGAAGCCGTGCTCGGCCTTCGCTGCGAGGATATAGTGGTGGTTGAGCCCGGCACGCCACGGAGCGTCCCGGCGAAGCTCGCGTTCACCGAACTCCTCGGCGCCGACGCGCTCGGCTGGTTCGATTGCCTCGGCAAGCGCTTCAGCGTCCGGCTCGGCGTCGAAGCAGCACGGTCCATGCATAAAGAAGTCGGCCTGCGCTTCGACATGGCGAAGGCATCTATGTTCTGCGCTGTCAGCGAGAGGCGACTCTAGTGCGTTTCACCGCTTCACGGAAATTGTGAAACGCCCTATCTCTTTGTTTTTACGCGATTCCGAGTGGAAGGTTACGGCGCGAAGGCGCCGAACTTAACCGCTCACACTTTTCCTGGAATTGCTTTAGGCGCCAAGCGCTGCCCGAATTTTTTCGGCATTCGCGGCCAGCACTTCGGGCTTCTCCATCGCACCGCTGTGCGGCTTCAGCGGCACGCCCTCGAAGCGCGGCACGACGTGGACATGGAGATGGTAGACGGTCTGGCCGGACGCCGGTTCG
The DNA here is from genome assembly GCF_020165615.1 of Mesorhizobium sp. BH1-1-5. NCBI lineage: Bacteria > Pseudomonadati > Pseudomonadota > Alphaproteobacteria > Hyphomicrobiales > Phyllobacteriaceae > Mesorhizobium > Mesorhizobium sp. BH1-1-5. The sequence continues at coordinate 200,749 of NZ_JAIUIM010000010.1, forward strand.
TTGAACTGCATCAGGGTGACGCCGTCGGCGTTGAAGGCCTTTTTCACCGCGACCGCCAGTTTCCGCACGACGCCAAACAATGGGCCGAGCGTCGCCGGATCGGCGTCGAGCATGTTGCGCGACGGTGCCTTGGGCACCACCAGCGTGTGGCCCATGCCTTGCGGCATTACATCCATGAAGGCGACGACCGCATCGTCCTCGTAGACGCGGTGCGAGGGAATCTCGCCGCGCAGGATTTTCGCGAAGATGTTGCCGGGATCATAGGCTTCGGCCATGGGGTGACACTCCCAATTGCATTCGCCGTCCGGTGTAGCGAAGCCGCCGATGGGCGGCAAGGCGTTCAGGTGAGATCGACCATGCCCGCTTCGACAAGAGCCCGGTGGAAGCGTTTCTTGCGCATGGACTCGTTTGCGAAATAGGGAGCGGCGCAATCCGCCAGAAGAGCCATCCTGGTGGCGAATACCGGGTCGAGCGGGAGACGCGCGGCGGACATGGTCAATGTCGACAGGAATGCCGCGTCGAGCATGGCCGGAGCGGCCAGATCGCCGGGCAACGCGCCATTGATCGCCTCGATTGCGTAGAAGGTCTTGTGCAAAGCCCTGTCGGAAGGCGGCAGGCCGGTGAGGGCGGCCGTGAACGACGGCTGGTGATCGCCATAACGCACGACGATGGCAGGCTGGCCGTTCAGCGCCGTTTCGAGTTTCTCGCGAAACGCGGCATAGGCCTCGACGCTTTCAGCCAGCCGCACGGCATATTCGCCGTAATTCTCGCTACCAGTCAGCGCGACGGCTTCACGGCGGATGTCGGCGCGAAGCTCGGGAGGAAAAATGCGGCGACGATGATCGCCGTGGTTCATCAGCGTCATTATCGAGAGAAAACAGGGTTTCTCGCTTTCCAGGCGGCCCGCGATCCGACCCAGCGCATGGCTGTAAAGCTGTTCGTCATGACGTTCGCGACGCCAGCGCTCAAGATCGAAGGGCGGCGGCAAGGTTGCGGCATAAGCGACCTCCTCGAACCCGATCGATTTATAGAAACGATCGCAATTGACGAAGTTGGGACGGTCGCAACTCACATGCGACACACGATAGCCCATGCCGGAAAGCACCGAAGGCAATGCGTGGCGCACCCGCCCGGCCAGCAGATGAAAGACGAAGCGGCTGTCGTTTCCAAAGGAGAGCGAGGACAGGCCGGTCAGCACCGAGAATTCGGTCTGTAGCGTGCTGCCGCCGAAAACATCGACGTGCAAAGCCCCCGACAGACCGTTCACGGGTGAGAAGAAGTGTTCAAAAGCACGGTTGATCGGCACGCCATGATGCCTCGGATCAAAGGTCGATTCATGCAGGATCATGAAGATGTGCGGCCGAGCCTCGCCACTCGGCCGTTTTGCCGGCACAGGCGGCAGAAATGGCAGCGGATCGGGAGTGATGTCGACGAAACCCGGCCGTTGCGAAGGTCCCGCGCCGAGCCATGACGCCACGAAGGCGGAAAGATGCGCGCGATCCCTGGTGAGCAGGTCGAAGCGGAAGCGAGGCGCTCCGCCGCTGAGCCGGTAGACCGCGATATAGATCAGGATCGCCGCGGCGAACAATGCGAGGCGCAGCGAGAGCGACGTCGCCTGTTCCACCACAGTTATGTCGATAAGCATGGCGACCGCAACGATCGCCGCGCCGGCGAAGAGGGCAGGGATCGCCATTCGGACATTGTCGACAAAGACGCTGTGCCAGCTGCTCGCCGCCAGATGATAGAGATCTCCGGCCAGAAGATTGAAGCCAAGATAGCGATACTTCAACTTTGAAGCGATGCCGATGATGGCCGTCAGCATGAGCGTCATCCAGAGTGCGACGATCGTGCCCGGAAAAAGCAGATGCAGGAACGCAAAGAGAAGGAAGAAGGTGGAAAAGCCGAGCGGCCAGGTTCCCAGCTTGCCTTCGAGCCGGACGGTCAACAGCAGCGCGGCCGCAAGCCCCGCCACACCGAGCCATTGCCCGACGTCCCAAGATGCCAGAAACAGCATGCCAACCCCGAGGTGCTCGCGCACCAATACCCCTGTGGGGTGACTTAGCGGATTCCGTCGATCCGGTAAATAGCGGGCGCTAGATGCGCGTCATTTGCTTCGCCAGTACTATCGGCTGTTCTTGACGGCACGCTCTGCTATTGCATGAGCGCCGACATTTGTCGTCTGACGCTGCTATCTCAGGACGGAGCAATCATGAAGTGGGTCGTCGCCGGTTGGCTGCTGTTCATCGTGTCGGCGCTGTTTTTCATCGCCGCGGCTTGGCGCGCCGGCGATTTGCTCGCGCTTGCCGGCGCCGTGCTGTTCCTGGTCGCCTGCTTTTCGTTCCTGGTTCCGATCGCCGCCGGAAAGCCGCACTGACCTCTAGACCTTATTCCCCGAGGTCCTTGCGGAAGGGCGTGTGCTCTTCGAGATATTCGCCCATGCGCTCGACCTCGCGCCGCTCGCGCCTGAGATAGTCGGCGACGGCGTTGCGCAGGCCGGGATGCGAAATGTAGTGCGCCGAATGCATGGTCACGGGCTGGTAGCCGCGCGCCAGCTTGTGCTCGCCCTGCGCGCCTGCCTCCACCACCTTGAGCTTGCGTTCGATGGCGAAATCGATCGCCTGGTGGTAGCAGACCTCGAAATGCAGGAAGGGGTGGTCCTCGATGCAACCCCAGTTGCGCCCGTAAAGCGCGTCGGAACCGATGAAGTTGATGGCGCCGGCGATATAGCGGCCGTTGCGCTTGGCCATCACCAGAAGAATGTCGTCGGCCATGCGCTCGCCGATCAGCGAGAAGAACTGCCGGTTGAGATAGGGCCGGCCCCATTTCCTGCCGCCGGTATCCACGTAGAAGGCGAAGAAATCGTCCCAGGCGCTTTCGGTGATGTCCTTGCCGGTCAGCCAGTCGATCGAGATGCCGCCGACAAGCGCCTCGCGGCGTTCCTTCTTCATCGCCTTGCGCTTGCGCGAGGCGAGCGTGGCGAGGAAATCGTCATAGCTCGAAAAGCCATCGTTGAAGAAATGGAACTGCTGGTCGGTGCGATGCAGGAAGCCTGCCGCTGCCAGCGTCGCGACATCGGCCTCGTTCGCGAAGGTGACATGCGCGGAAGAGACGCCGAGCTTGTCGGTCACCAGCTTCAGGCCTTCCGCCAGGCCGGCTTTCACGGCACCTTCATTCTCGCCTTTGCTGACCAGCAGGCGAGGGCCGGTGACCGGCGTGAACGGCACCGAGCATTGCAGCTTGGGATAGTAGCGGCCACCGGCGCGCTCGAAGGCGTCCGACCAGCCATGGTCGAAGACATATTCGCCCTGGCTATGCGATTTGAGGTAGCAAGGAACGGCGCCGAGAAGCCTGCCTTGCGCCGTCTCCAACCTGAGATGGTGGCCCTGCCAGCCGGTGCGTCGGACCGCGCAGCCGGAGTCTTCCAATGCGCTCAGAAAGGGAAATGAGACCAGCGGGTTGTAGCCGTTTTCTTTGTCGCTGCGCGTGGTTCCGGCAAAGTCGTTCCATTCCTCGCAGGTGAAGGCGCCGATACCCGCTGCGACGCGGATCGCATAATCCGCGTTCGCCGCCTGTCCATCGTCGTCATCGCCTTGATCCATGCCGCTTATTTAAGCGTCCTCAGGGCTGCTACAAGTCACGTTTCGGGCATTCCCGAGAGCATGATGCCGAAAAGTGTCAAGCGGTTTTCGGACGACATCATGCTCTCTCTTTAGATTGATAGAGGCGGATCAGATTTCAGGTCGTTTGACCTGAAATCATCCGGCTCTAGGCGACCTTGACCAGATCGGGCTCAAAGCCCTCGAAGGTCATCTGGTCGGCATATTTGAAGGTGAGGTCGACCGCCGGCTGGTCATGCACGGTCCAGGTGATGACCGGCATTTTCAGCTTCTCGCGCACGAAGCTGACGAAGGGGTTGGGCAGGTCGCCGGCGGCATAGGAGGTGAAGGCGAGGTCGTGCGCAAGCATGGCGAAATGCGCTTCGATCAGCTGGTTGTCCCTGCCGTACGCAGTCAGCCCGCCGGGGATGCCGGGCGCGTCCCTGGCGAAGTCGCGGATCAGCCAGTGATCGAACGACATGATCGCCACCATGCCGCGGTAGTGCTTGAGCAGCCGACCGACGCTTGCCACCAGCCCGGCATCGTGGCCCGGAACGCCTTTCAGCTCGACCACCAGCGGCACGCGGCCGTCGATCAGGTCGAGCGCTTCGTTGAGCGTCGGCACGTGGTCCTTAGTGCCGCCGATCCTGAGCGTCGCCAGTTCGGCGGCGGTGCGTTGCCAGACAAATCCGTCCTGGCCGGTCAGCCGTTTGAGATCGCCATCATGGATGATGACCGGGACGCCGTCCGACGAGATATGCACGTCGCATTCGATGGCATAGCCGCGCTCGGCCGCCGCGGCGAAGGCCGACAGCGTGTTTTCCCAGCGGGTCTTGTTCATGTCGTGGAGGCCGCGATGCGCGACAGGTCGCGCGATCAGCCAGGAAAGATCGGTCATCGTGAACCTCACTCGACTTCGAAGATCGCTTCGATCTCGACGGCGGCATTGAGCGGCAGCGAAGCCATGCCGACGGCGGAGCGGGCGTGCTTGCCGCGCTCGCCGAGCGCTGCGACCAGGAAGTCGGAGGCGCCGTTGGCGACCAGGTGCTGCTCGACGAAATCGGGCGTGGAGGCGACGAAGACGGTGATCTTGACCAGGCGCCTTATTTTTTCGAGGTCGCCAAGCGCTGCCTTGGCCTGCGCGAGGATGTTGATGGCGCAGAATTTAGCGCCTTCCTTGCCGCTGGCGGTATCGATGTCGCGGCCGAGCAGCCCGCTTGCCTGCAGCTTGCCGTCCTTCAGCGGCAACTGGCCGGCGGTGAACAGCGTGTTGCCTGTGCGGCAATAGGGCACGTAGTTGGCGGCGGGCGCGGCAGCGGCCGGGATGGTGACGCCAAGATCGCTTAGCCGCTTTTCGATTGTTTCGCTCATTGGTTTTCCCTATTGCTGGAAGACGCCGCGTTGGCCGGGCCGAAATTGCTATTTTTGCCTCGCTTCCGCCACGACTTTTTTTAAGCTGGACCATCTTTCCCTGCGGCCTGTCCCCGGCTGCGACGATCGGAGTAACGCATGCGCGCAACGCGCCTTTTTCTCGCCGCCGCCTGTTTCTCGGCGGCGCTCCCGATGGCGCCGGCCTTTGCGGTGCCAGCGCTGCAGGCGCATCGCGCCGTCTACGATCTTACGCTCAGCAAGGCCTCCGACCGCTCGGGCATTACCGGCATCACCGGCCGCATGGTCTACGAGTTCAACGGCTCCGCCTGCGAAGGCTATACGGTCAAGTTCCGCTTCGTCACGCAGATCGTCACCAACGACAACACCAGGCTGACCGACCAGCAGACGACGACGTTCGAGGACGCCGAAGGCAAGACCTTTTCCTTCGTGACGAAATCCTTTGTCGACCAAAACCTCGACAAGGAAGTCAAGGGCACGGCCACCAGGGAAGCGAAAGGCCTCAAGGTCGATATCGACAAGCCGGAGAAGAGCAGTCTCGAGCTCGCGGCCACGCAGTTCCCGACCCAGCATCTGGTCGAGCTGATCGGCAAGGCCGAAAAAGGCGAGAACTTCTACCAGACCAATCTGTTCGACGGCTCCGAGGACGCCAACAAGGTGATGACCACCACCGTCATCGTCGGCAAGAAGGCGGATTCGGAAAAGACGGATCCGGAAGCCCCGGCGCTGGCCAAGCTCGCTTCCGACAAATACTGGCCGGTCGACATCGCCTATTTCGACGATACCGACAAAAGCGGCGAGGAGGTGCCGGAATACCGGATCAGCTTCAAGCTGCACGAGAACGGCATCACCCGCGACCTCGTCATGGACTATGGCGACTTCTCGATGACCGGCAAGCTGGTGAACCTGTCGCTGTTCGACCAGACCAAGCCTTGCCCGGCGTCGAAATAGCAATTTTCGACGACTGCGGACCCGGCTTGCGGCCCTGGCCTCCAAACGCCATGTATCGGGATCACCAAGTGCGGCGAGCCTGATGGCGGTCTATGTCGATGCGGCGATCTGGAAATGGGCCGGCCATCGCTGGTGCCATCTCCTCGCCGACGATACGGACGAGCTGCACCGCTTCGCCAGCGATCTCGGCGTCAAGCTTTCCTCCTATCAAGGGCCGCCGAAGACATCGGCGCCGCATTACGACATCACCGGCTTCGAGCGCGATCGCGCGGTCCGGCTTGGCGCCATCGAATGCAGCCGCGAGGAAATCGTTGCGATCTTCCGCCGCGTCAGGGTGCCGAACGGCAAGGTAAAACGCTGAGATTTGGGCGGATCGCCGGTTTCCCTGCGCGTGGCTTGCGTTTATGGGACTTCCCCTCTATATGCCCGTTCATTCCACACACGGACTTTGGTGTCTGCCCGGGAGAAATCCGGCTGAAACCTCCGGTGGCATCAGGACATCCCGTCCGAAGTGCCTGTGTCCGTGGAGGCCAACCGGAAAGGAACTAAAGAATGGCTCTGCCAGATTTCAGCATGCGCCAGCTTTTGGAAGCTGGTGTTCACTTCGGCCACCAGACCCACCGCTGGAACCCGAAGATGGCGCCTTACATCTATGGCGCCCGCAACAACATCCACATCATCGACCTGTCGCAGACGGTGCCGCTACTGCACCAGGCTCTGAAGCAGGTGTCCGACACCGTCGCCAAGGGCGGCCGCGTGCTGTTCGTCGGCACCAAGCGCCAGGCGTCCGACATCGTCGCCGACGCCGCGCAGCGTTCGGCCCAGTACTATGTCAACTCGCGCTGGCTGGGCGGCATGCTCACCAACTGGAAGACGATCTCGAACTCGATCCAGCGTCTGCGCAAGCTCGATGAGACGCTTGCCGGCGAGGCCCAGGGCCTCACCAAGAAGGAGCGGCTGAACCTCGACCGCGAGCGCGAGAAGCTCAACAAGGCGCTGGGCGGCATCAAGGACATGGGCTCGACGCCGGACCTGATGTTCGTCATCGACACCAACAAGGAAGCGATCGCCATCCTCGAGGCCAAGCGCCTCGGCATTCCGGTCGTGGCCCTGATCGATTCGAACTGCGACCCGGACAAGATCGACTTCCCGATCCCGGGCAATGACGACGCGGCCCGTGCCATCCAGCTCTATTGCGATCTGATCGCCAAGGCCGCCATCGACGGCATCGCCCGCCAGCAGGGCGCGCTCGGCGTCGACGTCGGCGCTTCGGCCGAAGCTCCGGTCGAGCCGGCGCTCGATACTCCGGCAGCCGAAGCTCCGGAAGCTTGATAAGGAAGGCCGAATCCCGGCCTTCATCTTTCCAATAAGTTGGCGCGCTAAAGCGCTTTTGCCGAGCGCATCACCCGAGTCCCGGTTGGTGCGTCGGCACATTTTGAACCAAAGAGGCGACAATGACGATTTCGGCTGCACAGGTCAAAGAACTCCGCGACTTGACCGGCGCGGGCATGATGGACTGCAAGGCGGCGTTGAACGAGACCAACGGCGACATGGAAGCGGCTGTCGACTGGCTGCGCAAGAAGGGTATCTCGAAGGCCGACAAGAAGGCTGGCCGCACCGCGGCCGAAGGCCTGATCGGCGTCGATGCCGGCGTGCGCGAAGCTGCCATTGTCGAGGTCAACTCCGAAACCGACTTCGTCGCCCGCAACGAGCAGTTCCAGCAACTGGTCCGCAATGTCGCGAAGGTCGCGCTCGCCTACGGCGCGACCGAAGCGGTTGCCGCCGCCAAGTATCCGGGCTCCGACAAGTCGGTCACCGAGACCGTCAAGGACGCGGTCGGCACGATCGGCGAGAACATCAATTTCCGCCGTTCGGCGAAGCTCACCGTGCCGCATGGCGCGGTGGCGACCTATGTCCACAATGCGGTTGCGGACGGCCTCGGCAAGCTCGGCGTGCTGGTCGCGATCGAGACCACGGGCAATGAGCACGCGGCCAATGCGTTCGCGCGTCAGGTTGCGATGCATGTCGCCGCCACCAGCCCGATGGCGTTGACGGCCGAAGAAGTCGACCCGGCCGCGGTCGAGCGCGAGAAGGCGATCTTCGCCGACCAGGCGCGCCAGACCGGCAAGCCGGAAGCGATCATCGAGAAGATGGTCGAGGGCCGCCTGCGCAAGTTCTACGAAGAGGTGGTTCTCCTGAAGCAGGCCTTCGTGCTCAATCCCGACATCACCGTCGAGAAGGCGCTGAAGGATGCCGAAAAGGAGATCGGCGCTCCGGCGAAGATCACCGCCTACCTGCGCTTCGCGCTCGGCGAAGGCATCGAGAAGGAAACGACCGATTTCGCGGCGGAAGTCGCGGCGGCGGTCAAGAAATAGCTCTGATCCCAGGGGAACGTCGGCGTTTCCCTCAAGGTGAAGAGCTCACGAGCTCAGGCAACTCGGTCGGGTGTCCGCATGGATGCCCGGCCGATTTCTTGTGCGGTATCGATAAAGGCCCTGAGCTTCGGCGCCATCGATGCGCGGCGCGGGAAGTAAAGGAAGAGTCCGGGTTCCTCGATCGCCGTCTGCGGCAGGATCTGGGCAAGGCGGCCGGCGGCAAGGTCGGCGCGCACCAGCGGCTCGAAGACATAGGCGAGCCCGACGCCGGCCAGCGCCAGATCGATGGCGCCAAGCGAATCCGTGACGATGGCCGTGCCGTGCGTTTCGACGACGACGTCCTTGCCGTCGTCGTTCAAATCCCAGCGGTAAAGCGCGCCTGACCGGACCAGCCGGTAGCCGATGCAGTTGTGATTGGCGAGATCGCCCACATCGCGCGGACGGCCGTGCTTTCCGACATAGGCGGGAGAGGCGACGATCACGGCTTTGAACGGCGGCGTCATCCTGACGGTGACCATGTCCTGCGCGATCATTTCACCCAGCCGGATGCCGGCGTCGAAACCTTCGCCGACGATATCGATTAGTCCCTGGTCGGCAACGATCTCGACCGTCACATCGGGATAGCGTTCCGCCATGGCCGCGACCACCGGCGTCACCGCCAGCGGAATCGCTATGTTGGAGGCGTTGATCCTGAGCAGGCCGGCCGGCCTTCCCTTCACGCCGCGGATCCGGTCCATCCGCTCGGCGATGTCCTGCAGGGCAGGGGCCGCCGTCTCCACCAGCGCCTTGCCTGCTTCCGTCAGTGAAACGCTGCGCGTCGTGCGGGCAAAGAGCGGCTGGCCGATGCGCTCTTCCACCAGCCGCACCGCATGGCTGACGGCTGAAGGGCTCATGCCGAGCTCGGCCGCGGCAAGCGCGAAGCCGCCGCGCCGCGCCACGGCGACGATGACCGGCAGGTGTGTGAGCAGATCGCGATCCATTCATGAATGATATCGCACAGTCTTTGCAAACAATGCAATCTTATCGATGCTCCTGAGCCAGTTCATATTGGCGTCAACACATCGGCGGGCGGGCTGATGCCCAAGGAGAGACGAAATGAACGCGTTGAGACATGTAACCTTTGCAGCAGGCATGGCGCTGGCTCCGGTCGATGCCGGCGGCACCGAACCGGCCGGCTGGCAGGCGCTTGCCGACGAGCGCGCCGTCATCCGCATCGCCGATGCCATCGACCGCGCTGTCGATGCGCAGGACTGGAAGCTGGCGCGCGGCTATTTCGCCGAGCGTGTCACCGCCGATTTCAGCAGCCTGTCCGGGCAGCCCGCGGCCAACATCGCGTCCGACGACCTGATCGGCGCCTGGGCGGGCAACCTCAAGGGCAGCAAGACCAGCCTGCATCTGCGCACCAACCATCAGGTGGTGCTCGAGGCCAATGCCGCGACTGTCCGTTCCAACGGCTATGCCTGGAACCGGATGGAAGGCAATGGCGAGCCGCTCTGGGAGGTCTGGGGTACCTACGAGCACCACCTGACGCGCTCGGCGTCCGGCTGGAAGGTCGACGGCTTCACCTTCCGCATGACGCATGAGCGCGGCAATCCCTGGGTCAAGGCGACTCCCGGCCAGTAGGCAGCGACAACCGGATCGGAACGGACAATATCATGACCATGACCTATTACACGCTTGGCAACAGCGGCCTGCGCGTCAGCCGGCTGGCTCTCGGCACCATGACCTTCGGCACCGAATGGGGCTGGGGCGCGGACAGGGACACCGCCCGCGCGATCTTCGACGCCTATGTCGAAGCGGGCGGCAACTTCTTCGACACGGCCGACCTTTACACCGGGGGCACCGCCGAGACCTGGCTCGGTGAGTTCGTCGCCGAGCGCGGCCTGCGCGACAGGGCGGTGATCGCCACCAAATTCACCATGAATTCCGAGGCCGGCAATCCGAATGCCGGCGGCAACGGCCGCAAGAACATCATGCGGGCCGTGGACGCTTCGCTGAAGCGGCTCGGCACCGACTATATCGACCTTTACCTTCTGCATGTCTGGGACAGGGTCACCCCGGCCGAGGAGGTGCTGCGCACGCTGGACGACCTCGTTCGCGCCGGCAAGGTGCGCCATATCGGCCTCTCCGACGTGCCGGCCTGGTATGCCGGCCGCGCCCAGGCGATCGCCGAGCTGCGCGGCTATGAGCCGGTCTCGGCGCTGCAGCTCGAATATTCGCTGGCCGAGCGCGCCATCGAACATGAATATGTGCCTTTCGCCACCCGTCATGGCGCCGGCATCATGGTGTGGAGCCCTCTGGCCAGCGGCCTGCTCAGCGGCAAATACAGGCCGACGCAAGCCGGAAACGCCGGAAGGCTCGACGGTTTCCGCAACACCACGCATCCCGGTTTCCAGAAGTTCAGCGACCGCAACTGGGCGATCGTGGGGGAACTCGAGAAGGTGGCGGCCGAGCTTGGCCGCAGCATGGCCCAAGTCGCGCTCAACTGGGTGGCGACGCAGCCGGGCATCGCTTCCGTCATTCTTGGAGCAACGAAGCTCAACCAGCTCGAGGATAATCTTGGGGCGCTCGACTTTTCGATTCCCGCCGCGCTTCGCGCGCGGCTGGAAAAGGCCCGCGCCACGCCCGCGCCGTTCCCGCATTCCTATTTCGGCTCCGAGATCCAGGTCCGGGTGACCGGCGGCGCCGTCACCGGCGACAAGCCGGCCGGCTATTCGCCTCCCGTCATGATCGAAGGCGAGGCGGTCGGCATCTCAAGTAACTGATCAAAAGACGGCAACTGATCAAAAGGCGGCACTGACCGAAAAAGCCTGGAATTTTGCACGAGGGCGCGGCGTGACATCGCCGCGCCCTTCGTGTATCGGGTCAGGCCGTCATGACAGCATCGCCGGATGAAGCGGGGGCGGTTTTGCCTCCAAAATTGCCGCGCCGAGATTTTCGAGGAATGAGATGACGGTGAAGCCCCTCTATCGACGTGTCGTGCTGAAAGCTTCCGGCGAAGCGTTGATGGGCGAGCAGCATTTCGGCATCGACGTCTCCGTGGTCGACCGCATTGCCGCCGACATTGCCGAGGCGCGCGCGCTGGGCGTAGAAGTGGGAGTCGTCATCGGCGGCGGCAACATCTTCCGCGGTGTCGCTGTGGCCTCGAAGGGTGGCGACCGCGTCACCGGCGATCACATGGGCATGCTCGCAACCGTCATCAACTCGCTGGCGCTGCGCACCTCGCTCAACAAGATCGGCGTCGACGCCGTCGTGCTTTCGGCGATCGCCATGCCGGAGCTTTGCGAGAGTTTTTCCCAGCGCCAGGCGACCGCCTATATGAACCAGGGCAAGGTGGTCATCTTCGCCGGCGGCACCGGCAATCCGTTCTTCACCACCGATTCGGCCGCGGCCCTTCGCGCCGCCGAGATCGGCGCCGATGCGCTGTTCAAGGGCACGCAGGTCGACGGGGTCTATTCGGCCGACCCCAAGAAGGACCCGAACGCGATCCGTTTCGACCGTATCAGCCACGCTGAAGTCATCAAACGCGGGCTTGCGATCATGGATACCGCCGCGATTGCACTTGCGCGCGAAAACAACATTCCGATAATCGTCTATTCGATCCACGAAAAAGGTGGTTTTGGCGATATTCTGAGGGGCGGCGGCCATTGCACGGTCGTCACGGACAAGTAACAGGCGCCGGGATCCGTTAAGCGACTGCGGAACCGCGGACCAAAATAACGATAGAAGCAGTGAACCCGGCGAACGGGTCGAGGAGATGATCATGAGTGGCGAATTCGAAGACCTGAAGCGACGCATGGACGGGGCGATCGCCGCCTTCAAGCACGATCTGGCTTCGCTGCGCACCGGCCGCGCCTCCAGCAACCTGCTCGACGCCGTCCAGGTGCAGGCTTACGGCACGGCGATGCCGATCAACCAGGTGGCCAATGTGACGGTGCCGGAGCCGCGCATGATTTCGGTGTCGGTCTGGGACAAGTCGATGGTCAGCGCCGTCGACCGCGCCATCCGCGAAGCCAATCTCGGCTTCAACCCGATTGTCGACGGCACCAACCTCAGGATTCCGCTGCCGGAGCTCAACGAGCAGCGCCGCAAGGAGCTGGTCAAGATCTCGCATGGCTATGCGGAGAACGCGCGCGTCGCGGCCCGGCATGTTCGTCGCGACGGCATGGATTTCCTCAAGAAGGCTGAGAAGGACGGCACCATCGGCGAGGACGAGCAGCGCAAGCGCTCCGACCAGGTGCAGAAGCTGACCGACGAGACAATCAGCACCATCGATCACCTGCTTTCCGACAAGGAAGCTGAAATCATGCAGGTTTAGGGTCCGGGTTTTCCGGCTCGAAAGCGAGACCATGGCAACGCCCGCGCATGTCGCGATCATCATGGATGGAAACGGACGCTGGGCCAAGGCGCGCGGCCTGCCGCGCCTTGCCGGGCACCGCGCCGGCGTCGAGGCCTTGCGCAAGACGGTCCGCGCCGCGCCCGCGCTCGGCATCTCCTATCTGACCGTCTATGCCTTTTCCTCGGAGAACTGGTCGCGGCCGAAATCCGAGGTCAGCGACCTCATGGGTTTGTTGAAGCTGTTCATCCGCCGCGATCTTGCCGAGCTGCACCAGAACGGCGTGCGGGTGAGGGTGATCGGCGACAAGCAGGGGTTGCAGCCCGACATCAGGGGCCTGCTGCAGGAAGCCGAATCGCTGACCGCCGGCAATGAGTCGCTGACGCTGGTGATCGCCTTCAACTATGGCGGCCGCGACGAGATCGTGCGCACCGCGCGCAAGCTGGCGGAGGCCGTCGCGCGCGGCGACATGGCGAGCGAGGCGATCACGGCGGAAAGCTTCGCCGCTTCGCTCGACACAAAGGGCATTCCTGACCCTGAGCTGGTGATCCGGACCAGCGGCGAGCTCAGGCTGTCGAACTTCCTTCTGTGGCAGGCTGCTTATAGCGAGCTCGTCTTCCTGCCTTGCTATTGGCCGGACTTCAGCCGCGAGCATCTGGCCGATGCCTTGCGCGACTTTGCCGGCCGCGAACGACGCTTCGGCGGGGTTGCAGCCCGCGATGTCGCGCTTTAGGCGCCGCCGCGAATGAGCAATCTCCAGCAGCGCGTCATCTCGGCAATCGTGATGGCGGCGCTGACGCTTGCCCTCACCTGGCTCGGCGGATTGCCGTTCCGGCTGTTTAGCGCGGGAATAGCGGCGCTGATCTTCTATGAATGGACGCGCATGGCGCGTCCTGCGGGCGGGGCGGCTCTCGGCTTCCTGCCGGAAGCACTGATTCTGATCTTCATCGCCGCGCTGATCGCCGGCGTGCCGGCCTTGTGGCTGCTCTTGCTCGTCGCGGTCGTTGTGGCGGTCGCGGCCATTGCCGCCCGGATCAGGGGGGCCACGCCATGGGAAGCCTCTGGAGTGGCCTACGCGGCCCTATCCGGTTTTTCGCTCGCCTATCTTCGTGACGGCAATCACTCCGGGCTGATCGCGATTCTTTTCCTGTTCGCCGTGGTCTGGGCAACCGACATAGCGGCCTATTTCGTCGGCCGCGCGGTCGGCGGCCCGAAGCTCGCGCCATCGATCTCGCCCGGCAAGACACAGAGCGGCGCGCTGGGGGGCGCGGCCGGCGGCGTTGTTGCCGGTTTGCTGCTGGCAGTTGCGGCCGGGGCCGGCAATCTCGTCCAGCTTGGCTTCGTCGCCCTCGCTCTGGCGATCGTTTCGCAGATCGGCGACCTGTTCGAATCATGGGTCAAGCGCCGGCATGGCGCCAAGGATTCGAGCAACCTCATTCCCGGCCATGGCGGCGTCATGGACAGGGTAGATGGGCTTGTCGCGGCCGCGTTCGCGCTGTACGTCATGGGCTGGATCGCGGCGGGCGCCGAGCATCCGGCACTGGGGCTGTTTCCGAACTGAACCACGCGGCAGCAAGGCGAAAAGTGGCGCGCGCCACGGATTCGCCCGGATTGATGCCACAGTCGCGGTGGAGTGTCGCGTGCGGGCGAATTTGAGGGCATGACTTGAACGACATCTTTCACGCGGTCTTCAGCGCACAAGGCTTCGTCCTTGGCACGCTCGTGCCGTTCCTGTTCGTGCTGACCGTGGTCGTGTTCGTCCACGAGATGGGCCACTATCTGATCGGCCGCTGGTGCGGCATCGGCGTGAAGGCTTTTTCCATCGGCTTCGGCCCGGAGCTCTTCGGCTTTTACGATCGTCGCGGCACGCGCTGGAAGCTCTGCGCCATTCCGCTTGGCGGCTACGTCAAATTCGTCGGCGACATGAATGCGACGTCGAGCCAGCCGAGCACGGAAGAGCTCGAATCGCTGACGGAAGCCGAGCGCGAGGTCGCCTTTCACACGCAGCCCATCTGGAAGCGTGCCGCCACCGTCGTTGCGGGGCCGCTGTTCAATTTCCTGCTGACGATTGCCGTGTTTGCGGTGCTGTTTTCCCTCTATGGCCGTCCGGTCCTGGAGCCGACGGTGGCCGAAGTCACCGCGGGCAGCCCGGCGCAAAAGGCCGGAATCCAGCCGGGCGACCGATTCGTCAAAGTCGACGGCAGCAAAGTGGAGACCTTCGCCGACGTGCAGCGGCTGGTTTCGGGCCGGGCCGGCGACGCCATCACCTTCACCATGCTGCGCGACGGCAAGGAAATCGACGTTACGGCCACTCCGGAGCCCATGGAGCAGCAGGATGCGCTGGGCAACAAGATCAAGGTCGCGGTGATCGGCGTCGTCAACAATGCCGAGCTCGGCCAGCCGCGCCTGATCTCCTACACGCCGGCCGGCGCCGTGGTGGCGGCGGTCGAGGAAACCGGACATGTGATCGAGCGCACCGGCCAGTTCCTGCAGCGCTTTGCGCTTGGACGCGAGGACAAATGCCAGCTGGGCGGTCCGATCAAGATCGCGAAAATGTCGGGCCAGGCAGCCAAGCTCGGCTTCGAGTGGCTGGTGCAGCTTGTTGCATTTCTGTCAGTCGGAATAGGATTTCTCAATCTCCTGCCGATTCCCCCTCTCGACGGCGGCCACCTCTTGTTCTACGGCGTGGAGGCCGTCATAAGGCGGCCTGTTTCGGAGCGAACGATGGAGATGGCCTATCGGACCGGGTTGTTCCTGGTACTCGGCTTCATGGGCTTCGTCTTTTGGAACGATCTGTTTGGGTGCTGAAAACATGAAGAAATTTGGCTTCAGCTCCGGTCGTATTGAGATGCCGTTTACCATGCGTGGGGATATGCGTGACGCGAAAGCCACGCGGTACGGTTAAGTAAATACAAATTAACCGGGAGCCTTGCGTGTAGGGAAAATCCGGTTAATACGGTAAGGGAAAATACCGCACGTCCGGTTTTCTCGCCGTGGGGACTACGAGAAAAAGGTACAAAAGCCCGATGAAGGCAGCATCCAAGTTTCTGAGCGCCGCTTCCGCGGCGGCTTTGTCGGCCGCTCTGGTCGTGCCAGGCGCGCTCGCAGTGCAGTTCGCCGCCATGTCGGTGGCCGAGGCCGCGGTCATTTCGCGAGTGGAGGTCAGCGGCAACCAGCGCGTCGATGCCGAGACCATCCGCAATTACATTTCGATCAAGCCGGGCAAGCCGTTCTCCAGCTCCGATATCGACGAAGCCGTCAAGGCGCTGTTCGGCACCGGTCTGTTCTCGGACGTCCAGATCAACCAGGTCGGTTCGAGCCTGGTCGTCAAGGTTTCCGAATACAAGGTCGTCAACCAGGTCCTGTTCCAGGGCAACAAGAAGCTCAAGGACAACGCGCTCCAGGCCGCTATCCAGCTGAAGCCGCGCGCGACCTTCTCGCAGCAGGCGCTCGATGCCGATGTCGAATCGGTCAAGGCAGCCTACAAGCGCATCGGCCGCGACGACGCCGCCGTGACCACGCAGATCATGGATCTCGGCGATAACCGCGTGAACGTGGTCTTCAACATCAACGAAGGCGGCCGCACCCAGATCGCGGCGATCAATTTCGTCGGCAATCACGCTTATTCCGGTCGCCGCCTGTCGGACGTCATCAACACCAAGCGCTCGTCCTGGCTGTCCTTCGTGTTGCGCGACGACGTCTATGACGAGGACAAGCTGCGCGCCGACCAGGAGCTGCTGCGCCGCTTCTACTACAATCACGGCTATGCCGACTTCCAGGTCGTCTCGGCTGTCGGCGAGCTTGACGACACCACCAACAAATACACGGTCACCATCACCGTGCAGGAAGGCGATCGCTATACGTTCGGCGACGTCAGCGTGGAAAGCACCATCCCCGAAGTCGACTCGAAATCGCTGGAATCGACGGTCGAGACCCACAAGGGCGACGTCTACAACGCCAAGGATGTCGAGGATTCAATCGTCGCCCTGACCGAGAAGGTCGCGGGTTCGGGCTATGCCTTCGCCCAGGTGACGCCGCGCGGCGACCGTAATTTCGAGAACCACACCATCTCGGTCGTCTACACCATCGACCAGGGCACCAAGGCCTATGTCGAGCGCATCGAAATCCGCGGCAACGACCGCACGCGCGACTATGTCATCCGTCGCGAATTCGATGTCAGCGAGGGCGACGCCTTCAACCAGGTTCTCATCCAGCGCGCGAAGAAGCGGCTGGAAAACCTTGATTATTTCCAGTCCGTCGACATTTCGACGGTTCCGGGCTCGGCCCCTGACCAGGTCGTCCTCGTGGTCACCGTGGTCGAGAAGTCGACCGGCGAGTTCTCGGTCGGCGCCGGCTATTCGACCGGCGGCGACACGCCCGGCCCGTCCATCGAAGGTTCGATCACCGAGCGCAACTTCCTCGGTCGCGGCCAGTACATCAAGCTGTCGGCTGGCGGCGGCAAGAATTCGCGCGACTTCGCCCTTTCCTTCACCGAGCCCTACTTCCTCGGTCGGCGCATCGCGGCGGGCTTCGACATCTACAAGTCGACCCGCGAATACGATCACTACGATACGGACACCACCGGCGCGACCGTTCGGTTCGGTCTGCCGATCACCGACAACGTTTCGACGCAGCTGGCGTACAATATCTCGCAAGAGAAGTACTCGTTTGCAGACAATTGCACGACCAACGGGATTTATGACCCGCTCAAGTGCAACATCTCCCAGGCGATTCAGCAAGGCGTTGCAGAAAGCCCTTGGCTCAAGTCGTCGGTCAGCCTCGGGCTGGTCTACAACACCATCGACGATATGAAGAACCCGCATGAAGGGCTTTATGTCACCGGCACGACCGAGTTCGCAGGTTTGGGTGGCGACGCCAAGTGGGTCAAGTTCACGGGGCGCGCAAGCGTCTACCAGACTTTGTCCGAGCAGCTTGATATCGTCGGCCTGGTTTCCGGCGGGGCAGGCTACATTGCGGGCTACGGCAGTGGCGATCTTCGTATCTTCGATCTCTTCCAGAGCAATGATCGCATGATCCGCGGTTTCGAGTATGGCGGCATTGGCCCCGTGGCCAATGACACCAGCGGCGATCATCTTGGTGGCACCACGTACTTCAATGCCTCCGCAGAAGCCCAGTTCCCGCTTCCAGTTATTCCGGAGAGCTTCGGTCTGCGTGGCGCCGTCTTTGCGGATGCGGCCACGCTTTATGGCAACAACCTTGTCGGCGTTGACACAGACTCCGCCGGCATGAAGCTGCGCGCTTCGGTGGGTGTCGGCCTGATGTGGGCCTCGCCGTTCGGCCCGATCCGCATCGACTATGCGATCCCGGTCAAGAAAGAGTCGACCGACAACGTGCAGGAATTCAACTTCGGCATAGCGACCCGCTTCTAATTTTGCGGTCGCGACGTCCGGGCCGCCTGACGCCCCGGACTAGACTGAGCCGACCCAGCTGGATATTGCTTCTGGAATGACCGATCCGGTGTTCTTCGCGCCTTCACGCCGGTATACGGCTGGCGAGGTCGCGAATCTGACCGGCGCCAGCCTGCTCGATTCCGCGCAGGCTGAAATTGCCATCGAGGCGCTGGCTCCCGCCAACGAGGGTGGCAATGGCGCGCTCGTCTTTGTCGACGGCAAGCGCAATTTCGCCCTGATGCAGTCGCTCAGGGCGGCTGCGGTCCTGTGTCCTGCCGATTTTGCCAGCAAGGCGCCGCCGGGCATCGCGGTGCTCATGCATCCGCGCCCGCAACAGGCTTTCGCGATGGTCGGGCGCCTGTTGTTTCCGCAGGCCGCGACACCGGGGCCGATGACCGGAGAAACCGGCATATCGGCACATGCGTTCATCGATCCGTCCGCGCATGTCGAGGAGGGGGCGATTGTGGAGGCCGGCGCCGTGATCGGCCCTGACGTATCCATCGGCAGCGGAACGGTCATTGCGCCTCACGCCGTTGTCGGCCGTTCCTGCCAGATCGGCCGCGACGGCTTCATCGGCCCCGGCGCCAGCATTCAATATGCGCTTGTCGGCAATCGCGTCATCATCCATGGCGGCGCCAGGATCGGCCAGGACGGCTTCGGCTTCGTCGGCGGCGCCAAGGGGCCCGAACGCGTGCCGCAGATCGGCCGCGTCATCATCCAGGACGATGTCGAGATCGGCTCCAATTCGACCGTCGACCGCGGCGCGATGTCCGACACCGTCATCGGCCAAGGCACCAAGATCGACAATCTGGTGCAGATCGCCCACAATGTTCGCATCGGCCGTAATTGCATTATAGCAGGGCTTTCGGGTATCTCCGGTTCCGTCGTCGTCGGCGACAACGTCACCATGGGTGGCGGTGTCGGCCTCGCCGATCATCTGACCATCGGGCCAGGGGCCAAGCTTGCTGCGAGAAGTGGATTCATGAACAACGTGCCGGCAGGCGAGATCTGGGGAGGTTACCCGGCGCAGCCCATGGCGGAAGCCATGCGCGAGATAGCGATGCTGCGCAAGATGGCCAGGACGCGCAAGCAAGGCGACGGAAATGGCTGACATGGTGGCAACGACACTCGACGCGGTCGACATCATGGGGCTGATGAAGCTCCTGCCGCACCGCTATCCGTTCCTGCTGATCGATCGCATCATCGACATAGACGGCGACGAGTCCGCCGTCGGCATCAAGAACGTGACCATCAACGAGCCGCATTTCCAAGGCCATTTTCCTCAGCAGCCGGTCATGCCCGGCGTGCTCATCATCGAGGCCATGGCCCAGACCGCCGGCGCGATCTGCATTCGCAGCCTCAACACGGAAAAGCCCTCATTGGTTTATTTCATGACCATCGACAATGCGAAATTCCGCAAACCGGTGGTTCCGGGCGATCAGCTCAGGATCCATGTCAAAAAGATCAAGAAGCGCGGCAACCTGCTGAAATTCGCCTGCGAGGCGATGGTTGATGGCGCAAAAGCCGCCGAAGCCGAAGTTTCGGCCATGATGGTTACCGGCTGACGATTCGAAATGCTCATGAAAGTCCAGACATCCATCCATCCTTCCTCGGTCGTCGAAGAAGGAGCCCGGCTCGGCGAAGGCGTCCGCATCGGACCCTTCTGCCATATCAGCGCCGATGCAATCATCGGCGATCGTGTCGAGCTGGTCAGCCATGTGTCGGTGATGGGCGCCACCACCATCGGGGCCGGGACGAAGGTCTATCCGATGGCGACGCTCGGCGCGCCGCCGCAGAATACCAAGCACAAGGGCGGGCGCACCACCCTGGTCATCGGAGCGAATTGCACCATCCGTGAAGGCGTGACCATGCATGTCGGCACCGATACCAGCCGTGGCGAGACGACTGTCGGCGACAACGGCAATTTCCTCGCCTATGCCCACATCGCCCATGATTGCATCGTCGGCAAGAATGCCACCTTCGCCAATGGCGCGACGCTCGGCGGCCACTGCGAAATCGGCGACAACGTCTATATCGGCGGCCTGAGCGCCGTGCATCAGTTCGTGCGCGTCGGGGACAACGCCTTTCTTGGCGGGTGCTCGGCGTTTGTCGGTGATGTCATTCCCTATGCCATTGCCGTCGGCAACCGGGCCAGCCTGCGCGGCTTGAACATCATCGGGCTCAAGCGCTCCGGCCTGCCGCGTTCCGAAATCTATCTGCTGCGCAAAGCTTACAGGGCGATTTTTGATCGTTCCCGCACCGTCGGCGAGAATGTTGAGCTAGCCAAGGCCGAATTCGCCGGGTCGCCAACGGCCATGAAGATCATCGATTTCATCACCAGTCGCGGCAAGCGGCACTTTGCCGTCCCGTCGCTCAAGGGCGGCGACGACGATGACAGTGGCGATGACGAGGGCTGAGCCCGCGACGCCGAGGCTTTCACTCGCGCCGGGCTCGAAGGTCGGCATTATCGCCGGTGGCGGCAGGCTGCCCGTCGAAGTCGCCGACGGCCTGGTCAAGCACGGTTTCGTCCCTTTCGTCATCATCGCCGCCGGTGAGGTCGATCGCGAGGCGGACTTTGCGGCCTACGATCAGCAAAAACTCGCGCTGGAAGACATCGGGCTGCTGTTTCCGTTGCTGAAGCGCCAGGGTATCACGCACCTTGTCCTGGCCGGCGAGATCAAGCGCAGGCCTCGGCTGAGCAAGATAAGGCCGACACTTGGCCTGCTGGCGATAATTCCCTTAGTGGTCAGAGCCTTGCGGCGCGGAGACGATGGCCTGCTGAAGATGCTGACCCAAGCCCTCGAAGCGCGAGGCGTCAAGGTCGTCGGCGCCCATGAAGTCGTTCCGGAACTGACAGCTGGTTCAGGCACATTGACGGCGACCGGGCCAAACCAATCCGACTGGCGCGACATCGAGGCCGCCCGTATGGCGGCCAAGACCATCGGCGCGCTCGATATCGGCCAAGCAGCGATTGCGATCGGAGGTCGAGCCGTCGCCCTCGAAGGCATTGAAGGCACCGCCGGCCTGCTCGACAGAATGCGCGAATTGCGCGGCCACGGCAGGCTGGCCGGCAAGGCGCGCGGCGTGCTGGTCAAATGCGCCAAGCCGGGTCAGGAATTGCGGGCCGACCTGCCCACCATCGGCCCGCAGACGATCGAAGCCGCGCATGCGGCAGGCCTTGCCGGCGTAGCCGTCGAGGCTGGCCGTTCGCTTATTCTCGAAGGCCCGACCACGCTTGCTCGCGCGAACGCGCTTGGCCTGTTCATCGTCGGTCTGCCGGCAACTGAGCTGACCAATGGAGAGCCCGCCAATGGTCGCTGACAAGCCGCTCAAGATCGCGATCGTCGCCGGCGAGGAATCCGGCGATCTGCTCGGCGCCGATATCGTGCGGGCGCTCGAGCGCGCGACCGGCCGCAAGGTGCAACTCGTCGGCATTGGCGGCCGGCATTTGCAGCAGTTGGGGCTGACCCCGCTCTTCGATGGCAGCGAGATCGCGCTGATGGGCTTCAGCGCGGTGCTGCGCGACCTGCCACGGCTGATGCGCCGGATCAGCCAGACGGCGGCGACGATCGCGGCCGAGCGGCCCGATTGCCTGGTCACCATCGACAGCCCGGACTTCTCGCTGCGCGTCGCGAAGAAGGTCCGCGCAACGGCGCCGGCCATCCCGATCGTCCACTATGTCTGCCCGAGCGTATGGGCCTGGCGGCCGGGCAGGGCGGTGGCGATGAAGCCCTATGTCGACCATATCCTCTGCATCCTGCCGTTCGAGGTGAAGGCGCTCGCTCGTCTCGGCGGACCGCCGGGCACCTATGTCGGCCATCGGCTGACGCAGGATCCGGGCGTGCTCGGCGCCGCCAAGGCGCAGAGCCAGCCGCGCGACCTCACTGGCGACCGCGTCAAGACGGTGCTAGTGCTGCCCGGCTCGCGCCGCGGCGAAGTCCGCCGGCTGATGGAGCCCTTCGGCAAGGCGATGTCGGTGCTGCGCCAACGCGGCCATAGCCTGCGTCTGCTGCTGCCGACGGTGCCGCATGTCGCCAAGTTGGTGAAGGCCTCTGTCGCTAGCTGGGACGACAAGCCGGAAATCATCACCGAGCCGGAGCGCAAATGGCAGGCCTTCGGCAAGGCCGATGCGGCGTTGATCGCTTCTGGAACGGTTTCATTGGAACTGGCGCTCGCGGGCGTTCCGATGGTGTCCTGCTACAAGCTCGATCCGATCGCGCGCCAGATATTGCAGCATATGGTGACGACGTGGTCGGCGCTGCTGCCCAACCTCATTTCCGACCGCGCGCTGGTCCCGGAATTCTACGACCAGTATGTCCGGCCGGAGAACCTCGCCCGGCAGTTGGAAGCCCTGTTTGCCGACACCGGCATGCGCGCCTGGCAAAAGGCGGGCTTTGCCGAGATCGCCCGACGCATGGCGACCGAACGGCCCTCGGGCGAGATCGCCGCGGAAGTGGTGATGGGGTGTATCAAGAAAGCGAATAGGGAGTAGCGAATAGCGAATAGGGCTGTGTCGGTTTGCCCTTCTTCCCCTATTTGCTACTCGCTATTTCGCTATTCGCTCAATTACCGCTTCGCAATCGGCACGTAGTCGCGTTCCGTGGCGCCGGTGTAAAGCTGACGTGGGCGGCCGATCTTCTGGTGCGGATCCTCGATCATTTCCTTCCACTGCGCGATCCAGCCGACGGTGCGCGCGACCGCGAACAGAACGGTGAACATGGTGGTGGGGAAGCCCAGCGCCTTCAGCGTGATGCCGGAGTAGAAATCGACATTCGGGTAGAGCTTCTTTTCGATGAAATACTCGTCGGTCAGCGCGATCTTTTCCAGCTCCATGGCGATGTCGAGCAGCGGATCGTCCTTGATGCCGAGCTCGCCTAGCACCTCATGCGCGGTCTTCTGCATGATCTTGGCGCGCGGATCGTAGTTCTTGTAGACGCGGTGGCCGAAGCCCATCAGGCGGAACGGGTCGTTCTTGTCCTTGGCCCGGGCAATGAACTCGGGGATGTGGTCGACATGGCCTATCTCGCCCAGCATGTTCAGCGCCGCTTCGTTGGCGCCGCCATGCGCCGGACCCCACAGGCAGGCGATGCCGGCGGCGATGCAGGCGAACGGATTGGCGCCGGAAGAGCCGGCCAGGCGAACCGTCGAGGTCGAGGCGTTCTGCTCATGGTCGGCGTGCAGGATGAAGATGCGGTCCATGGCGCGCGCCAGCACCGGGTTGATCTTGTACTCCTCGCACGGCACGGCAAAGCACATGTGCAGGAAGTTGGCCGCGAAGCCGAGATCGTTCTTCGGGTAAATAAACGGCTGGCCGATATGGTACTTATACGCCATCGCCGCGATCGTCGGCATCTTGGCGATCAGGCGCATCGAGGCGACCATGCGCTGGTACGGGTCCGAGATGTCGGTCGAGTCATGGTAGAAGGCCGACAGCGCGCCGACCACGCCGCACATGACGGCCATCGGATGCGCGTCGCGACGGAAGCCGGTGAAGAAGCGCGACATCTGCTCATGCACCATGGTGTGGCGCGTCACGCGATAGTCGAAGTCGTCCTTCTGGGCCTTGGTCGGCAACTCGCCGTAGAGCAGCAAATAGCAGACTTCGAGGAAGTCGCCATGCTCGGCAAGTTGGTCGATCGGGAAACCACGATGCAGCAGGATGCCCGCATCGCCGTCGATGAAGGTGATCCCAGACTCGCAGCTTGCGGTGGAGGTGAAGCCCGGATCGTAGGTGAAGGCGCCGGTCGTGCTGTAGAGCGAACCGATGTCGATGACGTCAGGCCCGACCGTGCCGCTTCGCACCTTCAATTCGTGCGTCTTGCCGGCGAGTTCGAGCCTGGCGGTCGACTCGCGCGCCTTGCTGCCCGGTTCCAGTTTTGTCGCAGCTTCGCTCATTCTCAACTCCTTTTGTATCCTCAGGCCGGCAAGGCAATTCCTGCAAACGACACGTCGAAGTCACCGGAATGCGCGAACTCGCCACCGCATTTTAGGAGGTGCGTGCCAGATTGGGCCAAGGCCTAATGTTGCACTGCGAAACACACCTTTCAATGCCAATCTTCTTGGGCCAGTTCGCTCCTAATCGATTTGATCTGCTATGCGCGCCAGGCTTTCCTGACGGCCCAGCACGGCAAGCACGTCGAACACGCCGGGCGAAGTGCTGCGGCCGGTCAGCGCGGCCCTGAGCGGTTGCGCTACGGCGCCGAGCTTGTGCCCGCCGGCCTGCGCGAATTCGCGGATCGAAGCCTCCGCCGAAGCGGCGTTCCACTCGCCCTGGACAGAAGACAATGCGCCATGCGCGCCGCGCAAAATCGCGCGCGCATCCGCGTTGAGCAAGCCCGCCGCCTTCTCGTCCAGCGGCAATGGCCGCTCGGCGAACAGGAAGGCCGCGCCGTCGACCAGTTCCACAAGGGTCTTGGCCCGCTCCTTGAGGCCAGGCATGGCGGCGAGCAGCAGCGCCTTGCGCCTGTCGTCGAGCTTTGCCGCAAGTGCGGGGCCGCCTTCGAGATAGGGCAAAGTGGCGACGAAGATGTCGAACAGCGCCTGGTCGTCCATCTTGCGCATATGGACGCCGTTCAGCGCCTCGAGCTTGGCGAAATCGAAGCGGGCCGCGCCCTTGTTGACATCGCCGATGTCGAACCAGGCGACCATGTCCTTGATCGACATCACCTCGTCGTCGCCATGGCTCCAGCCGAGCCGCGCCAGATAGTTGAGCAGGGCTTCCGGCAGGTAGCCCATGGCGCGATAGGCCTCGACGCCGAGCGCGCCATGCCGCTTCGACAGCTTGGCGCCATCGGCGCCGTGGATCAGCGGGATGTGCGACATCGACGGCACGTTCCAGCCCATGGCGTTATAGATCACCGTCTGGCGCGCGGCGTTGGTCAGGTGGTCGTCGCCGCGGATGATGTGGGTGACGCCCATGTCGTGGTCGTCGACGACGACAGCATGCATGTAGGTCGGGACGCCGTCAGAACGCAGGATGATGAAGTCGTCGAGATCCTTGTTCGGGAAGCGCACCTCGCCCTGCACGCGATCGTTGACGATCGTCACGCCCTCGGACGGCGCCTTGATGCGGATCGCGCCCTTGACGCCTGACGGCGCCTCGGACGGAGCGCGGTCGCGCCAGTGGCCGTTGTAGCGCGGCGGCAGGCCCTTGGCGCGCGCGGCCTCGCGCATCGCCTCGAGCTCGGCCGGCGTCTCATAGGCGTAGTAGGCCTTGCCCATGCGCACGAGCTCCTCGGCCACCTCGCGATGGCGCGGCGCGCGCTCGAACTGCGAAACGGCGTCGCCGTCCCAGGAGAGGCCGAGCCAGGTCAGTCCGTCGAGAATGGCAGCCGTGGCAGCCTCGGTGGAGCGCTCGCGATCGGTATCCTCGATACGCAGCAGCATCGTGCCGTCGGTGTGCTTGGCATAAAGCCAGTTGAACAGCGCCGTGCGCGCGCCACCGATATGCAAATAGCCTGTCGGCGAGGGGGCAAAACGGGTGACGACCTTGTCGGACATGGAACTCTCGAAGAAGCACTGAAAAAATGCATGTTTCGCGCGGACTTCCACGCGGTCGGCGTTCATGTAGCATAGGCGGTCTGGGGCGCAAGGGGCAGACCCGATGGCTGGACGTGGCCGGGGCGCGGAGAAGGGCGAGGGAACGACGGCGGGCGTCAGCGAGCGCCTGATGTTTGTCCATGCCTCGCCCGCAGAGGCCGCGCCGGTTTCGCTTCCGGAATTCCGTCCACCAACCGAGCTTCTGCCGTCCAGCGACGATGCGCTACAGCCAGCCTCGCCGGCAGGCACCGTCAGCCGGATCCGCAAGCAGCTTGGCCGCGTTTCGCTTCCTGCACTGCGCCGGAGCATTGCCGTCGCCGCCACGACCGAGCTCGATCGCGGTATCGGCTTCCTGCTGGTGCCGGTCTTCCTTGCGGCCGGCGTCATCTATTACTTCTCGCTAGGCAGTGAGCCCGATCTCTACAGGCCAATTGCGGCGGTGGCCCTGATGGCCATCTGCGCGGCGGTCTCGCGTTCCTGGCAGAAAACGCACCTTGTCTTCATGGCGAGCCTTTTCTGTGCGCTCGGCTTTCTCGGCGCCAAGGTGGAGACCTGGCGGATGGCGACGCCGATGCTGGGCTCCGAAATCCAGACGCGGCTGACCGGCCGCCTCGTCACCGCCGAGGCGATGGCCAACGGCCGCGTCCGGCTGACCATCGACTTGATTTCCACGCAGCATCCGAAGCTGCGCTACGCGCCGGACCGCGTCAGGCTGTCGGCGCGCAGGATCCCACCCGGCATGACCGCCGGCTCGATGCTGACGGGCTATGCCAAGCTGTTGCCGCCGACCGGCCCGGTTCGGCCGGACAGCTACGACTATTCCTTCGACAGCTACTTTGCCGGCATTGGCGCCAGCGGCTTTTTCCTGGGCGATCCGAAGCTGATTGGGCCAGTGGAGGCACCTTTTGGCGCGCGCGTCACATCGGCCATCGAAAACGCGCGCGAAGGCATTGCCGACCATATCAGGAGCGCCATCGGCGGGTCCGAAGGCGAGATCGCCGCGGCGCTGATCGTCGGCGTGCGCGCCGGCATTCCGGAAGCGATCAACGAGTCGATGCGGCGGACCGGCATCTACCACATCATTTCTATCTCGGGCCTGCACATGGCGCTGGTCGCCGGCACGATAATGGTGCTTTTGCGCGGCGCCTTCGCGCTGTTTCCGGATTTCTCGTCGCGCCGGCCGGTGAAGAAATATGCCGCTGGAATAGCGTTGCTCTCGATCGCCGCCTATCTCGTGATCTCCGGCATCGTCGTGGCGGCCGAGCGAAGCTTCATCATGCTGGCTGTCATGCTCGCCGCCGTGCTCTTCGACCGCGCGGCGCTGACCATGCGCAACTTGGCGATCTCGGCCATCGCCGTCATCCTTGTCTCGCCGCACGAGGTGGTCGGCCCGAGCTTCCAGATGTCGTTTGCTGCCACCGCCGCCCTGGTCGGCGCCTTTGCCGGCTTTGCCGATTATCGCGCCGGCAAAACGACAACGCCGCCGGCAAAGCGATCGTTCCTCGGGTACCTGTCGCGAAAACTGGCGCTCGGGGTGGGTGGCGCCGCCGTAACCTCGCTCATCGCGGGCAGCGCTACATTGCTGTTTGCTATCTGGCATTTCCAGCGCGTGTCGCCGCTCAGCCTGTTTGCCAATCTGGCGGTGATGCCGATCGTCTCGCTGATCGTCATGCCGTTCGCCGTGTTGAGCGCGCTGGCGATGCCCTTCGGCTTCGACGGTCCGTTCCTTTATGTGATGGGCAAGGGCCTGACGGCGATGATCGCCATTTCGGCGTGGATCTCCGAGCGCTCACCGGTCGATGCCGTCGGGCTGATCTCGATCCAGTCGGTGCTGCTGGCGACGATCGCGCT
This sequence comes from Mesorhizobium sp. BH1-1-5, assembly GCF_020165615.1. Classification (NCBI taxonomy): domain Bacteria; kingdom Pseudomonadati; phylum Pseudomonadota; class Alphaproteobacteria; order Hyphomicrobiales; family Phyllobacteriaceae; genus Mesorhizobium; species Mesorhizobium sp. BH1-1-5. Next base: position 228,197 of record NZ_JAIUIM010000010.1, read on the forward strand.
GGTCATCGCGACCATGGCCACCACCTGGCTTAGGTTGGCAGCCGTGCCCTTCGCTCTCGCCGCGCTGCTGGCCATTCCGCATGTGAGCACGCCGGATGTGCTCATCTCCGAGGACGCGCATCTGGTGGCAATGCCGATCGGCGGCGGCGAGCTCGCCGTCAATCGCGAACGCTCCAACGAATTCACCACCGACAACTGGAAACGGGCGCTGAAAGCCGAGGAAATCGTGCCGCCCGAAACGTTCGCCAAAGATGCGTTGGACATCGCCGATCCGGTCGACCTGCCGCCCGGCTCGCCCTTCTACTGTACGGACGACCTCTGCATCGGCCGGCATCCGTCCGGCGCCATCGTCGCGCTCGCCGAGAACCGCGGCAGCGCGCGGCCGGCCTGCGGCTTCGCCGACCTCATCGTCATCAACGACGCCACCGCCTACAACCCCTGCCACGATCCGCGCGTGCTTGTCGTCACCAAGCGGCAGCTGGCGCGCGACGGCAGCGCCGCCGTCTTCTTCGATCCGCAATCGGCAACCGCGCGGCCAACCGCTCGCTATGCGGTCGAAGAACCATATCGACCCTGGCACGAGCAACGGAAATACACGCGCGAGGCGAGGGGGCTGCCGCCCTATCAACGGCCGGACAAGCCGGCTGCAGCGCCGCAGCCGACAGAATAGATGTCGGGCAATTCCGGACGAAGACCGCCGCCCAGCCTTGCTCAGTAGCGGCGGATAAGTCCGACGAGCTTACCCTGAACCTTGACCCGGTCCGGTCCGAAGATCCGGGTTTCATAGGCCGGGTTGGCGGCCTCGAGCGCGATCGAGGCACCCTTGCGGCGGAAGCGCTTCAAGGTCGCTTCCTGGTCGTCGACCAGCGCCACCACGATCTCGCCCGGGCTCGCCGTATTGGCGTTGCGGATGATGACGGTATCGCCGTCGAAGATGCCAGCCTCGATCATCGAGTCGCCCTTGACCTCCAGCGCATAGTGCTCGCCGCCCATGATCATGTCCGGCGGCACGGTGATCGAATGCGTCTGGTGCTGGATGGCGTCGATCGGCACACCGGCGGCGATGCGTCCCATCACCGGGATGGATACGGCCGAAACGGCATCGTCGTCATTGCTTGGCGTCGGGGCTCGCGACGGCGCCACCGGCCTGATCTGACGACTGACATTGTTCTGACCCAGGCTGCCCTGGATGACGCTTGGCGAAAACTTCTTCGCCGCATTGAGGCCGGGGGCGATCGAGTCGGGCAGGCGCAACACTTCCAGCGCACGCGCCCGGTTAGGCAGCCGGCGAATGAAGCCGCGCTCTTCCAGCGCCGTGATCAGCCGGTGGATGCCGGACTTGGATGCAAGGTCGAGCGCTTCCTTCATCTCGTCGAAGGATGGGGGAATCCCGCTCTCCTTCAGGCGTTCATGGATGAACATCAGGAGTTCATGTTGTTTGCGCGTCAGCATCGGCGGCCCCCACGGGTTCTGAAACCAGAATCAGAAAAACAAACCCAGAACAAACACTATCTGTTCCAGTTGTGTTCCGCAACCGTTTAAAGTTTAGTGAATTTGTTGACGTTTTGTTCAGCGTAACATCAGAACGCTGCATTCGGCGCCTGTCTCGGCGGCCGGCGCGAAGGGCTCACGCAGGATCAGGCCGTTGGCGTCGGCGAGCATCCGCAGCATCGAGGAGTCCTGGATGCCGAAAGGTGTTGCGATCAGGGCGCCGGCTTCTTCGCGCACGACGGCGCGCACATAGTCCTGCCTGACATCGTTGGCCTGCATGGCGGCGCCCAACCGGGCGGCTCGCACGTCCTGCCTGTGATCGCGGCCGCCGAGCCGGGCAAGCAGCGGTTTCAGGAAGAGTTGCGAGCAGACGATACTGGCCACCGGGTTGCCGGGCAGGCCGATGCATCGGACATTGCCAAGCCGGCCAAACATCAGCGGTTTGCCGGGGCGCATGGCGATCTTCCAGAAGTCGAGCGTCATGCCTTCGCCGATGAGCACGTCATGGATCAGGTCGTGGTCGCCGACCGACGCGCCGCCGAGCGTGACGATGACGTCTGCGTTCGCCTCGACCGCTTTCCTGACCAGCGCCGCGATCGCCTCCTTGCGGTCGGCGGCGATGCCCAGATCGAGCGCGCGCGCGCCGACGGACTGGGCGGCGGCGGCAACGCCATAGGCGTTGGAGGAAATGATCTGGTCGGGGCCGAGCGCGCTCCCCGGCGGCAGCAATTCGTCGCCGGTGGCGATGATGGCAACCAGCGGCCGGCGTACGACGCTCAAGGCAGGGTGGTTGGCCGACGCCGCGAGCGAAAGCGCTGCCGCATCGAGTTCGCGACCTTTGTTGAGCAGCACATCGCCCTGGCCGAAGTCGAGCCCGGCGCGGCGGATATTGCGTGCTTCCGCGGTCGGCTCGGTCACCTCGATCTTGCGGTTGCCAAGGTCGCGGACGTTTTCCTGGATGACGATGGTATCGGCGCCTTCGGGCACCGGCGCGCCGGTGAAGATGCGCACGGCCTGGCCTTTCCCGACGGATCCGGAAAAGCCCCGCCCGGCAGGCGCCATGCCGATGACCTCGAGCTGTGCCGGCACTGAAGCAACATCGGCGGAACGCGCGGCATAGCCATCCATCGCGGAGGCATTGAAGGGCGGCTGCGTGCGCAGCGCCACAACCGGTTGCGCCAGGACCCGCCCGGCCGCTTCCGCCAGCGGAATGCTTTCGCCCGGCAATGGCGTGGCGCCGTCGAGCAGGCGTTGGAGCGCTTCGGCGACCGGAACCAATGCCATCAGGCATCCACCTTGTAGTCACCGGACTTGCCGCCGGTCTTCTCGACCAGACGGATACCGGAGATCACCATGCCGCGGTCCGCCGCCTTGGCCATGTCGTAGATGGTGAGGCAGGCGACCGAGGCAGCGGTCAGCGCCTCCATCTCCACGCCGGTCTTGCCGGTGACGCGAGCGAGCGCGGTGACCCTGAGGCCGGGCAGCGAACGGTCCGGCTCGATCTCGACGGCAACTTTTGTCAGAAGCAGCGGATGGCAGAGCGGGATCAGCTCGTGCGTCTTCTTCGCGGCCATGATGCCGGCGATACGGGCCGTGCCCAGCACATCGCCTTTCTTGGCATCGCCGGCGAGAATCATCTCCAGCGTTTCAGACCGCATCGAGACGAAACCTTCGGCGATCGCCGTGCGCGTCGTCTCGGCCTTGCCGCCGACATCGACCATATTGGCTTCGCCCTTGGCGCCAAGATGGGTGAGGGCAGGCATCCTCAAACGGCCTCGGCCGGCGCCTTGCCCGTCAGCAGAAGCTCGGTCGCCGCGGCCACGTCCGCCTGCCGCATCAGGCTCTCGCCGACGAGGAAAGTGCCAATCCTGCTCTTTTCCAGCCGGCGGCAGTCCTGATGCGTGAAGATGCCGCTTTCGCTGACCAGCAGCCGGTCCGCCGGCACCATGTCCGCCAGTCGCTCCGAAACATCGAGGCTGGTCACGAAGGTCCGCAGATCGCGGTTGTTGATGCCGATCACGCGCGATGACAGGCCAAGCGCGCGTTGCATTTCCTTTTCGTCATGCACCTCGACAAGGGCGTCCATGCCGAGCTCGAAAGCGATCGCCTCAAGCTCCTTGGCCAGCGCGTCGTCGACGCTCGCCATGATGATCAGGATTGCGTCGGCGCCCCAGGCGCGTGCTTCGTATACCTGGTAGGGATCGAACAGAAAATCCTTGCGCAGGGCCGGCAGGCGCACGGCCGCACGCGCCGCCGTCAGGAATTCCGGAGCGCCCTGGAAGGACGGCGCGTCGGTCAGCACCGAAAGACAGGCCGCGCCACCTTTCTGATAGGCCTTGGCCAGCGCCGGCGGATCGAAATCGGCGCGGATCAGGCCCTTGGAGGGGCTGGCCTTCTTGATCTCGGCGATCAGCGCGAAGCCGCCAGCCCGGCGCTTGGCTTCGAGCGCCGCGAGGAAACCGCGCGGTGGCTCGGCGTCCACAGCCTGCGCCTTGATCTCGGCCAGCGGCACGCGGAGCTTCGCCGCGGCGATCTCTTCGCGCTTGTAGGCTTCGATCTTGCGCAGGATGTCCGACAAGGCCTTATCCGTTCGAAATCTCGACGAGCTTGTCCAGCACGCCAAGCGCGCGGCCGCTGTCGATCGCTTGCGCCGCCGCGGCGATACCATCGGCCAATGTCGTCGCCTTGCCGGCCACGACCAGTCCGGCGCCAGCATTCATCAGCACCGTGTCGCGATAGGCGCCGGCGGTTCCGCCCAGCATATCGCGCAGTTCCTTGGCGTTGTAGGCGGCGTCGCCGCCGCGCAGTTCTTCCTTGGTGTGCCGCTTCAGTCCGACGGCTTCCGGCGTCAAGGTGAAGCCGCGGATCTCGCCGCCGGCAAGCTCCGCCACCTGGGTCTCGCCCGTCGTGGTGATCTCGTCATAGCCGTCGCCGTGGACGACCCAGGCGTGATCGGCGCCCAGCGCCTTCAGCGTCTCGGCCACCGGCATTATCCACTCCGGCAGGAAAACGCCGACCATCTGGCGGCTGACGCCGGCGGGGTTCGACAGCGGCCCGAGCAGGTTGAAGATGGTGCGCGTGCCGAGCTCGACGCGGGTTGGCCCGACATGCTTCATCGCCGGATGATGCGCCGGCGCGAACATGAAGCCGACGCCGGCCTCGTGGATGCAGCGGCCGATCATTTCGGGCGAGATATCGATCTTGACGCCAAGCGCCGTCAGCACGTCGGCCGAGCCGGTCAGCGAGGACAGGCCGCGATTGCCATGCTTGGCGACCGGCACCCCGGCGGCTGCGATGACGAAGGCCGAAGCGGTCGAGATGTTGACCGAATGCGAATTGTCGCCGCCGGTGCCGACGATGTCGATGGCGTCGTGCGGCGCCTCGACGCGCAGCATCTTGGCGCGCATCGTGGCGACCGCGCCGGATATCTCGCCCACCGTCTCGCCGCGCACGCGCAGCGCCATCAGGAAGCCGCCGATCTGGCCGGGCGTCGCGTCGCCCGACATGATGATGTCGAACGCCTCGCGCGCTTCCTCGAAGGAAAGCGCGGTGCCGGTGGCGACCTTGGCTATGTGTGTCTTCAGAGCGCTCATCGTGTCTGTGCTTGCGAAACGGCGTTCGGATCGATGCGAACGTCATATTGCGACTGCAACTGCGCCACCAGCTGGTCGAGCAGGTCGTCGGACATGCCGGCGCCGAAGGACTTCTGGGCTTCGTCCGGCACCGCGCTGCCATCGGCGCCTGCCGGCTCGAAGACCTCGGCGACCTTGAACAGGATCTGACCGTCGCCGGTGGGCGAGGGGATCAAGCCAGTGCCGCCTTCGCCGACGCCGAACATGGCTGCGGCACCCTCCTTGCCGAAATCGGCATCGTCGGCTTCGCGCTTCAAGCCGCGCTTGGTCTGTTTGTCGAGCTTGAGCTCGCCGGCGATGACGTCGAGCGTGGTGCCGGCCTTGAGGCGCTTCTCCAGTTCCTGAGCCTTCGCGTCGAGCCGCTTGTCGGTCTCGGCCTCCGTCCAGTCGGCCGCGACCTTCTTGCGGACTTCGTCCAATGTACGGTCGCGCGCCGGCGTGATCGACTGCACCTCGTAGAAAACGAAACCGTTGTCGGCAGTGGTCAGGCCTTCGTTCTCCGTATTGGGCTCGGCCGCGAACACCGATTTGATCAGCTCGGCCGATTCCGGCAGGTCGTTGACGATCGTGCCGTCCGGCCGCTGGCCGGTACGGTCGATGGCATCGATGGTGACGACCTTGAGCTTCAGCTTGTCGGCGGCCTGGGCAAGCGAGGCGCCCGAGGCGCGGGTGTCCTCATAGCTGTCGTGAACGTCGAGCAGGATGCGGCTTGCTTCGCCGAGCGCCAGGTCCTTACGGATCTGGGCGGACACTTCCGAAAGCGGCTTCACCACCTGCGGCTTGATCTCGGTGACGCGCAACAGCACGGGACCGAAGGCGCCCTGGACGACCTGGCTCACCTCGTTGGCATTGAGCGAGAAGGCCGCGTCGGCGACAGCCTTGTCGGCGACCTTGTCCTTGGCCAGCGTGCCGAGCAGCGTGTCGGCCTGCGTCTTGCCCTCGGCGGTGATGAGCTTGTCGAAAGTGGCGCCAGCCTTCAGCGAATCCAAAGCGGCCTTGGCCGCATCCGGCGTCTTGAACACCAGCTGCTCGATGGTGCGCATCTCGGGCGTCGTGTAGCGCGCGACATTCTTTTTATAGTCATCGCTGACCTGCTGGTCCGTCACCGCGGATGGATCCGAGATGTCCTGCGGCTCCAACCGGGCATAAGAGAACTTGCGGTATTCCGGAGCGGCATAGTTCTTCTTGTTGGCGTCGAAATAGGCGTTGAGGGCGCTGTCGGACGGCGCCTCGATCGGCTGCACCAGCGTCTTCGGCAGCACGAGGTAGTCGATCGTGCGATCCTCGCCGCGATAGAGCGAGACCGCCTTGAGGAAGGTCTGCGGCACTTTCATGCCGTCGGAGATCGCTTCGATGATTTGCTGGCGCACGGCCACCTGCGAGCGGTTCTTGAGGTAATCCTCGGGCCGCATGTTGAGCTGGCGAAGCAGGTATTCGAAGGTCCGGCGATCGAATTGGCCGCCGGGGCCCTTGAAGGCCGGATCCTCGCGCGTCAGTTCGGCCAGCCGATCCTTGGAAAGGCCGAGACCGAGCTTGCGCGCCTGCTCGTCCAGCACAGCGCCCGAAACGAGCTGCGCCAGCACCTGGTTGTCGACACCGAGAAGCTTGGCCTGCTCCTGGGTGACGCGCTGGCCATATTGCTGCGACAGAAGGCTGAGCTGGCGATCATAGGCGAGGCGGTATTCGTTGATCGAAACCTCCGTGCCGCCGGCGGTGATCACCGCATGGTGGCCACCCAGCACACCACCCACCATACGGGTGGTGATGCCCCAGGCGGCGAAACTTAGCACCAGCAAGGACAGCAACGCCTTCGCGACCCAGGTGCCCGCCGCGCTTCTCAATATACCAAGCATGCATACTTCCGATTTTTGCGCATTTTCGCATGCGCCGAGTCTGAAACAAGCGCAATAGCGCCCTTCCGGCCCACTGTCGATTGCTTTGTGACCTGATTTTGGTAGTGAGGGCGCTGCTTAATGTCGCTCGGAGAACGCGCCCTATGACCCCTGGAATCCGCCCGCTTGTCGCCGGCAACTGGAAAATGAACGGCACCAGCGCCTCCCTCAACGAGCTGCGGTCGATCGGCAACGGCTTCATGAGCGGCCTGGACGCGGAGACCGAGGCGGTGGTGTGCGTGCCGGCGACCTTGCTTCAGCGCGCCGCCGAGATCCTATCGCGCACACCGGTTCGGGCCGGTGGAGAAGACTGCCATCCCAAGGAGAGCGGCGCCTTTACCGGCGAGATTTCGGCCGAGATGCTCAAGGATGCCGGCGCAAGCCACGTCATCGTCGGCCATTCCGAGCGCCGCGAACTGTTCGGCGACAATGATGCGACGGTCCATGCCAAGGCCTCGGCGGCCTGGCGGGCAGGGTTGGTGGCCATCATCTGCATCGGCGAGACGCGCACCGAGCGTGAGGCGGGCGCCACGCTCGATGTCCTGTCGCGCCAGCTCGAAGGGTCGGTTCCGACCAGCGCCACCGCGGCGAACACCATCATCGCCTACGAGCCGGTCTGGGCCATCGGCACCGGCCTGACGCCGACCGCGGCCGACGTCGCCGAGGCGCATGCGCATATCCGCGGCAAGCTGACCGGGCTGCTCGGCGATGCCGCGGCGAGGATGCGCATTCTTTACGGCGGCTCGGTCAAGCCTTCCAATGCGGTGGAACTGCTCGGCGTCGCGAATGTCGACGGCGCGCTGGTCGGCGGCGCCAGCCTCAAGGCGGCCGACTTCCTGGCCATTGCGGAAGCTTACATGAACATCTCCTAGAGAGCGTCTCCCAGGCTCGCGCGGCCTAAATCGTTGTAATGGCCGCATTGCTTCCCATATTCCCGGCCACGGGCTTGGAAATGCCGCCAAAGCATTGTAAGGAGCCGCCTCCAAATCATCGGTCGTATGCGCGGTCGCGCAGGGCCTCGCCAGGATAAATTATGGAAACCGTACTGATCGTCGTCCACCTCATGGTCGTGCTCGCCCTTGTCGGCGTGGTGCTGCTGCAGCGCTCCGAAGGCGGCGGCCTGGGCATCGGCGGCGGTTCCGGTTTCATGACGGCGCGGGGTGCCGCCAACGCGCTGACCCGCGCCACCGCGATCCTGGCGGCGGCCTTCTTCGTGACGTCGCTGGCGCTGTCGATCATTGCCCGCTACGGCGAGAAGCCGATCGACATTCTTGATCGTCCGGCGACGTCGAGCCAGGGTAACGGCGTGCTCAACCAGCTGCCGGGCTCCAACGGACCGGTGGGTACCTCCAAGCCCGCGGCCCCGGCCGGCGGCTCTGCTCCCGCGGCTCCGGCTGGCGGTGCGGCGACCACCACGCCGCTTGCCAACGGCACCACCGCGCCGGCTTCGGCCACAGCGCCTGCTCCGGCGCCCGCGAATCCGACCACCGCGCCGGCGACCAACGGCGTCACCTTGCCGGTCACCCCGCAGGTTCCGAACCAATAGCCGGACAAGCACCGGGCCGCGATCTGTTGTTCTTTGAACACAGTCGCGGCAAATGCGCGCCCGATCACGAAGATTCAACCGGGCGTGGCGCCTGCCTCAGCTTGAGGCGATGACGGCTAATCGATTATAGATTGCGCGCGGCACTTTCGGCGTCCTTGGGGGGCGCCGGGCGACGCCGTGGGCAACTTGCATTTGAACGATCGGATCTTCGCCATGCAGCTTCGCAGCTTCATCATTTTGGGAGTCTGTGCCGTCCTCGGCATGGGTTCCGCGGCCCTTGCCGGACCGGCAAACATGGTCTCCTCCCCGTCGGTAGAGAAAACCGACGCCATTCCCGTTGCCGCCGCCAAGAGCGACGCATCGCAGCTGAGGCTTCTCAAGAAGAAGAAAAACCCGACCTCGGACGATCTCGCGCAGATCAGCAAGATCGAGGCCAGGATCGCGGCCGACAAGGAAGCCGCCAAACAGAAGGCGCTCGATGCTCGCAAGATGGCGATGCGCGAGGCGGCCAAGGCCAAGGCGGACGCCGCGCGCCAGGAATGGCTCGCCAAGAAGGCCGGCGGCGCGGCCGCTCCGGCTGAAGTCGCCGACGCCAAGCCTGCCAAGAAGACCACCAAGATCATCGCGCCGCTGGAGCCGGTCGCGCCGATCGTCCCGGTCAAGGCCGAGGAGCCTATCCCGGCTGAGGCCATGAACATCGCCGCCACAGGCAACGACGGTGAACTGCGCAGTGAGCAGCCCGGCCAGAAACAGGCGAGCAGCGCCGGTCTGTTCGACGGCCTCTTCGGCGGCAGCGCCCAGACGTCTTCGATCAACTATCTGCCTGAGACCCGCGCGCTCGATTCGGCGCTGGCCAAGAAGGACGCCAAGCGGCCCTTCAAGGTGAAGCCGGAATTCGTGCCGCAGGACGTTGCGTTCTCGGGTTATGAGCCTGGCACGATCGTCATCGATACCAGTGCCCGTCGCCTTTATCTCGTCGAGAGCTTTTCGACGGCGCGGCGCTATGCCATCGCGGTTGGTCGCGAAGGCCTGCAGTTCAAGGGCACGGTGGCTGTCGGCGACAAGCAGGAATGGCCGCGCTGGATCCCAACGCTCGACATGCAGAAGCGCGAGCCGAAGCACTACGGCCAGTACAAGGACGGCATGAACGGCGGTGGCCAGAACCCGCTCGGCGCGCGTGCCATCTACCTCTACGACGGCAAGAAGGACACGCATCTGCGCATCCATGGCACTATCGCGCCGCAGTCGATCGGCACCAGCGCCTCCAACGGCTGCTTCCGCATGATCAACGAGCACGTCATGGACCTCTACAGCCGCGTCAGGATCGGCACCAAGGTTGTTATTATCTAAGGCTTTCCATCAAACTGCCGAAAGGGCCGGCACTGCCGGCCCTTTTGTTTTGAATAGTGAAAACGCCGTTCACTGGCACCGGCGCCATTTTGGGAAAAAGCCTTCGCGGCGGTTTTTTCTCTGGCGGAATCAATCAGGCCGCGTTAAGCGATGACTCCCATGGCGCGATATGTATTCATCACTGGCGGCGTGGTTTCCTCACTCGGAAAAGGCATCGCCGCAGCAGCTCTTGGGGCTCTTCTGCAGGCGCGGGGCTATCGCGCGCGGATCAAAAAGCTCGATCCCTACCTCAATGTCGACCCTGGAACGATGTCGCCGTACCAGCATGGCGAAGTGTTCGTGACCGATGACGGTGCTGAGACCGATCTCGATCTCGGCCATTACGAGCGCTTCACCGGCCGCTCGGCCAACCAGCAGGACAACATCACCACCGGCCGCATCTACAAGAATATCATCGAGCGCGAGCGGCGCGGCGACTATCTCGGCGCGACCGTGCAGGTGATCCCGCACGTCACCGACGAGATCAAGCATTTCGTGCTGGACGGCAATGACGATTACGACTTCGTGCTGTGCGAGATCGGCGGCACGGTCGGCGACATCGAGGCGATGCCGTTCCTGGAAGCGATTCGTCAGCTCGGCAACGACCTGCCGCGCAACAACGCGGTTTATGTGCATCTGACGCTGATGCCCTACATCCCGACCGCCGGCGAACTGAAGACCAAGCCGACGCAGCATTCGGTCAAGGAATTGCGCGGCATCGGCATCGCGCCCGACATCCTCCTGGTGCGCGCGGACCGGCCGATCCCGAAGGAAGAGCGCCGCAAGCTGTCGCTGTTCTGCAACGTGCGCGAAAGCGCCGTGATCCAGGCGCTGGACGTGCCGCATATCTATGACGTGCCTTTGGCCTATCACCAGGAAGGCCTCGATTCGGAAGTGCTGGCGGCCTTCGGCATCGATCCGGCGCCGAAGCCGCGCATGGAGCCGTGGCAAAAGCTTTCCAGCAATATCCACAATCCGGAAGGCGAGGTGACCATTGCCATCGTCGGCAAGTACACCGGCCTCAAGGACGCCTACAAATCGCTGATCGAGGCGCTGTCGCATGGCGGCCTCGCCAACCGCGTCAAGGTCAAGCTCGACTGGATCGAAAGCGAGATCTTCGAGAAGGAAGATCCCGCACCCTGGCTGGAGAAGGTGCACGGCATCCTCGTTCCCGGCGGCTTCGGCGAGCGTGGTTCGGAAGGCAAGATCCTGGCGGCAAAGTTCGCCCGCGAGCGCAAGGTGCCTTACTTCGGCATCTGCTTCGGCATGCAGATGGCCTGCATCGAGGCGGCCCGCTCGTTGGCTGGCGTCGACCATGCCTCGTCGACGGAGTTCGGTCCGACCGACGAGCCCGTCGTCGGCCTGATGACCGAGTGGCTGAAGGGCAATATGCTGGAAAAGCGCAGGGCCACAGGCGATCTCGGCGGCACGATGCGGCTCGGCGCCTACCAGGCCGAACTCGCCAAGGGCTCGAAAATAGCGGATATCTACGGTGACATGCAGATTTCCGAGCGCCACCGGCACCGCTACGAAGTCAACATCGACTACAAGCAGCGGCTCGAGGATTGCGGCCTGGTGTTTGCCGGCATGTCGCCCGACGGCGTGCTGCCCGAGACGATCGAGTATCCCGACCATCCCTGGTTCATCGGCGTGCAATATCACCCCGAGCTGAAGAGCCGGCCGCTCGACCCGCATCCGCTGTTCGCAAGCTTTATTTCGGCGGCGGTGGATCAGTCGCGCCTGGTTTGATGCGGACCTATGTAGCGCTGCTCTACAGCATCATTCTGGGCGAGGGGCGGCGCGTGGTCATGGCCGACCTCAAGGCGATGGCCGAGGGACTGGGCCTGAAGAACGTCCGCACGCTGGTGGCCACCGGCAATCTGGTGTTCGAGGCTCGAGCGGGCGAGATCTCAAAGCTCGAACAGCGGCTGGAAAAAGCCTTCGAAAAGACCTTCGGCCGCCATGTCGACATCATCGTGCGCGGCGCCGAGGATTGGCTGCGGCTTTCTGCCGGCAATCCGTTCCCGGCTGAATCCGCTGACACGGGCGACCAAGTGGCTGTACGTGTGATGCGCGAGAAGGTGCCTGCGGATGCCGTTGAAGCACTCCGGGCCCATGCCGCCGACGATGAGAAGGTGCTTTTGGTCGACGGCGACATCTGGCTCGTCTTCTCACGCGAGCGGCCGAGCTCGCGGCTGGTTGCCGCCGCCAATCACAAGCGCTTCGGTGTCGGCACGTCGCGCAACTGGAACACGGTGCGGCGGCTGGCGGAGATGGTAGGCAGTAGGCAGTAGGCAGTAGGCAGTAGATGGCATTCTCTATTGCCTAGTCTCTACTGCCCGCTCCCTTACTTCAGGCCTTCGCCATCTTGGCACCCGCGCCGAGCGCCATTGTGCGCAGGACGTAGTAGACGGCGCCCGCGATCGCCACGCCGAAGAACCAGCCGTAGACGCCCCACCAGGACGGCAGCCAGTTGGTGAAGTTGGGCAGGATCGAGGAGAAGATGGCGCCGATGCCGGCGGCGATGAAGGCGTTGACATGCCATCCGCTCTGGAAACGGAACTCGCCGTCCTCGCGATAGAGCGCCTCGACGTCGACCTCGCTTTTGCGGATCAGGTAGTAGTCGACCATCATCACGCCGAAGATCGGCCCCATCGTCGCGCCGATGATGTTTACGAAGGAAGCGGCACTGCCTTCCCACGGCGCGAAGGGATAGAGCACCAGGGCGATCACCGCCGCGATGTAGCCGCCCTTCTTGAAGTCGATCTGGCGCGGGAAGACGTTGGAGAAGTCGAACGCCGGCGAGACGAAATTCGCCACTACGTTGATGCCCAGCGTCGCCACCGCGAAGGTCAACGCGGCGAGAGCGGCCAGGAACCAGCTGTCGAACTTGGCCGAGATCTGGTCGGGGTGGAGCAGCACCTCGTGGTAGACGTCATAAGCGGCAATCGTGGTGACGCCGGCCACGAGCGAGAACAGGATGAGGTTGACCGGCAGGCCCCAGATGTTGCCCTTGCGAAGCGCCGCGGCGTCAGGCGCGTAGCGGGCGAAGTCGCAGAAGTTGAGATAGAGCGCCGAAAAATAGGTCACCCAGATCGCCGCCACCGCGAAGAGCGCGGTCCAGGAGCCGGGCTCGCCCGGAACGCCGGCGTCCTTGGTCTTGTCCAGCAGCACGTCCATCGGGATGTCGCTGGTGAAGGCGAAAGTGCCTGACTTGACGCAAAGATAGATGGCCAGGATCAGCATCATGATCCACACGGCCGGGCCGGCCCAGTCCTGGAACCGTCTCACCGTTTCCATGCCCTTCTGGATAATCAGCAACTGCAGCGCCCAGATGATGATGAAGCAGATCACCTCCAGAGTGGAATGGCCGAGCATATGCGAGCTCTTGTTGAACTCGTCGAACCATTGCAGGCGCGTCAGCAGGGCCACGATCGCGCCGGACGCGGCGGCGGTCTGCGCGCCGTACCAGAAGCAGGCGACGACGGCGCGCACCAGGGCCGGGACATTGGCGCCCCAGATGCCGAAGGAGGCGCGGGCAAGCACGGGGTAGGGCACGCCGGTCTTCACGCCGGCATAGCCGACCATGTTCATCAGCGCGTAGATGATTAGCGAGCCGATGCCGATGGCGATGACGAAATTGACGAAGCCACCGCAGAACAGAAACAGGCTTGCCGCCAGGTAGTAGCCCCAGAGGCTGTGGACGTCCGAGGTCCAGACGTTGAAGATCGAAAACGGTCCCCAGTTCCTGACCGTTGCGGGAGCCAGATCCTCGTTATAGAGGTCGGGCGAGGCGCCTTGAATGGTCATTGCAAGTGTTCCCCTTGTTGCAAAACGCGCCCTCTCGCGTTTGACCGGGGAGGTTAAGCCTGACCCTGGGGAACCGGCAAGCAACCCATTTGCCGGCTTTCGCCTTAAAGATATTCAATGAGAATCGCCGTTATCCGGCGGATCCGGGCCGGATCGAGCTGAGTCGCCAAGCGTTTTTCGCGCAGGCCGCCGGTTCCGAACTTTTTCCGTCGGCAACCAAATTTGTTTGGAACCCATCCGCGAGACGTGCGTTTAATGAAGTTCGGCTGCGTTGCGGTCGACCGGGAGGATAATCATGGATCGCTTGCATTTCTTTACCCCAGTGCGAATTGCGCGTGGGCAGGGATACCCTGTGGAGGAAGTCGATAGCGTCTCCGAGGCGATGGTGTTCCTGCGGAAGTGGCCAACGGGAAGACGCGGCCCGGTTTATCAATGCGCCCTGAATTGCTGCGCGGCGGCAGTGTCGGGCAAGATGTCGGCCGAGGAAGCCCGCAAAGCCTTTGTCGGCTTCGCCCGCATCACCCGGCTGCTCGACGACGACATGGCGCTGCCGCTGGGCGGCGCGTCGATGGACAATGTCTACGCCTTGAGGCGGTAGCATTTCCGGCGGCTTCTGACGCTGGGTGTTGACGAGGCGTGGGGGGGGGGGGG
>NZ_JAIUIM010000011.1:0-225737 GCF_020165615.1 Mesorhizobium sp. BH1-1-5
GACCAGGGTCCGGCCGCCTCGAACAAATCCGTTATTTCCTCGCGAGCAGGTCGCGGATTTCGGTCAGAAGCTGCACGTCGGCCGCCGGCGGGGCCGCGGCGGCGGGCTTCTCGCGCTCCAGGCGCTTGCGCAGGTTGTTCACCGCCTTGACCATCAGGAAGATGATGAAAGCAAGGATCAGGAAGTTCAGCACGACGGTGATGAAGCTGCCATAGGCGAAAACCGCGCCCTCTTTCTTGGCGTCGGCCAGCGCGGCCGAGTGGACGTTCGAGGACAGTCCGAAGAAGTAATTGTTGAAGTCCAATCCGCCGAAGATCGCGCCGACGATCGGCATGATGATGTCGTTGACCAGGGAATCGACGATCTTGGAGAAGGCGGCGCCGATGATGACGCCGACGGCCAAGTCCATCACATTGCCCTTGGAAATGAATTCCTGGAATTCTTTCAGCATCCCCATCTCCTGTTAGGGCGTTTCACCGTTTCACGGAAACGGCGAACCGCCCTATCTCCTTGTTTTGACGCAATTCCAGACGGAAGGTTACGGCGAAGACGCCGAACTTAACCGCACACGCTTTTCCTGGAATTGCTCTAGCCCATTTGCCTGTTTTGCGCCGTCAGGCGAAGACGCTCTCGCGCCTGAAATGCTTGACGAGCAGGTAGTAGAAGACCGCGCGATGTTTGTTGCGATTGGTCCGGCCGTACTGGTCGATGACCCTGGCGAGCCCCGAGTCCAGGCCGGCGTCTTCGGCCAGCCCCAGTCTTTTGACGAGAAAGTTCTTCTTGACCCGTTCCAGCTCCTCCTTGTCTGAGGCCGAGACGGTGGATGCATCCTTGTCGTAGATCGCCGGGCCGCAGCCCTTCGTCACCTTGGTCAGGAGATCCATGTCCGCCGTGAGGCCGCACTTCACCTTCAGGTCCGCCGCATATTTGCTGATCAGTTCGTCTTGCTTGCTCACACGCTTGTCCTCTCGTTTTCGGCTGAACGGCGACGCTGCCGTCGAGCCGCGCGGCCTGGTTGCCGCAAAGCCATGTCTGGATTGTCTTGCTGTTCGTCGGTGTCAGCCGCGGCCCGTCGCAAGCGCCCCGTCCGGGCTGGCCTGGTCGACGGCGGCCGGAAGATGCTGCGCCAGGGCGCCGGCCACCTGATCCAGCGGAATCCCGAACTGGCTCGCCAGTTGCTGAAGACGCTGGTCGCCAAGGGCCGCCTTGATCTCGTCGGGCGCGATCGGAAGATTTGCGGCGTTGGTGCTCAGCCAGGATTCGACGCGGTCGCCGAGACCCGACTTCTGCAGCATGGCAAGCACGCCCTGATAACCGCCGACGCTGGTCAGCGCATCGGCCAGGAGGTTCGAGCCTCCGCCCTGCTGCCCGCCCTGCAACGCGCTTTGCAGACTGTCCAAAAATCCCATCCGGAAACCTCCCGTCGAAAATCGCGCACGCCGTCGCGCTGCCGTTCAGGCGTGGTGGTCTAGGCCGTTTCGTGGGGTCGCGACACCTGACGAAGGTCAGGACCGAAAATGACGAAGGTCATATTCGCCAGCGGCCGATCGCATTCAAACCGGGCATCGCTCCTGGCAAGGCGGCTTCGCGTCTTTCGCGGCATAGCGGGGGGGCCGCTCGGCCCGGATCCGATGCGGCTCGAAGGACGACTGGCGTCAGCGCAGTCATTGCGATAGGTGACGATGGACATGACAGCGCAAATGCCACGCCCGACGTGTGACAGCCCGCGACTGCAACAAGTCGATTGCCTGTCACACGAATTAGGATTTGATATAACGGCCGTCACAGTATCAGTGAGCGTGGAAACCACGGGGAATGAAAATGAAAGCCGCCGAGCAAGCCGCAAAAGCCACGGATGGAGCCGCATCCGCGAACGGATCGGAAGCGACAATCCATCCCGAGGCGACGATCGATCAGGTTCGCAATCTCCTGTTCGGAGGCGCGCAGCGATCGCTCGAGACCAACCTTGCCGGCCTGCGCGAGGAAATGCAGGCCACCATCAAGCAGATCCAGGCGGACTTCGCGAAGGAACTCGCGACCCTGCAGGCGCATGTCCTGGAACTCGAGCGGGAGACCGAACAGAAGCGGCTCGCCTCGCAAAGGGACATCGGCGCCGCGATTTCGAACCTTGGAGCAACCATCAGCGGGCTAGGGTCCGGCCGCGCGGGAAAGTAGCATGACGTCCGCCGCCGGCCAGAACCGCGAGATCGAGCAGCTTAGAAAACTGCTCTTTCAAACGGAGGCGGCGCGTCTCGAGGCGCTGGGGGCGGACGTCGCCCTGCTTCAGCAATACATAGGCAACCCCGACCGTCTGGAAACGGCAACGGCCGACATCCTCGTCGCGGCGTTGGAGCGCGCCGAAGTCGTTCGGCCGCGCGAACTGGCGAACGTCATCGCGCCGTCCGTGGTTTCCGCGATCCGCAGCGAGATCAGGAACTCACGCGACCTCATGGTCGACGCGCTCTACCCGATCACGGGCAGGCTGGTCAGCGCGGCCGTGGCAAACGCTTTCAAGGAACTCGTGGCGCGGCTGGAACAGCGCCTCAATGCCCTGACATCGACGGAGCTTTGGATCGGGCGCATCAAGTCGCTGGCGACCGGCCGCCCGATCAGCGAGTTCGTTCTGGCTAACGCCAGTCCGCCGCGCGTCGACCGGCTGCTGATGATCGAGCGCGGCAACGGACGCCTCGTCGCGGATTGGAAGCGCGAAGCGACCTCCGACGAGCGGGCCGACCTGTTGAGCGCGATGGTCGCGGCGATCCTGGAGTTTTCCGTTCAGGCCCTCGCGGGAGAGGGCAACCTGCAGCAGCTCGATTTCGGCGGACGCGAGATCGTGCTTCGCGCCTCGCCCCGGTTCATCCTGGCTGCCGAGTGCATCGGTCCCCTTCGCCCCGTCGACGACGCCAGGATCAATTCGCTTTTCTTCGACACGATCGAGAATATGGATCGCGGCCTCGACTGCGACGCCGCCATGCTGGGGTCCCTGGCCGCCTCCATCGAAGCCGGTCCGGCCGCGGAGCCCAAATCGCGCCGGGGCGGAAAGGTCGTCCTGTTCGTGCTCGCGGCTCTCGTCGCCGCCGGGCTGGCATGGCTGGCGAGCGTCTATTTGACCCGCACGATGCTGGAGCGGCGCACGAACGACGCGCTCGTGGAACTGGCCGGCAAGGAACCGTTGCTGGAAACATTTCCGCTGCATCTGGATTTTGACCACCGCAACCGCAGCGTCTCGGTCTCCGGCATGGAGCCAGGCCAGGTGCGGACGGCTCCGCTGATCGACGCTCTGGCCAAAGCCGCCGCGCCCTATCGGGTCGTCGGCCGGATCGGAGTCGTGCCGGGCACGGAACAGGTGGCGGCGCTCAACGCCGATATCGACGCCCTGCGGCAATCGGTGACCGGCCTCCAGGCGGGCATCGACGAAAACCGCCAGGCGATCGCCGAGCTGCGGCAATCTCTTGCCGGTCTGCGGAAGTCCACCGGCGAAACCAGCGAAGCGGTTGCCGGCCAGCGGCAGTCTCTCGCAGGCTTGCAGGCCCGCATCGATCAGACGCGCGGGCCGAGCCAGGAAGAGCTGCAGTCCCTTGCCGGCCTGCGGGCGGGCATCGACGAAACACGCGCGGCGATCGCCGCGGAAACAAAATCCAGGAACCAGCAATACGAGGCCGTGCGGTCGATCGCCGACGGCCCCGCCGAGCGGCTCGACCGCTTCATGGCCTCGACGGCGATCTTCTTCGGCACGGGCGATGCGTTCGCCGACGACAACGAGGCCGGGCAACAGATCCGCGATCTGGCCGGCCTTCTTGCGGGCAACGACCTGAGGATCCGTGTCGTCGGGCACGCGGACGATACCGGAACGGAATCGACCAACCGCGCGGTCGCCCGCAAGAGAGCCGATCAGGTGGTGAGAGGATTGACCTCGCTCGGCATCGAACCGTCGCGGCTGTTCGTGGTTTCGCGCTCGTCATCGATGCCGATTTCCGACGTGCCGAGCGAAGGCAACCGCCGCGTCACCTTCGAAAATGTGTTCCGCGCCGAGCGCCCTCAATGATGCTCAGCGCAAAGGTCATGCTGCTTGGCGATATGGGTGTAGGCAAGACGTCCATCATGTACCGCCTCGTGCATGATCGTTTCGACGGCGAATACAAATCCACGCTCGGTGTCGAGGTGCTCAGCTACGATGTTCCGGCCGATCCGCTTCGCGGCGGCGACGCGGCGCGCCTCGTTCTGTGGGACACCGACGGCGATTTCGGGACCCGTATCTTCGACACCGTCTACGTCACCGGCGCGTCGGCCGCGATCGTCGTGTCGGACGTGACGCGCCCGCAAACCGTGACGCGCATGGTCGAGCTGGTGCGCAGCTTCGAGGCGAGATTTCCGGGCAGGCCATACAGGGCCCTCGTGAACAAGATCGATCTCGCCGAAGCCCCCGGCAGCGCCGAAGAGATCGGCCAGTTGCCGCGATCGAGCGTCACTTTCGTGAGCGCCAAGAACGGCGAGGGAATCGTCGATGCCTTTGCGGAGCTCGCCGAAACGATACGGCGTAGGCAGCTTTAGAGTGATCGGCGGCCCTGCCTTGCCGACAACAATATTGCCAAATCGTATCCCATAAGATACATATGCTCATGATCGAAGTCATCACGACCAATGTATTCGACGCATGGTTCGAGAGCCTTCGTGATCGCCGGGCGAAAGCCCGGATTCAGGCGCGCATCAGCCGTGTCGAGTTCGGAAACCTTGGCGACGCCAAGTTTTTTGACGGCATTGGCGAGCTGCGCATCGACTAGGGGCCAGGCTACAGGATTTATTTTCTGAAACGCGCAGACGTCATCGTCATCCTTCTGTGCGGCGGCGATAAGGGCAGTCAGAATCGCGACATAAAGCGAGCGCTGTAAATCGCCAAGGAGGTTTAAAATGGCAATCACGAACAGCAAGTGGGACGCGGCCAAATTCCTCGACACAGAAGACGACATCGTCGCCTACCTCGATGCCGTCATGGAGGAAGGCGATCTCTCTTTCCTGTGCAAGGCGCTTGGCGATGTCGCCCGATCCAGAGGAATGACGGAAATCGCCAAGAAAACCGGCATGTCCCGCGAAAGCCTCTACAAGGCGCTCAGCGAAAAAGGGAACCCTTCCCTTTCCACCGTAGCGGCGGTCCTCGACGCCATGGGACTTCGTCTCTCCGTCGCGCCTCGCGACCAAACGCACGCTGCATGATGCCTGGCGTTCGTCGGACATTGCGAAGTAATTTGGAAGCTTGGTACGCCCAAGGGGAATCGAACCCCTGTTCCCGCCGTGAGAGGGCGGTGTCCTGACCGCTAGACGATGGGCGCGCTCAAGAACCGGCTACATAGGCTGGCGGCCGGGAAAAAGCAACTGGGGTTTCTGGCACCCGAACCACTTTACGGATTGGCTGTGTCAGCCCTGGCGTTTCGGCTCGATCAGGTCCCAGAGATTGCCGTAGAGATCGGCGAAGACCGCCACCGTGCCATAGGCCTCGAAGCGAGGCGCTTCGCGGAACTCGACACCCCTGCCGAGCATCGCCTGATGGTCGCGGGAAAAATCGTCGGTCTCGAGGAACAGGAAGACCCGGCCGCCCGTCTGGTTGCCGATGCGGCTTGCCTGCTCTTCGCCGGATGCTTCCGCCAGGAGCAACCGCGCGCCTTGGCCCTTCGCCGGCGCGACGGTGACCCAGCGCTTGCCGCCGCCGAGATCGACATCCTCGGTGAGCAAGAAGCCGAGCCGCTCGACATACCAGGCGATCGCCTCGTCGTAATTGCCGACGACGAGCGCGACGGTCGCGACGCTGCGGCGTTCGGCAAAGACGCTCATTGGTGCGGGCTCATTTGTTGCGGATCGCGAACTGGCCGATGATGCGGCGCTCGGCAATGTCGTAGACGAAGATCGAACGGCTGCCGTCCGCCAACTCGGCATCGATCGACAGGCGGTTGCCGGAGAGCGACTGGCTGACCACCTTGGCGCCCACGGGAAGCACGATGTCGCCCGACAGCGGCGCGCCGGCCGGAGCCTGGACATCGCCGGCGGGCGCTAAGCCGGCCACCGGCGCGTTGCGGGCTTTGTAGACAAGCGCCCCGATCACCACCATAAGGGCGAGGAACAGAAGGCCGAGATTGACGATCATGAAGCGGACGAGCTTGCGGCGCACGTTCTCGGCCGCGGGGTCGAGCGGCTTTTCCTCGTCTTCTTCGGTGATCGGCCGGGCCATGGCTAAGCAATCCGCAACGGGTTTCGATGAGCGCTCATAACGAAGAGGCCCCGATATTGATAGAGGACGAATTGGCGGACGAGGAATCCGGCGAAGCTGTCGTGCTCGAAGCCGGCGCCGATGCCGTCGGCCAGCGTCTCGACCAGTGGCTTGCCGCCCGGCTCGGGCCGGAACTCTCGCGCAGCCGCGTGCAGGCGCTGATCCGCCAAGGCGCCGTCTCCATAGCCGGCAAGCCGGTGCTGGAGGCCAAGCGCAAGCTGGTCGCCGGTGACCGGATCGAAATCCTGGTGCCCGCGCCGGAGCCCGCCGCGCCGCAAGGCGAGGACATCCCCCTCGACATCCTCTACGAGGACGACGAGCTGATCGTCATCGACAAGCCTGCGGGACTGGTCGTCCATCCCGGCGCCGGCAATTGGACCGGCACGCTGGTCAATGCGCTGATCCATCATTGCGGCGACAGCCTGTCCGGCATCGGCGGCGTCAGGCGGCCGGGCATCGTCCACCGGCTGGACAAGGAGACCAGCGGCGTCATGGTCGTGGCCAAGACCGACCGCGCGCACAGGGCTCTGTCGGAGGCCTTTGCCGACCACGGCCGCACCGGCAATCTCGAACGCGCCTATTTGGCGCTGGTCTGGGGCATCCCGCAACGGCCGAACGGCACCATCGACGCCGCCTTGGGCCGTGCCGCCGACCGCGTGCGCCGCGCGGTGGTGCCGGAAAGCCGCGACGACGCGCGCCACGCCGTCACCCATTTCAGCGTCGTCGAGCGCTTCGGCGAAGGGCAGCAGGCTTTCGCCGCCGCAAGCCTGGTCGAATGCCGGCTGGAGACCGGCCGCACCCACCAGATCCGCGTGCACATGGCCCATATCGGCCACCCCGTGGTCGGCGACCCTGACTATGGGCTGGCCTTCCGCACCAAGGCCAACCGGCTGCCTGAGCCCTTGAAAAGCAAGGTCAAAGCCTTCCCCCGGCAAGCCCTGCACGCCTGGCTCCTTGAATTCGAGCACCCGACCACCCATCTAACGATGAGGTTCGAAGCGCCGATGCCGGGAGACATGGAGGAACTCGTCGGCGACTTCCGGAAACTTTGAACCCACCCGCCACGAACAAGCTGCAAACCAGCCATCAAAAAACCTGACCGGCGTTGTTCACTTCAACGTGACAGACTGTTTAGCGTTGAACAAATGCCTGTCTTTTCTGGTTTTGTTCCTATATATTGAGGTTGTCTGCGGATGAGCCTTTTGGCATCCGCGACGAATGCCCGCCGCGTTTCGGGGGCATCCACTCCAAAGAGAGAGGGGGCGCTATCATGGCCCAATCATTACCCAGTATCGTTTCCGGTGAAGGCGGTCTCGCCCGCTACCTGGAAGAAATCCGCCGCTTTCCGATGCTTCAGCCGCAGGAAGAGTACATGCTCGCGAAACGTTACGCCGAGCATCAGGACACCACGGCTGCCCACAAGCTCGTCACCAGCCACCTGAGGCTCGTCGCCAAGATCGCCATGGGCTATCGCGGCTACGGCCTGCCGATCGGCGAGGTGATTTCGGAAGGCAATGTCGGCCTCATGCAGGCCGTGAAGAAATTCGAACCGGAGCGTGGTTTCCGGCTTGCCACATATGCCATGTGGTGGATCAAGGCCTCGATCCAGGAATACATCCTGCGCTCGTGGAGCCTGGTCAAGATGGGCACCACCGCCAACCAGAAGCGTCTGTTCTTCAACCTGCGCAAGGTGAAGGGCAAGATCCAGGCGCTCGACGATGGCGACTTGAAGCCCGACCAGATCGCCGAGATTGCCACGCGCCTCAACGTTTCCGAGGCCGAAGTGGTGTCGATGAACCGCCGCCTGTCGGGCGACGCTTCGCTCAACGCCCCCATCCGGGCGAGCGAAGGCGAGTCCGGCGAATGGCAGGACTGGCTGGTCGACGACCACGAAAGCCAGGAAGAGATGCTGATCGAGCAGGACGAGCTGGAGAATCGGCGCGGCATGCTGTCTGGCGCGTTGTCGGTGCTCAACGATCGCGAACGGCGCATCTTCGAGGCCCGTCGTCTGGCCGAAGAGCCGCTGACGCTGGAAGAGCTGTCGGCCGAGTTCGACATCAGCCGCGAGCGCGTGCGCCAGATCGAGGTGCGCGCCTTCGAGAAGGTGCAGGACGCGGTCAAGGCCGCCGCCAAGCGCCAGATGCAGGCGCTGCGCACCATCGAAGCGCAGCCGGCGGCTTAACCGGCTCAAGGCAGAAATCAAAAGGCGGCGCTCCGGCGCCGCCTTTTTTGTTGTTTTCTTCGAATTTGGCTCCCGGTTAGGGCGTGCTGAGATTCAGGCTAGGCCGAGTCGAAAATGGTGGGTTTCGAGAACCGGAGCGGAGCGTACTTAAGTACGTGAGCACCGGAAGCGCAGAAACCCGCCGTTTGCAGACGGGCATCACCTGAATATCGGCTCGCCCTAGGCCGAGGGCTGCTTGGTCTTCCTGAGATAAGGCAGCACCGTCTCGTACGCCCCGAAGCGCTTGATCGCGTCCTCGTTGGAGACGGCGGCGGTGATGATGACGTCGTCGCCTTGCTTCCAGTTGGCCGGCGTCGCCACCTGGTGCTTGGCGGTCAGCTGGATGGAATCGATGACGCGCAGGATCTCGTCGAAGTTGCGGCCCGTGGTCATCGGATAGGTCAGCACCAGCTTGATCTTCTTGTCGGGGCCGATGACATAGACCGAACGCACGGTGGCGTTGTCGGCCGGCGTGCGGCCCTCCGAGCTCTCGCCGGCGCCGCCTGGCAGCATCTCATAGAGCTTTGCGACATGGAGATCTTTGTCGCCGATCAGCGGATAGCTCACCGTGTGGCCGGTGGCGGTCTTGATATCGGCCTGCCACTTGTCGTGGCTCGACACCGGATCGACCGAGATGCCGATGATCTTGACGTTGCGCTTTTTGAAATCGCCTTCCAGGCCGGCCATGGTGCCGAGCTCGGTGGTGCAGACCGGGGTGAAATTCTTCGGATGGCTGAACAGCACCGCCCAGCCGTCGCCGATCCAGTCGTGGAACTTGATGGTGCCCTGCGTGGTCTCGGCCGTGAAATCCGGCGCGACATCGTTGATACGAAGACTCATGACCTATCCCTACCCTTTTTTATGAAACGGTGGCCGGCGCGGCCGGCACGCGTTCTAAGCTAGCACCATCCCCGTATCGGTCAAACGCGGGGAGCCGTAGCCGAGGCCGCTGCAGGCGATTTTTTTTCGCGAGCGCCGGCAATCCGCGGCAGGATTTTCCACTTGCGAGAGGCAGAGACGCTCAGGCCTTCTTTATCGCCAGCGTCGCCGTGAGATCTTCCATGCGCTGCGCAAGCGCGCCGAGCGCGGTGGTGAGCACGCTGTCGCTCTTGTCGGCCTTGGTCAGCGCCTCGTCGCGCGTCTTGCGCAAGGTCAGCACCTCGCTCTCCATGCCCTTGACGCGCTTGATGAGCTCCGAAAGCTCGTCCATCACCATGATGCCGGCCATGACGGTGAGCCTCTGGTCGCCGATCTCGCCGAACGAATCCTTCAGATGCGAGACATAGCGGTCGAAGCGCTCGGCAAGGTCGATCAGGTGCTCTTCCTGGCCCTCGTCGCAGGCCATGCGGTACTGCTTGCCATCGATGGAAACGGTGACCTGTGCCATTGCCTTACCTGTCCAGAACCGCGCGGATGGTTTCCATGGCGGTCACCAGCCGCCGCGACACTTCCTTGTTGGCGTCTTCGAGACGCTCGGCGCGCGATTCGGAATTGTCGAGCTCCTGCGCCAGGCGCGAACGGTCGGCGTTCATGCGCTGCACCTCGGCCTCGGCTTCCGAATAATCGCGCTCATGCTCGAGCTTCGCCGCCACGGCGTTTTCCAGCCCTTCCATGGCCTTGCCCAGCCTGGCGATGACTTCCTTGAGGGTCGTTTCCCCGGTCATGGCCTCGTCCTATGCCCTGCCCATCACCGAATCGCGCGCATTCAGAACGCGTTACCTCGGAAAGATTAGGCGCCGGGTGAAGGGCGCGTCAACAAAGCTCTCGCGACTGTCCCCCGCTATCGCTAATGTAGGGCGCTCGATGCCATCACAAGCCCGGCAAAATCCGTCCCGATTTGTTGACTAAAAGGCCGTGCCTGCTATGTGTCGCGCACCCTTTCCCTAGGGTTCTCCCAAGCCCAACCCGTTCCCGGAGGAAGCATGAGCTCGCGCGAACAACATGACCGGATGGCCAATGCGATCCGTTTTCTTTCCATGGATGCCGTCGAGAAGGCGAACTCCGGTCATCCAGGCCTGCCGATGGGCTGCGCCGACATCGCCACTGTGCTGTTCAGCCGTTTCCTGAAATTCGACGCCAAGGCGCCGCACTGGGCCGACCGCGACCGCTTCATCCTGTCGGCCGGCCACGGCTCGATGCTGCTCTATTCGCTCCTCTACCTCACCGGCTATGAGGACATGACGATCGACCAGATCAAGAATTTCCGCCAGCTCGGCTCCAAGACCGCCGGCCATCCCGAGTACGGCCATGCCGCCGGCATCGAGACCACCACCGGTCCGCTCGGCCAGGGCTTGGCCAATTCGGTCGGCTTCGCGCTCGGCGAGCGCATCATGAACGCCGCCTTCGGCAACGATCTCGTCAGCCACTACACCTATGTGCTGTGCGGCGACGGCTGCCTGATGGAGGGCGTTTCCCAGGAAGCCATCGCGCTGGCCGGGCATCTGAAGCTCAACAAGCTGATCGTCTTCTGGGACAACAACAACATCTCGATCGACGGCCCCGTTTCGCTGGCCGACAACACCGACCAGGTCGCCCGCTTCCAGGCCTCGGGCTGGAACGCCAGCCACATCGACGGCACCGATCCGGAAGCGATCGCCTACGCCATCGAGGCGGCGCGCCATTCCGACAAGCCGACGATGATCGCCTGCAAGACCACCATCGGCTTCGGCGCCCCGACCAAGGCCGGCACCAACAAGGCGCATGGCTCGCCATTGGGTGCCGACGAAATCGCCGGTGTGCGCAAATTCTTCAACTGGGAGTCGCCGCCCTTCGAGATTCCCGCCGACATCCTCGACGCCTGGCGTGCCATCGGCAAAGGCGGCGCCAAGCCGCGCGCCGACTGGGAAGGCCGTCTGGCCAAGGCCGAGCCGAAGCTGAAGGCCGAGTTCGAGCGCCGCCTTGCGGGCAAGCTGCCGTCGAACTTCGACGCCGTCATCGCCGACTACAAGAAGAAGCTCTCGGCCGACAAGCCGAAGGTCGCCACCCGCAAATCCTCGGAAATGGCGTTGGAAGTCATCAACGGCGCGGTTCCCGAAACCATCGGCGGCTCGGCCGACTTGACCGGCTCCAACAACACCAAGACCAGCCAGACCAAGAACATCACGCCCGACGATTACGGCCAGCGCTATGTCCACTATGGCATTCGCGAGCACGGCATGGCGGCGGCGATCAACGGGCTGACGCTGCATGGCGGCCTGATCGCCTATGGCGGCACCTTCCTGTGCTTCTCCGACTATGCCCGCCCCTCGATGCGCCTTGCCTCGCTGATGGGCATCCGCTCGATCTTCGTCATGACGCATGATTCGATCGGCCTCGGCGAGGACGGCCCGACCCACCAGCCGGTCGAGCATCTGGCCGCGCTTCGCGCCATCCCGAACCATAACGTCTTCCGGCCGGCCGACGCGGTCGAAACTGCCGAATGCTGGCAGATCGCGCTCGAATCCGAAAAGACGCCCTCGACGCTGGCGCTGACCCGCCAGAACCTGCCGACCTTGCGCACCGAGCATTCGGCGAAGAACCTCTCCAGCCAGGGCGCCTACGAGCTGGCCGCCGCCAGCGGCGAGGCCGTGGTGACGATCTTCGCCACCGGCTCCGAGGTCGAGATCGCCCTCGGCGCGCGCGACCTGCTCGAAAAGCACGGCCATCCGACCCGCGTCGTCTCGGTGCCGTGCTTCGAGCTGTTCGACCAGCAGAACGAGGATTACCGCAAGAAGACGATCGGCAACGCCAAGGTGAAGGTCGCGATCGAAGCCGGCATCCGCCAGGGCTGGGACCACCTGATCGGCACCGACGGCATCTTCGTCGGCATGCACGGCTTCGGCGCCTCCGGCACGATCGAGCAGCTCTATCCGCATTTCGGCATCACCGCCGACGCCGCGGCCAAAGCGGTCGAAGCCCGTCTGCACGGCAAATAGGAATTGGCCCGGGCCCGGCAACGCCGATTGACGGTCTTGCCGGGCTGGATCAACCTAATCGATTTAGATGCGACCTTCTGCGGCTGGATTCTTGCGCCTTCCGCCGTTATGAAACTGCGGACCCATCCGCTTTCCAGCCCCAAGGGAGAGAACAATGACCGTCAGAGTTGCCATCAACGGATTTGGCCGCATCGGCCGCAACATCCTGCGCGCCATCCACGAATCCGGCCGCAAGGACATCCAGGTCGTCGCCGTCAACGACCTCGGCCCGGTCGAGACCAACGCGCACCTCTTGCGCTACGACAGCGTGCATGGCCGCTTCCCGCATGAGGTGACCGTCGACGGCGACCAGATCTCCGTCGGCAAGGAGAAGTTCAAGGTCACCGCGATCAAGGATCCGACCCAGCTGCCGTGGAAGGAGCTGGGCATCGACATCGCGCTCGAATGCACCGGCATCTTCACTGCCCGCGACAAGGCCGCCGCGCATCTGACCGCTGGCGCCAAGCGCGTCATCGTCTCGGCCCCGGCCGAAGGCGCTGACTTGACCGTCGTCTACGGCATCAATCACGACAAGCTGACCAAGGACCACATCGTCATCTCGAACGCGTCCTGCACCACCAACTGCCTGGCGCCGCTGGCGGCCGTGCTGCACGAGACTGTCGGCATCGAGAAGGGCATGATGACGACGATCCACTCCTATACCGGCGACCAGCCGACGCTGGACACCATGCACAAGGATCTCTACCGCGCCCGCGCCGCGGCGCTGTCGCAGATCCCGACCTCGACGGGTGCCGCCAAGGCGATCGGCCTCGTGCTGCCCGAGCTCAAGGGCAAGCTCGACGGCATTTCGATCCGCGTGCCGACCCCGAACGTCTCGGTCGTCGACTTCAAGTTCATCGCCAAGCGCTCGACCACCGCGCAGGAGATCAACGAAGCGGTCATCGCCGCCTCCAAGGGCAAGCTGAAGGGCGTGCTGTCGGTCACCCATCACCCGAACGTCTCGATCGACTTCAACCACGATCCGCATTCCTCGATCGTCGCCCTCGACCAGACTAAGGTCATGGACGGCAATTTCGTCTCGGTCTTGTCCTGGTACGACAACGAATGGGGCTTCTCGAACCGCATGAGCGACACCGCCGTCGCCTTCGGCAAGACCATCGCCTGATCCCACAGTTCCTTTTGATCGTGTGAAACGCCCGGCTTCGGCCGGGCGTTTTTCGTTTAGTCTCGGCCGTGCACCATTGAGATTAGCCGCAACACCAGTCGCTTCATCATTCTAGGGTGAAGCCCGTGGATGACGACGCAAAAGCGGCTCCTCCATTTTTCTGATATCGCCAGAACCCAAAAAACCACGCTGTCGCCTTGCACTGGTCATGTCTTCGCCCCACTCTCTGGTAAAGCGGGAAACAGTGGGGATTCTGGAGGGGCAATAACGGATGGAGCATGCGATCTATCTCGTGACGCTGGTCGGCACGACGCTCATTGTCGCCGCCGCGTTTTCGAGCTTGATCGCCTTCCGCTTCGGCGCTCCCTTGCTGCTGCTCTTCCTCTGCATCGGGCTTGCCACCGGCGTCGATGGCCTCGGCATCGAATTCGACAATGCCCGCCTTGCTTATTTTGCCGGCTCGCTGGCCTTGGCCATCATCCTGTTCGATTCCGGTTTCGGCACGCCGCTCAACGCGCTCAGGCAAGCGGCCGGGCCGGCGCTGTCGCTGGCCACGATCGGCGTCATCCTGACCACCGGCATCTTCAGCGTCGCCGCTTCCTATTTCCTCAAGCTCAGCTGGCTGGAGTCCTCCCTGCTTGGCGCCGCCGTCGCCTCCACCGACGCGGCCGCCGTGTTCTTCCTGCTGCGCGCCGGCGAGATCCATCTGCGCGAGCGCGTTCGCGCGACGCTCGAAGTGGAATCCGGCACCAATGACCCGATCGCCATCTTCCTCACCATCACCCTGGTCGAGATCATCGCCGCGCATGCCAACCCGGAAGCCAATGTGCTGGCAACCAACCTTTTGCTCGGCTTCCTCGCCAATATGGGACTCGGCGCCGTCGTCGGCGTGCTCGGCGGCTTTGGCATCGTGCGCCTTGTCGAGCGGCTGAATCTCGACCACGGCCTGTTGCCGATCTTCGTGCTGACGCTGTCGCTGATGGTGTTCGCGGCGGCCGGCGCCATCGGCGGCTCGGGCTTCCTCGCCGTCTATCTTGCCGGGCTGATCGCCGGCAATTCCGACATCCGCGCCGTCACCATCCTGAAGCGCTTCCAGGACGGCATGTCGTGGCTGGCGCAGATCATCATGTTCCTGATCCTCGGCCTGTTCGCCACGCCCTCGCAATTTCCGGCGATCCTGCTGCCGGCGATCCTGCTTGGCCTGTTCCTGATCTTCGTCGCCCGGCCTCTGGCCGTCTGGCTCTGCCTGATCCCGTTTCGCCTGCCGCGTCCCGAGGTCGCCTTCGTCTCCTGGGTCGGCCTGCGCGGCGCGGTCTCGATCCTGCTCGCCATCACGCCGCTGCTCGGTGGGCTCGAGCATGGCCGCCTGATCTTCAACGCCGCCTTCATCATCGTGCTGGTGTCGCTGGTGGTGCAGGGCTGGACCGTCGGCCCGCTGGCGCGGCGCCTTGGCCTGATCGTGCCGGCCCGTCTCGGGCCGCTGGACAAGGTGGAGCTCGAATTGCCGGGCTCGGCCCATCACGAGCTGCTTGCCTATCGCGTCGCGCCCGGCAGCCCGGTGGCGCGCGGCGAGCGCATCCCGCGCTGGGCGCGGCCCTCGCTGGTGCTGCGCGACGGGCGCTCGATGCGCTTCCAGGACATGGGCCGGCTCGCCGCCGGCGATCAGGTCTACATCTTCGTGCCGGACCGCTACCCGCGCCTGCTCGACAAGCTTTTCGCCAGCCGCGCCGTGGTCGATCCGGAGGATGCCGACTTCTTCGGCGCCTTTGCCGTCGATCCCGCCCGCTCCGCCGCGGAGCTGGAAGCGGCCTACGGGCCAGGCCTGACCGAGGCGGAACAGAAGCTCAGTGTTGCCGCGATGGTTTCGGATCGGCTCGGCGGCCGCCCCGAATACGCCGACCGCGTGGTGATCGGCCCGATCGAGCTGATCGTGCGCGATGTCGACGAAAAAGGCAGGATCACCGGCCTCGGCCTGTCCTTCGAGCCGACCGCGCCGGTGGCGCGTGTGCCGGTCTTCATGAGCGCCGGCGAGATCGGCGACCGCCTGGCCGCCCTCATCCGCAACTGGCGCAGGCCGGCGGAACAACAGGCGGCAGGAGACGTGCCGATCGACACCGTGGCTCCCGGACCGGACGGGCAGAAGGCAACCGGCGAAGGCTGATGTCTCACGCCGACATCATTTTTGCGCGCGCGCCGTCAACGCGGTGCTTGCATCGTCTTTCGCGCCGGGTATGGTCCCCGCGTTTTCACTAAAAAGGAACGACAATGGCCGGCTTCAAGACACTCGATGATATCGGCGCCGTCAGCGGCAAGCGCGTGCTCGTGCGCGTCGACCTCAACGTTCCCGTCGCCGACGGCAAGGTGACTGACGCCACCCGCATCGAGCGCGTCGCGCCGACCATCGCGGAGCTCTCGAAAAAGGGCGCCAAGGTCATTCTGCTGGCGCATTTCGGCCGCCCCAAGGACGGCCCATCGGCAGAATTCTCGCTGGAGCCGATCGCCAGGGCCACGGCTGAAGTTCTCGG
The DNA here is from genome assembly GCF_020165615.1 of Mesorhizobium sp. BH1-1-5. Lineage (NCBI taxonomy): Bacteria > Pseudomonadati > Pseudomonadota > Alphaproteobacteria > Hyphomicrobiales > Phyllobacteriaceae > Mesorhizobium > Mesorhizobium sp. BH1-1-5. The sequence continues at coordinate 16,085 of NZ_JAIUIM010000011.1, forward strand.
CCGCCCGGTCGGCTTCGCCGCCGACTGCGTCGGCGAAAAGGCCGCGGATGCCGTCGCCGCCATGAAGGACGGCGACGTGCTGCTGTTCGAAAACACCCGCTTCTACAAGGCCGAGGAGAAGAACGAGCCGGCCTTCACCGAAAAGCTCGCCGCCAATGGCGACATCTATGTCAACGACGCCTTTTCCGCCGCGCATCGGGCGCATGCCTCGACCGAGGGCCTGGCCCGTCATTTGCCGGCCTATGCGGGCCGCACCATGCAGGCGGAGCTCGACGCGCTGGAAAAGGGTCTCGGCAATCCGGTTCGGCCGGTGGTCGCCATCGTCGGCGGCGCCAAGGTCTCGAGCAAGATCGACCTGTTGATGAATCTGGTGAAGAAGGTCGACGCGCTGGTGATCGGCGGCGGCATGGCCAACACGTTCCTGGCAGCGCGCGGCACCGACGTCGGCAAGTCGCTCTGCGAGCATGATCTTGCCGGCACCGCCAAGCAGATCATGATCGAGGCGGCCGAAGCCGGCTGCGCCATCATCCTGCCCGCCGACGGCGTGATAGCCAGGGAATTCAAGGCGGGTGCGCCCAGCGAGACCGTCGCCATCTCGGACGTGCCGGCCGATGGCATGATCCTCGATGTCGGCGCAAAGACCGTGCAGAGCGTCAACGACTGGATCGACCGCGCCGCCACCTTGGTCTGGAACGGCCCGCTTGGCGCTTTCGAGATCGAGCCCTTCGACCGCGCCACGGTAGCGGCGGCCAAGCATGCGGCGGCCCGCACCAAGGCAGGCAAGCTGGTGTCGGTCGCCGGCGGCGGCGACACGGTGGCGGCGCTCAACCATGCCGGCGTCGCCGACGACTTTACCTATGTCTCGACCGCCGGCGGCGCCTTCCTCGAATGGATGGAAGGCAAGCCGCTGCCCGGCGTCGAGGTGCTCAAGCGGTAAACAGTCCGGGAGCGGTAAAAGCGCCCGGGACTTTCAATCGATTCACGCTTTCCGGGGTCATTCCTTTGGCAGTAATGTTCTGCTAGCGCGGAACAAACGCACCATAGGAGAGCACCCATGAGCGAACGTCTCGAAGACATTGCCGCTGCCATCGTGGCCGATGGCAAGGGCCTGCTGGCCGCCGATGAGAGCTCCGGCACCATCAAGAAACGCTTCGACGTCATCGGCGTCGAATCGACCGCCGACAACCGGCGCGACTATCGCGAGATGATGTTCCGCTCCAAGGAAGCGATGACAAAATACATCTCCGGCGTCATCCTCTATGACGAGACCATCCGCCAGAACGCCGCCGACGGCACGCCGCTGGTCGACATCATCAAGGCGGCCGGCGCCATCCCGGGCATCAAGGTCGACGCCGGCGCCAAGCCTCTCGCGGGCTTTCCCGGCGACACCATCACCGAGGGCCTGGATGGGCTGCGCGAGCGGCTCGCCGACTACTACAAGCTTGGCGCCCGCTTCGCCAAATGGCGCGCGGTGATCGACATCGACACCGCCAGGGGCGTGCCGTCGGCCAATTCGACCGCCTCGAACACCCATGCGTTGGCCCGCTATGCCGCGCTTTGCCAGGAAGCCGGCATCGTGCCGATCGTCGAGCCGGAAGTGCTGATGGACGGCGCGCATTCCATCGATGTCTGCTACGACGTTTCGAAGGCGACGCTGGTCAAGCTCTATGACGAGCTCTATGCGGCGCGCGTCGTGCTGGAGGGCTCGATCCTGAAGCCGAACATGGTCATCTCCGGCAAGAAGTCCGGCAGGACCGACAGCCCCGAGGAAATCGCCGAGAAGACGATAAAGCTGTTCCGCGAAGTGGTCCCGGCGGCGGTGCCGGGCATCGCCTTCCTCTCCGGCGGCCAGGAGGACGAGGAGGCGACGGCCAACCTCAACGCCATCAATGCCATCGGCCCGCACCCGTGGAAGCTGACCTTCTCCTACGGCCGCGCGCTGCAGGCCGCGCCGCAGAAGGCATGGAGCGGCAAGGCCTCGAACGTCGCCGCCGGCCAGGCAGCCTTCACCCACCGCGCCCATATGAACCATCTGGCGGCGCTTGGAAAATGGCAGCCGGCGCTGGAAAAGGCCGCCTGACGCTACTCTCTTTCGTGTACCGAAAACCCGGGCCACCAGCCCGGGTTTTGTTTTTTGTGCGCCGCATTCCTACCTGATGCAGCGAAACAGCGGCTGCTGTGTCGGGTTGAGCCGATGTCGAACGTCCTTGGCAGGAGAGGACAGGAGATGGTCATGCAACGCAATGCCGTGGTTTCGCGCGAAGACTGGTTCGAGGCGCACAGAAAGCACCTTGAGCGCGAGAAGGAACTGACAAAGCTCCGCGAAGTTATCGCCGCCGAACGGCGGCAGTTGCCCTGGTTCAAGCTGCGCAAGGACTACGTCTTCGAAAGCGAAGCGGGACCGAGGCGCCTTGGCGACCTGTTCGCCGGCAAGAGCCAGCTCATCGTCTATCATTTCATGATGGCTCCGGGTTGCGACCACCGTTGCCAGGGCTGCTCGTTCCTTGCCGACCATATCGACGGCGCCAACCAGCATCTGAAGCATCATGACGTGTCGCTGGTCGTCGTCGCACGCGCGCCGCTGGCCGAGATCCTGCCTTACAAGCAGCGCATGGGCTGGAAGTTCGGCTGGGTGTCGTCCTATGCATCCGATTTCAACTTCGATCTGCAGGTTTCCTTCACCGACAAGCAGATCGCTGCAGGCGAGACCACCTACAATTTCGAGAAGCGTTCGTTGCGGTCGAAGGACCTGCCCGGCACCAGCATCTTCTATCGCAACGAGTGCGGCGACATCTTCCTCACCTTCATGTCGCGCGCCCGCGGCGGCGACGCGCTGATCGGCGCCTATCATTACCTCGACATGACCCCGAAGGGCCGCGACGAGGCCGGTCCATATCACAACCTGATGGACTGGGTGCGCCTGCACGACGAATACCAGGACAAAAGTGGAGAGCAACCGGACTGCTGCGAGTAATCGGCCTCGTTCACCTCGGACGAAACATGCGCTAATGGCTTGCGGGTCACGGCAACGGAACCGCCATGCAGCGCCTGCTTGCTCTTCTCACCTGGTTCGCCTTCCCGGTCTATGTCTGGCAGGGCCTCGGCGTGCGCCGGCGCACCACGCGCATGCTGCCGGCGCGAGGCCCGGTGCTGCACGAAACACCGGGGCAGGCGCCGGCCATCGCATTGCTGGTCCTGGGCGACTCTTCCGCCGCATCGGTCGGCATCGAGCAATCCGAATATGGGCTTGCCGCGCAGCTTGCCGGCCTGATCGCCGAGCGCACCGGCAGCGCCGTGCGCTGGCGCGCCGCCGGCTTCAATTCGGCGACCTCCGGCCAGATCCGAGACTTCGTCCTGCCAAACCTGTCGGCCGATCCGTGGACGCATATCGTGCTCGCCATCGGCACCAACGACACCAAGAATTTTCATTCCGCGCCGCGCTTCAAGAAGGAGTTCGGCGGCCTGCTCTACGCGCTGCGCGCCAAATGGCCGGAAGCGCGCGTGGTGTGGTCGCCGGTGCTGGAATTCACCCGTGCGCCGGCCATGCCGAGATTGCTCGGCAAAATCCTCGAAATCCGCGCCGCGGAGATGAACGGCATGGGCGTGCGGCTCTGCAACGAGCGCGGCGCCATTGCCGCCGCGCGCCTGCCGATCACCAATCCCGAGGCCGGCTTCGCTTCCGATGGGTTCCACGCCTCGGAAGCAGGTTACCGCGCCTGGGCGGAGCATCTGCTGGATTTCGTGTTGGGCGATTAAGCAAGCAGCCCAGCTTAGGTCCAATGTCCGAGTATGGCGGCAAGCGAGATTGCGGCCATGGCCAGCAGCGCCAGCTTCCAGAAATCGCCGCGCCGCTTCAGCCCCGGCCATCCCAGCGGCTTGATGACCTGGATCAGCATGATGCCGATGATGACAAGGGCGAGCAGTTTCGTCATGCCGCCTTTGACCAGCAACGATGGCGACTGTCAAAGCCGTTCTTAAGGCACCCTTGGGGCGCAACATTCCCGACAGAAATCGGGGGCATTTGAACCCTTCGAAGGGCGCCGCACCGCCTTCTTCGATACCCTGCCAACCTCCTGACAGACTGCTGTCAGGAGGGGTGTGAGATACTCCTCTCGTCAAAAGAGAGGAGTGAGGTCAATGAACGGTTTTACAATTCTGCGCAGCGTGCAGCATTATGTCGGCAGGATCCGCACCGTGCGCAACGAGATCCGCACCCAGCGTTTCCTGAACACCTTGCCGGCGGACATCCGCAAGGACATCGGCTGGCCGGACCTTTACACCGGCCGCGTGCGCGAAAACTGAAATTTTCCCGCCGCGACTTGGATTATGGCGGCACGGCGCCCAGATGTAATGGCAGCCAGTGATGTTGAGTTCAGAGAAAGAAGCTTTTGTTTGCCGGTAGCGTCGCCGCATTCCTCCTGACAGTATGTTGTCAGGAGGAATGCGGTAATTGGAGCAGCTTCGATCCTGACAACAACGAACATGATCCGACGATCCGGAGTAGTCCGCGTATGGTGAAAAGCTGGAACGACAGGCTGAACACGCCAGGCATCAACGGCATCAAGCCGTCGCCGCGCACGGTCGGCGATGTCGTTGAAGGCCAGTCGATGCTGGTGCCGACCGCGCGCCAGGTCGACGACTTCATCCGCTCGATTCCCGAAGGGGTGGAGATGGATGTGCGCGCGCTGCGCACCGCCCTAGCCGTCGAGCACGGCGCCGAAGTGACGTGTCCGGTGACGATCGGCTATCATCTGCGCACCGTTGCCGAGGCCGCCCACGAGGATATCGAGCGCGGCATGGCGCTGAGCGACGTCGCGCCGTTCTGGCGCGTGCTGGATGCCGAGACGCCGACCACGGGCAGATTGTCCTTTGGTGCGAAATTCGTCGCCGCGCAGCGCAAGCGCGAAGGGCTGAAGCCATAAACCCCGGGGGAGAAACAGATGCGCCGCGCAGACAGGCTTTTCCAGATCGTGCAGCATTTGCGGGGCGGCCGGCTGGTCACCGCGCAGAAGCTCGGCGCGTGGCTAGAGGTTTCCGAGCGCACCATTTACCGCGACATTGCCGACCTGCAGTCGACCGGCGTGCCGATCGACGGCGAAGCGGGCGTCGGCTACATGATGAGGGAGGGGTTCGACCTTCCGCCGCTGATGTTCACGCGTGACGAGATCGTGGCGCTGGTTGCCGGCGCCCGCATGGTGCGCGCCTTTGGCGGCGCCGCTATGGCGAGGGCCGCCGACGAGGCGCTGGTCAAGATCGGCGCCGTGCTGCCCGACACCGAGAAAGACCGCATCGCCCGCACCGAGATCCACACGCCGATGTGGGTGGTGAGCGACGCCGCGCGCGAGGCCATCGACTTGATCGAGCGTGCCGTCGAGAAACGCCAGGTGCTGACGATCGACTATTCCGACGAGGCCGGCCGCGGCACCGCGCGCGACATCAGGCCGCTCGGCCTGTGGTTCTGGGGCAAGGTCTGGACCCTCGTCGCCTGGTGCGAGATGCGCGACGATTTTCGCGCCTTCCGCATCGACCGCATCGCCTCGGTCGTCATCGCCGGCCGCATCTTCAAGCCGGAGCGCGGCAAGCAGCTCGCCGATTTCTACCGCGCCGTCGAGCGCAGCGAGGATTACGGCATGGCGCCCGACCGCGCCGCGCGGACGTGACTTCCTCCCAAGCCATTGTCCGACAAAAAAGCCCGCCTCGAAGCGGGCTTTTTTGTTGGTCGCGCCGGGCGCTTACTCCTGGTCGTCGTCCTCGTCCTTGTCCTTCGACTTGAGCGCCGAGAGCTTGGCGAAGACGGCGTTGGCGTCGAGCTCCTGATCCTCGTCCTTCGGCTTCTCCGGCGCCGGCACCAGCCGTTCGGTGAGCGCGGCGGGCAGCAGCGTGTCGCCGACCGGCTGCGCCGGCTCGCGGCCGCGCGAGGCGCGGTTGACTTCGAGGTCGAGGTCGATCTGCGAGGTGAGGCCGAGCGTCACCGGATCCATCGGCTGCAGATTGGCCGAATTCCAGTGCTTGCGCTCGCGGATCTGCTCGATCGTCGACTTGGTGGTGCCGACAAGACGCGAGATCTGCGCGTCCTTGAGCTCGGGATGGTTGCGCACCAGCCACAGGATGGCGTTCGGCCGGTCCTGGCGCTTCGACAGCGGCGTGTAGCGCGGGCCCTTGCGCTTCGATTCCGGCACCCGCACCTTCGGCTCCGACAGCTTCAGCCGGTAGTTGATGTCCTTCTCGCCGCGAGCGATCTCGTCGCGCGTCAGCTGGCCGGTGATGATCGGGTCCATGCCCTTGATGCCCTGCGCCGACTCGCCGTCGGCGATCGCCTTGACCTCGAGCGGATGCAGCCCGCAGAACTGCGCGATCTGCTCGAAGGAGAGCGCGGTGTTGTCGACCAGCCAGACGGCGGTCGCCTTGGGCATCAGCAGCGAATTGGCCATATCAAAAATCCTTCTCGTTCGCCCGCGTTCCCGCGCGGGCGGTGGTTTAGAGCCACCAAAATGGGAAATTCGCGGCCTGTATAAACGCTCCCTGGAGTTTTCGCAATGTTTTTGGGAAAGCGGTCGATCGCAGCACGTCACCCGGGCGCGGTGCGCTTTTAATGCATGTCGCCCAAAAGTGCGCAGCGGTTTTGGCGGGACGACATGCATCAAAACAAAGACTTAAAGCGCGTCGCCTGAATCCGTTTCAGCGCGGTGCGCTTTTAGACCTTAAAAAGACAAAACCCGCTGGACGAGGTCCAGCGGGCTCGGAACCGGAAACAAAGCAAGCGTCTCGACGGCTCTGGCTTGCATGTCGCAGCCCGGCCTTGCGGTCGGGCCGGGTCTGATTACACCGCCTGGCGGGCGATACGCTCGATGTCGGCACGGTTGATGCCGAGGTCGCTCAGCTGGCGGGCATTGAGCTTGTTCAATTCACGCACGGTCTCGTTGTACATGCGCCACTTACGGAAAGCACTGATGGGGTTCATTTTGGTTCTCCAGTCGTTTGGTCAAATCGTTTGATGCCGCGTAAATAGGCATGCTTGCTCAAGAAATGAACGGACGCTTTTGCATGGCCGCAATGCGTTTTGTGCATTGCACCATTAAGCCTTCGTTCAGCTTGGAATGGGGGACACGCGCCAACCCCAGGATGGGTCGACATTCAGGTCAGGCCGAGTCGAAAACGGTGGGCTTCGAAAACCGGAGCGGAGCGTACTTCCGCATGTCCCGGAAAAGTGGGTTCCGGTTTTCCGACAAGGATATGCGGCAACCAAAAAATACGTGAGCACCGGAAGCGCAGAAGGCCAGCATTTGCAGGCAGGCCTCACCTGGATATCGACCCATCCTAGCCTACGTCGAGGACGATCTTGCCGATATGCTCGCCCTCTTCCATCCGCTCATGCGCCCGCCAGGCTTCGGTCAGCGGAAAGATCATGTCCATAACGGGGGCAACCTTGCGCGTGCCGAGCAGCGGCCACACCTGGGCCTCGAGCGCCGCGGCGATCGCCGCCTTGAACTCGACGGTGCGCGGCCTCAGTGTCGAGCCGGTGTGGGTCAGGCGCTTGACCATGAGCGTTGCGAAATTGGTGCTTGCGACAGCGCCGGCCTGCACGGCGATCTGGACGATGCGCCCCTCGACGGCCGCGGCTTCGTAGTTGCGCGCGACATAGTCGCCGCCGACCATGTCGAGGATGACGTCGGCGCCTTTGCCGCCGGTCGCATCCTTCACCGCGGCGACGAAATCCTCCTCGCGATAGTTGACCGCCCGGTCGGCGCCGAGCTTGAGGCAGGCGTCGCATTTCTCCTTGCTGCCGGCTGTGGTGATCACAGTGGCGCCGAAGGCCGAGGCAAGCTGGATGGCGGTGGTGCCGATGCCGGACGAGCCGCCATGGACAAGCAGCGTCTCGCCCTTCTTCAGCCCGCCGCGCTCGAACACGTTGTGCCAGACGGTGAAGTAGTTCTCCGGAACCGCCGCGGCTTCCGTATGCGTGAAACCCGCCGGCAACGGCAGCACGCTGCCCTCATGAACCTTGACATATTCGGCGTAGCCGCCGCCTGGCGTCAGCGCGCAGACCCGGTCGCCGATGCGCCAGCGCGATATCTCGCCGCCGAGCGCGGCGACCTCGCCCGAGACTTCCAGGCCGGGCAGGTCGGACGCGCCGGGCGGCGGCGGATAGGCGCCCTTGCGCTGCTGGACGTCCGGCCGGTTGACGCCGGCGGCGTGCACCCGGATCAGCAATTCGCCAGGACCGGGGACGGGAACGTCGCGCGTTTCCGGCTTCAGTACCCTTGGGCCGCCGGGTTGCGAGATAGCGATGGCCGTCATCTTCGCCGGCAGCTTCTGTCCGTTTGCCATGATGTCGTGTTCTCCCAACATGCCGGTCTATCGCCGGCAGTTTGCATCGGCGCCCCAACTCTTTGTTCTTACGCTATTCCGGACGGAAAACCGCTACGCACTTTTCCTGGAATTGCTCTATGTATGCTGATTGTCAAATCAGGCAAATGGCCAAGTAAGGGAGGAGCGACGGATGGCGATCTTCGACGACGAACCCAAGAAGAAGCAGCGCCCGCACGAGATCGGCCAGGACCTGTCGCTGCTTTCCGTGGACGAATTATCCGAGCGCATCGCATTGCTGCGCGACGAGATCGCCCGGCTGGAAGCCGAGCGTACCGCCAAGGGCGCCACCAAATCCGCCGCCGAGTCGCTGTTCCGCCGCGGATAAATTCTTCGGCGTGCTCGCTCGCCGCCGAAAAGCCCGAATACATCTGTCTTCAGACCCTGTGTCTCGAACCCGGATCAAGCGATGTTTGCAACCTACCGACCGATCCTCTCGCTGCTGCGCGGCACGGCCTTCCTGTTGGCGGCGTCCGGCCTGCACGGCCTGCTGCTCCCGCTGCGCGGCCAGGTGGAAGGGTTCTCGACCGCTTCGCTCGGCCTGATGGGCACGGCCTGGGCGGGCGGCTTCGTCGCCGGGTGTTTCTTCGCGCCGCGTCTCGTGCGCCGCGCCGGCCATGTCAGGGCCTTCGGCGCCTTCGCCGCGTCGGGCGCGATCGTCGCGCTACTCACCGGCCTCATCATCGACGAATATTTCTGGATCCTTTTGCGCGCCTTCACCGGCTTCACCATGGCCGGCGCCTTCATGGTGATCGAGAGCTGGCTGAACGAGAAGGCCACCAACGAGAACCGCGGCACCGTCTTCGGCCTCTACATGATGGTCACCTATGCCTCGATCATGGGCGGCCAGATGATCGTCGCCGGCGGCGATGTGCGATCGGCCTCGCTGTTCATGATCACCGGCATCCTGTTTTGCCTGTCGCTCATTCCGACCGCCGTGTCGACGCAGTCGCATCCCAAACCCCTGCAGGACGTCAAGCTCGACGTCAAAGGCCTCTACGCCAATTCGCCGGTGTCGGCGGTGGCCTGCCTCCTGATCGGCATCGCCAACGGCGCCTGGGGCACGCTTGGCGCCGTCTACGGCGCGCGCATCGGCATATCGACCGCCGAGATCGCGCTGATGATGAGCCTTGTGGTCGTCGCCGGCGCCGCCATGCAGCTCCCGGCCGGACGCCTGTCGGATACGACCGACCGCCGCTTCGTCCTGGCCGGCGCGGCCTTCGGCGCGGCCCTGGTCGCGGTGCTGATCTTCCTGGTCGCGCCGCGTTCGGGTGTCTTCGTTATCCCGCTAACCGCCGCCTATGGCGCTTTCGCCTATACGCTCTATTCGATCGCCGTCGCGCATGCCAACGACCACGCCCGCGCCGAGGACTTCGTCAAGATTTCCGGCGGCCTGCTCCTGCTCTACGGCTTCGGCACGATGATCGGCCCGCTTTTGGCCGCGGCGCTGATGGGCTCGGTGCGGCCGGAAGGGCTTTTCCTGGCAACCGCGCTCGCCCATCTCAGCCTCGCCGGCTACACGCTGCTGCGTATCCGCGCCCGCGCGCCGGTGCCGATCGAAAACCGCGATGCCTTCAAGACGCAACCCGCGGACCGCGCTGTCACGCCCGAGGCGACCCGGCTCGATCCGCGCAGAAAGGTTGAAACCAATAGTTGAGATTCGCAAGACTTTGCCTCACAAATAAAGGCATGATGTTTTCTGACGCCTTCGTGGCGATAGCCGATCCCAACCGGCGCTATCTCTTGGAAGAACTCCGGCGCGGCCCGAAGACGGTGAACGAATTGGCTGCCGGCTTGCCGGTCTCGCGCCCTGCGGTTTCCCAGCATCTCAAAGTCCTGCTCGACGCCGGCCTGGTCAACGCCAAGGCCGAAGGCACAAGGCGCGTCTATGCCGTCAGCAGCGCCGGCTTCCTCAGGCTCAACATCTGGCTCGACCAGTTCTGGGAAACGGCGCCGGGCGAATGATTTGTAGAGCGGCTCGCTCTGATGAAGCCGCTCCAATATCCGCTTGACGCAATTGTGGACTAGAATCGCTGCGGTTTCCCGAAATTGCTCTTGGAGGATACCCGATGCGCCGCGACACGATTCTTGGCGCCTTGACGGCGATCAATCTGCTTTTGCTTGCCGGCATAGTCTTGACGCAAGTCCTGCCAGCAAGGGCACAGGACCAACCAGGCATCCTGCGCGGCAGCGGGCTTCAGATCGTTGACGGCCAGGGGCGGGTACGCTCCAGCATTTCGATCCTGCCGGCGAAAGACGGACAAGCTGAGACCGTGCTGTTCCGTCTTATCACCGAGGATGGCCAGCCATCGGTCAAGATAGCCGCATCGAGCGCCAGCGCCGGATTGAGTTTCGTCGGCGGCAATGATGAAAGCTATGTCATCCTCGACGCCGACGGACCCAAAACCCGGCTCAGGATGGTGGAACCGCAGGGCGCGAAAAGCTGATCGGGCCATAGAGCAATTCCAGGAAAAGTGTGAGCGGTTAAGTTCGGCGTCTTCGCCGTAACTTTCCGTCCGGAATTGCGTCAAAACAAAGAGATAGAGCGGTTCGCCGTTTCCGTGAAACGGTGAAACGCTCTAGGCCGCAACCGGCGCCGGCAGCTCGGAACTCAATTCGCCGCCAAGGCCGCCCCGAGCGCATCCAGCAATTCGCCGGTGCCATGCTCGCGGGTGGCCGGCGTATCGATGCCGTCGAAGAAGGCGCCCTGCTCCGTCAGGACAAGTCGCGTTCCCTTGCCCTGCGCGATGAGCTCGATCGTCGCGAGCGACACCGAGACCCGGGTTTCGCCGAACAGGAGCTCATAGCTGTAGACGATGCGCCGGTTGGGCACGATATCCTGATAGACCGCGTTGTAGAAATGCATCTGCCCGTCGCTGGGACAGCCGGCATTCACTTCCTTGCCGCCAACGCGAAAATCCATCTCATGCCGGCTGGGCATCGGGTTGTCGGGATCGACGAACCAGCGCTTCTTGGCCGCCGGATCGCTCAGCGCGAAATAGACCTTCTCCGGCGCCGCCGGATAGACGCGCTCGATGACGAAGGTGGAATGGACGACGGATCGTTCGCTCATGAGGGGGACCCTTCAGCTTTCATCGTTGGTTTCAGCGAGGAAATCGCCGAGGCGGTCGAGCCGGCGCTCCCAGGCGAGCCGCCGCTCGTTGATCCAGTGCTCGGCGGCCCGAAGCGCCTGCGGCTCGATCTGGCAGGTTCGGACCCGGCCAAGCTTCTCGGTCCTGACCAGGCCGCTCGCCTCGAGCACGTTGAGGTGCTGGACGACGGCCGAAAGCGACATCGCCAGCGGTTCCGCCAACTGGCTAACCGATGCCGGTCCGCGCGACAGCCGTTCCACCATGCTGCGCCGGGCCGGGTCGGCGAGCGCCTGGAACATCAGGTCGAGCTGGGTGGGATCGTGCAGCATGGCCGCCGGTTAGCCGTTGTTGTAGGGGAAGAACTTGAAATAGGGCTGCGCTTCCTCGATCACGCGGGCGAAGGACGGGCGTGCGAGAAGCCGATCGTGATAGTGTTTCACGGCCGGGAACCTGTCGCCGAACGGCTCGACCTTGTTGGCGTAGAACAGCGCCGGCGAAGCGGCGCAGTCGGCCATGGTGAAGGTCTCGCCCATCGCCCAGGTCTTGCTCTGCATGTCGTCTTCGACGATGGCGTAGGAATTGCGCAGCTGCGCGCGGGCCTCCTCGACCCCGAACGGATCGGTCTGATCCTTTGGCCGCAGCCTGTCGCCGACGATCTTCTGCATCGGATGCTGCACGTAGAAATCGTAGAAGCGATCGGCCTGCCGGACCTCGAGGGCGAGATCGACATCGGCGGGAACGAGCTCGACCGGCCCCGGATAATGCGCGGCGAGATATTCGACGACGATGGTGGATTCCAGCACCGTGCGGTCCCGCGCGTCGTCACGCAGCGCCGGCATCTTGCCGGTCGGCGACACCTTCAGGAAGGCGGCGCGGGAAGCCTCGTCGCCGAGGTCGACGATCACCGGCTCGAACGGCGTGCCGTTCTCGTAGAACGCGATCAGCGGCTTCCAGCAGAACGAGGCCAGCGGATGGAAATGCAGCGTCAGGGACATTTTCGCTCTCTTTCGCGCTCGGGAAATACTGAAGTGATCACTTAACTATTATCGCAGACATGTTGAGTCAAGCCGGAGCCTCCACGCCTAATGATGCGCGACGATGGCGTCGACGATCTGCGGCCAGTCGTTGCGGTGCAGTTCATGGCCGCCGCCTTCGACCTTGACCAGACTTGCGCCGCGAACCGCCTTTGCCAGCCCTTGGCCATGCTCGATCGGAAAGAGCGGATCGGCGGTGCCGTGGATGACGAGCAGCGGCGCGGTCAGGTCCCGCACCGTGCGCTGCGGGCCGCCGCCCATGAGCAGGAAATGGTTGGTCGCGCTGGCGAGGCCGCCGGAGCGGTCGTAGTCCGCCTCGATCATCGCGCGCGTCCGCTCCTCGTCGAACGGATGGCGCGTGCTGGCGATCGCTCGCGCGTCCTTGACCATGAAGTCCAGGACCTGCTCCCGGTTCGACCAGTCGACGTCGCCGCCTTGCGCTGAATGCTCCCTGTAGGCCTCGGTCATTCCGGGCAGAGCGGACGTATCGACGCCGAGCGGCGAGCTTGAAATCACGGTGAGCGCGCTGACGCGTTCGGGGTATTTCAGCGCCACGCTCTGCGCGAGCATGCCGCCCATCGACATGCCGACGACATGGGCCTCGGCGACGCCGTGGTCGTCGAGCACGCGCATGGCGTCGTCCACCATGTCCTCGAATGTGTAGGCCGGCGCACCTGGCGGATATTTGGTCGACAGGCCGGTATCGCGGTTGTCGTAGCGGATGACGAAGCGGCCGTGCCCGGCGAGTTGCCGGCAGAAGACTTCGGGCCACCACGACATCGAGGCCATGGCACCCATGATCAGAAGGATCGGCGGATCTTCCGGACTGCCGAAGGTCTCCGAAACGATGTCGGGGCGCTGCGCTGCGGTGGTCATCTGCTCCTCCAATCCGATTGCATTTTGCAATCAGTTGCACGATAATCAAACCGATATCATAATGCAACTGGTTTTTCTGGAGAGAGTGCCATGAGCATCGACCGCCGGTCCGGCTGCCCGATCAATCTGTCGCTGGAGGTCTTCGGCGATCGCTGGAGCCTGATCATCCTGCGCGACATGATCTTCGGCGGCCGGCGCCATTTTCGCGAGTTGCTCAACGGCTCGCTGGAAGGCATCGCCTCCAACATCCTGGCCGACCGTCTGAAGCGGCTGATGGAGCTCGGGCTTCTGACCAAAGCCGACGATCCCAGCCACAAGCAGAAGGCGATCTACAGCCTGACCGAGATGGCGATCACGCTGGTGCCGATCATGGCGCAGCTCGGCGCCTGGGGACGCGTCTGGCTGCCGGTTACGGAAGAATTGTCGATCCGCGCCGAGCTCTTGGAAAAGGGCGGTCCGCCGCTATGGGAGCAATTCATGGACGAGTTGCGCCACGAGCATGTGGGAGCGCCTTCGAAGACGCCGCCGGGCACGCCGACCGTGCGCCAGCAACTGCGCGCAGCCTACGAGGAAGTGGTCGCCCGCAAGGCTGAGGCGCCGTCAGTTTAGGTTGATATCCCGGCTCGCCGACCGCATCGACACGGAGAAGCCGGCCAGCACGTCGAACAGCGCGATGATCATCAGCGTGAAGAAGACCGAGTGCGCCGCGCCCTTCACCAGCAGGAATTCGACCAGGAAGGCGATGAAGACCAGCGTCGACAACAGATGATCCAGGATCGAGGCATTGGTCGTGCGCACCGATTTCGAGATCTCGATGAACAGGAAGATCAGGCCGATCACCACCATCAGGTCGCCGAGTGTCATCGAGAACACGCCGCCCGACATCATGCGGAAGGAGAACATTTCGGCCATCCAGGGATCGTCGCCGCCGCCGAACAATCCGAGCAGTCCGAGATTGTAGAGGACGAAAGGCACGATCAGCAGTGGGATGGCACCGAACATCTGGGCGACTCCAATGGGGCACCCTTTTGTAAAATCCGCCGCAGGCGCGCCGTCAAGGGTTTTCGCCAGCGGCGGCGAACACGCTCTAAGACCTAATGAAATAACGATGTCAGCCGGTTGTCCGGCCGACATCGCGCCCCTCATATTGCCCTTAGCGCTTGAAATAGCCGGCGCGCACGGCCGCGCCTATGACATTCAGGATGATATGGCCGGCCGTCATCGAGGTGATCTCGTTGACATCGCGCGCCGGCGCGATCTCGACGATGTCCATGCCGACCAGTCTGCCCTTGCCGACCAGGCCCTTAATCAGCTCTATCGTCTGCCGGTAGGTGATGCCGCCCGGCTGCGGGCCTTCCACCGCCGGCATCACCGAGGGGTCGAGCCCGTCGGCGTCGATGGTGAGATAGTAGCGGCCGCCATCCGGGATACGCTTCAACAGCGCCGCGGTGCCGATATCCTGCCATTCATTGGTGGTGATGATGTTGGCGCCGTAGGCGCGTGCCGCCTCGACCTCCTCGGTGCGCGCGCTGCCCTGTCCGCGGACGCCGACCTGGAAGATCTTGTCGATATGCTTCATCTCCGAGGCGCGGCGGATGGTGCTCGAATAGCCTTCCTTGACGCCGTTGACGTTGTCGCGCCAGTCGAGATGGGCGTCGAGCTGCACCAGCGTGATCGGTCCCTCGCCGTCCAGCGCGCGGAAGATCGGGATCGGGATGCCGTGGTCGCCGCCAATGGTGATCGGCATGGCGCCGGCGGCCAGGATCTTGCGGATCGCCGCCTCGGCTCTGCCGTAGTGCCCGACATGATCTGCGGCATTGCCGGGCACGTCGCCGACGTCGACCACCTTGATGTCCTGCCCGGCGAAGACCGGCCCGCCGATATCGAAATCATAGCGGTCGAGCGCCTGGCTGATGCGCTTGGAAGCACGCCGCACCGCGGTCGGCGCATTGGTCTGGTCGTTGATCAGCTCGTCGATCGTGTAGGGATCGCCATAGGGCATGCCGATGACGGCGACATCGGCCTTCAGCGTGTCGAGGTCCTCGACCAGCGGAAAGTTCATGAATGTCTGGAAGACATCGCGTGGCGCGGTGGTGAGCTTGGACATGTGGTCTCCTTCTGTGTTGAAAGCCTTGCGAATTCAGCCGCGCGAGACGGCGAGATGCGGTGTCAGCCAGCGCTCCAGCGCGCGCGCGGCGGCGGCCACCAGCACGGTGAGAGCCCAATAGAGCAGCGCGATCGCGGTGAAGATCTCGACCGGCGCGAAGGTGCGGCCGATGATGTCCTGCGCCATGTAGGTGAGCTCGGGCACCGTGATCGCCGACAGGATCGCCGATTCCTTGATGAGCGTGATGGTGAGGTTGACCGCCGCCGGCAGGATGTAGCCCGCCACCTGCGGCAGCAGCACCTTGCGCAGGATCAGCGGATAGCGCAGTCCGAGCGCATAGCCGGCCTCGGTTTGCCCTTTCGGAATGGATTGGACCGCGCCGCGCACGATCTCGGCGAAATAGGCGCTGGCATAGGCCGACAGCGCGATGACCGAGACGGCGATCGTCGACAGCCGCACGCCCGCCATCGGCAGCACATAGAACAGCAGGAACACCTGGATCAGGAACGGGATGTTGCGGAAGAGCTCGACATAGAAGGCGACGATCGATGCCGGCACCCGCCCTGCCCTCAGCCGCACCAGCGCCAGCACCAGGCCGAGCGCGAAGCCGAGCGGCAGCGTGACGGCGCAGATGACGAGCGTGTTGCCGAACCCCTTGGCCAGCGCCGGCCAGTTGTCGGTGATGACGGCGAAGTCGAAGCTCATGCCCGCGCCCTCTCCGCCTGGCGCTCGAGCCGCCGCACCAGCAGGCTGCAGGCGAACAGCACGATGAAATAGAGCGCGGCCGCCACCGCGAACGCCTCGACCGGCCGGTAGGTCACGTTCATGATGTTCTGCGCCGTGCGCGTCAGCTCGACGACGGTGATGACCGACAGGATCGACGAGGCCTTCACCAGCATGGTGAACTCGTTGACCATCGGCGGGATGATGATGCGGAAAAGCTGCGGCAGGATGATCTTCAGCCAGGTCACCGCCGGCTTCAGCCCGAGCGCCTTGGCAGCCTCGTACTGGCCGGCCGGGATACGCGTCAGCCCGGCCCTGAGGATCTCGGCGACGAAGGCCGCGCTGTTGAAGGAGAGCGCCAGCACGCCGGCAAGCAGCGGCGGCAGGTCGAGGCCGACCAGCCCTGGCAGCACGTAATAGACGACGAAGATCTGCACGATCAAAGGCGTGCCGCGGATGAAGCTGGTGTAGAGCGCGCCGATGAAACGCACCGCCCGCCAGCGCGAGCGGCGGCAGGCGAGCAGGCCGAAGCCGATGACGGTGCCCAGCGCGAAGCCGAGCGCCGAGACCGCGAGCGTGATGCCGGCGCCGGTCAGGAACTGTGGCAGGAAGGCGATGGTTCTGGAGAAGTCGACCATGGCTCTGGCTCGAGACACGCGGAGAGAACGGCCTCACCGCGAGGCCGGTCTCCCGCCTTGTGGGAAGCGGCTAGAACATGATTCCGAAAAGTGGGAACCGGTTTCCGGAAAAGATCATGCTCCAACTAAGAGTTAGATCAGGGTGACGATTCGACGAAACGTCATCCTGATCTAAAGGGCGCCCGCAGGCAGGTAACCCTGGTCGGGCGTCTGCATCTCGAAGCCGAACCATTTCAGCTGCAGCTCCTTGAGCTTGCCGCTGTCCTTCAGCTCGCCGATGCTGGCGTTGATGAGGTCGCGCAGGTCCTTGTCTTCCGGCCGCACCACCCAGGCGAGATACTGGAACTCGCCGATCGAGCCGACGATCTTGTAGGTGTCGGGCACGTTCTTCATCAGCACGGCCGCTGAAGGCGAAGCGATGACGATGGCGTCGACCTGGCCGGAGGCGAGCGCCACATGCGTTTCCGGGAACGAGGTGAACAGCTTGATCTCGCCGATGCCGCCGCCCTTGGCCTTGAGTTCCTTGTCATAGGCTTCGATCACCGGCTGCACCGAGGAGGCAAGCTGGGTGGCCACCACCATGCCGTTGATGTCCTCCGGCTTCTTGATGCGGTCCTCGTTGGCGCGCACGACGATGACGTTCTCGAACGAACCGGTCGGCCGCGTATAGGCATATTTCGCCGCGCGCTCGGCATTGATGCCGGTGGAGGTCGCCATCAGGTCGAATTTCTTGGCCAGCAGGCCCGGCAGCAGACCCTGGAACGGCAAATTGAGCTGGTCGAGCTTCACGCCGAGCTTCGCGACCACATAGTCGAGAATGTCCTTGTTGTAGCCGACGATCTGGCCGTCGCGCACGAATTCGAACGGCTCGAAGGCGGCTTCGGTGCCGACGACGATCGTGCCGCGCTGCTTGATCTGATCGACCAGCCCGTCGGCATGCGAGACGGTGGAAAGAATGAGAAGCGGCGCGGCGGCCAGCAGGCGAAGTGCCGAGCGGCACGCGGTGGAAAACAACCCAACCATTTTGTTACCCTCTTTTTTCTTCGGTTTTACTGCGCTGGTAAGCCCGGCCAGAGTGCTTGAACACGCGGCCGATCATGTAGCTCTCGGAATCCTTGATCCCGGGGACATTGGCGAGTTCGCTGACCAGGAAGTCATGCAGGGCCGTCGTCGACGGCAGGGTCAGCTGGATGATGATGTCGAAGGGTCCGGTCATCGCGTAGACCGAGTCGACGAAGGAATATTCGGAGAGTTTGCGCGCCACGCTGATGATGTGCTCGCGGTCGACGTCGAGCCCGACGATCGCCGCGATGCCGAGATCGCTGCGCAGCGGCCGCACGACCGCCTGGATGCAAATATCGGGATCTTCGAGGATGCGCGCCATCTTGCGCCGCACCGTCGCCTCGGTCACGCCGATGCGCTTGGCAATGTCGACGCTCGACATCCGCCCGTCGGCCTTCAGCTGCGAAAGAACCGCCTGTTCGGTCTCGTCGAAGTCATTGGTGCTGACGAAATCCCACATAAATTCCCTCATTCATGTCGATTTCCGACTATGAATTTTAAATTTGCATAAGAATTCGTCATTTGCAAGCTGATTGCGAACGGAAACAAACGCGATGCCGGGATGGCGTCGACGTATGGGCGGGTTTGAAATGTTTAGCAGGGAGACGGCTCAGGGCCGCGCGGACGCGAAGTCAGGCCGTGCCGATTTCGGGTCGGCCGCCATGGGGTCGCCAAAGCAAAAAGACCGGCCAGAGGCCGGTCTTTTGAAACGTCGGAAATCCTTAGAGGCTTCTCAGCTTTCCTTCGGCTCCAGAACCTGGCGGCCGCGATACATGCCGGTCTTCAGGTCGATGTGGTGCGGGCGGCGCATTTCGCCGGAATTCTTGTCCTCGACATAGGTCGGGGCCTTGAGGGCGTCGGCCGAGCGGCGCATGCCGCGCTTCGACGGAGAGGTTTTTCTTTTTGGAACGGCCATGGATATGCTCCACTACATGGTCAAAATGCCCCGGCAACCCTCGCGAAAGGGCCGCATCGAGGCCATAATCTGAGAAAGTCGGGTGCCTATACACGCCTTGCGCCGTTTTGGCCAGCGTCGCCCGCGAATTTTTTTGAGCCGGCGCCGCTTCGCCCTAATCAAGACATCCCACATAGGCGCCGGATCGGCTGGCACGGCGTTCGATCAGGCTCGCAAGTCGCCGCAGTCCGGGCCCAGGCTTGGCCGGATTGCGCGCGATCGGGTTGGGCAGGCTGACGGCAAGCAGCGCCGCCTGCCTTCGCGACAATTGCTTGGCCGAGACGCCGAAATGGTGCTGGGCGGCGGCCTCGATGCCGTAGATGCCCGGCCCCCATTCGGCGATGTTGAGATAGATCTCCATGATCCGCCGCTTCGACATCACCGCGTCGAAATAGACGGCGAGCGGCAGCTCGACCACCTTGCGCACGCTGCCCAGCGGTCGCGACCACAGGAAAAGGTTCTTCACCGTCTGCATGGTGATGGTGGAGGCGCCGCGCGTCGCCTCGCCGGCCAGCGCGTCGTCGACCACGCCGCGCAACTCGCCGAGATCGACACCGCGATGGAAGCAGAACTGCCCGTCCTCCGACATGATCACCGAATGCGCCAGCACCGGCGCCACGTCGTCGATCGACACCCAACGCCGGTCGTAGCCGGAGAAAGTCACGAGGTCCTTCAGCATCAAGGTCGAGACCGGATGCACGAAGGACGGCAGATAAAGGAAGGTGAGCACGGCCGGGATAGCCGCCAGCACTAGCGCCACGACCAGGCAGCGCCGGACGATGCGCTTCAGACCGGCGCGGTTCAGGCGCCGACGTCGCGCCATGTCCAGCCCTTCGCTTTCATATTCGACGATCGGTTCCGTCAAGCCGTCCCACCCGTGCCTCGCCCCCTCCGGCATAAAGGCGCGCGCCTGCTTGCGCAATGTCTGAGTGTCGGCTACCGCTCCCGGCCATGAGCAAAGACGACCAGATCGCCTTCGAATCCGCGCTTTTCATGCGTGCCGCCGCCGTCGAGGCCGAGCTGCGGCGGACCCTCGACGCCCGTCCGCTCACCAGTGAGATCGCACGGCCGGAGCGCCTGATGGCGGCGATGCGCCACGGCGTGCTCAACGGCGGCAAGCGGCTGCGCCCCTTTCTGGTCATGGAAAGTGCTGCACTGTTTTCGGCCGATGATGACGCGGCGGTTCGAGTCGCCGCCGCATTGGAATGCGTGCACTGCTACTCGCTGATCCATGACGACCTGCCGGCCATGGACGACGACGATTTGCGCCGCGGCCAGCCGACGGTGCACAAGGCTTTCGACGAGGCGACCGCGATCCTCGCCGGCGATGCGCTGCTGACTTTGGCCTTCGATATCCTCGCCGACGAGGCAACGGCATTGCCGGCGGAGCGCCGCGCCACCCTGGTTCTCGCCCTTGCCCGCGCGGCCGGCGCCGGCGGCATGGTCGGCGGCCAGATGCTGGACCTCGAGGCCGAGAGCAAGCGGCCGGACGAGGCGGGCATCATCACCTTGCAGGCGATGAAGACCGGCGCGCTGATCCGCTTCGCCTGCGAGGCCGGCGCCATCCTTGCCGGCGCGTCGCCCACCGATCGCGAGAGGCTGGCGGAGTTCGGCTCGGCGATCGGCCTTGCGTTCCAGCTCGCCGACGACCTGCTCGACCTGACGGCGGACGCCAAGCAGATGGGCAAGGCGACCAACAAGGACGCCGCCGCCGGCAAGGCGACGCTTGCCGCGCTGCACGGACCTGCCTGGGCGCGCAGCCAGCTCCACGGCCTCATCGACCAGGCGCATGCGCTGCTCGAGCCCTTTGGCGATGCGGCCGAGCTGCTCAAACAAGCCGCGACCTTCGTGGCGACCCGCAGCAAGTGAACAGCGGCGCAGGCCGGCTGCCAATGCCGGCCGACAGCGGCTCGATTGTTCGCTCGATCCGAATACTGCTGTCGATAGCTGGGTGATTATCCGGCATCTGCGGCGGTCTATATCCGCTCCAGGACAACGGACGGACATCGATCCGGTCGATGACGCTTCCCCGGCCCTTTCCATCCAGAGCCGTGATATCCAACCCGAAAGGACCCTGGAAATGCCCTTCGCCAACTTCAAGATGCCCGAGGCCGCGCTCACGAAAGCGCAGAAGGAGGACCTCGTCCACAAGACCACGCAGATGTTCGTCGACTATTTCGGCGAGGGCGTGCGCCCCTACACCATGGTGCTGATCGAGGAAGTTCCCGACGGAGGCTACGGCCGTGCCGACGAGGTCTTCATTCTTCCCGACGCCTACCGCGCCAAGGACACAGCCTAATTGGAAACAGGCGAGCAGCTCCTCCACACCTGAATAATCCTGGTGATGCGCATCCATTCGTGCAAGATCGCCGACTTACAAATGCCGGAGGATGCCGGAACCGATGCTCAAGCTGCAAGCCTGGCTGGCCGATTATTGGGTCATCGGCGCGGGGTTCATGGCAGCATCGCTTATAGCGGCTGCGCCGGTTGTACCGCTTTCGCTGCCGGTGTTCCTGATCTTCCTGCACAGCCCGGTCTACATGGTCCATCAGGTCGAAGAGCACACCGGCGACCGATTCCGCAAATTCGCGAACGAGCATGTTTTCGGCGGCCGCGACGCCCTTACCGTCGGCTCGGTTCTCGTCATTAACCTACCGTTTGTCTGGGGCATCAACCTGCTGGCTCTTTACGCGGCATTCCTATGGGGACCCGCTTGGGGCCTGGTTGCTCCCTATGTCATGATCGTCAACGCGCTCGCGCACCTCGTCACATCGGCGCGGCTCCGCAAATACAATCCCGGCCTCGTTACCAGCGTCATCCTGTTTTTGCCGCTGAGCGTCGTCACGATCTGGATGATCGGCTGGACGGCAGGTCTTGTCCCGCAATTGACCGGGGCAGTTCTCGCGATCCTGCTTCACCTGGCGATCATTGCGGGGGTGAGTGCCCGATACCGCTCTCTCGTCGCCACCTCGCCGCAGGGCTTCAACGTCTCCCGACGCGATGCCTAAAATGTGATCCCACGGAACCTACCTGCGAAGCTTCGGTCCCCTACCCTTTGACGAAGACGTTCCGCCGTTGCGTGGACTTCATTCCGATCAGGGAGGAAGAGGTGCTCACCCTTACAATCAACGGACAATCGCGCGACGTCGATGTGCCGGAAGACATGCCGCTTCTGTGGGTGCTGCGCGACCATCTCAACCTGGTCGGCACCAAATATGGCTGCGGCGTCGCCCAATGCGGTGTCTGCACGGTGCATGTGGGCGGCAAGCCGGTGCGGTCCTGCCAACTGACGGTCGGCGACGTCGGCACCCGCGCCGTCATCACCATCGAGGGGATCGGCTCGACGCCCAATGGCGCGAAGGTCCAGCAGGCCTGGATGGAGGCCGCGGTGCCGCAATGCGGCTATTGCCAGGCCGGCCAGATCATGTCGGCCACGGCGCTATTGGACACCAATCCGCAGCCCGACGATGCCGATATCGATGCGGCGATGGCGGGGAATCTGTGCCGCTGCGGGACCTATATCCGCATCCGCCGCGCCATCAAGAACGCCGCCGCCAAATCGGCCTGATCCATGAAAAGAGCCGTCGGCATTCTCGTTACGGTTATTGTCGTGGTCGCGCTTGGCGTTGCCGGCTGGCTTTATCTTGGCCGCAACCCGCTTGCGTTTGCCGGCGGCTCGACCGTGGCGCTGGCGGACTACCATGAGGCCGAGGTCTCCGGCGTGCCGGCGACACTTGCCAGCGCCGACCTGGTGAAGCGCGGCGAATATCTTACCCACGCCGCCGACTGCCAGGCCTGCCACACCGCGCCGGGCGGCGCGCCTTTCGCCGGCGGTTTTGCCTTCAACATGCCGTTCGGCACGATCTATTCCACCAACATCACCCCGGACAAGCAGACCGGCATCGGCAATTACAGCGACGCCCAGTTCCTGGCGGCAGTCCACCGGGGCATTCGCGCCGATGGCACAAAACTCTATCCGGCCATGCCCTACGCCTCTTACAGCCTGATGACGGATGCCGACGCGCTGGCCATCAAGGCTTATCTGTTCACGCTGGCGCCGGTGAATGCCCCGGCAAAGCAGAACCAGCTTTCGTGGCCCTTCGACCAGCGCAGCCTGATCGCGCTATGGAACGTGGCGTTCAACCCGGACCGGCGCTTTCGTCCCAACACCGGCCAGAACCCGCAATGGAACCGGGGCGCCTATCTTGCCGAGGCGATGGGCCATTGCGGGGAGTGCCATACACCGCGCAACCTCGCCTACGGGCTCGACAATCACGGCAAGTTCGCCGGGGCTCTGACCGCGGGCTGGCGCGCCTACAACATCACCGGCGACAAGGTTTCCGGCATCGGCGACTGGAGCGACGACGATCTCTATGCCTATCTGTCGACCGGCCACGCCAACGGCCATGGCGGCGCCGCGGGGCCGATGGGTGAAGCGGCGGACGACAGTTTGAGCTACCTTGTGCCGGACGACACGCATGCGCTGGTCGCCTATCTGCGCAGCATTCCGGCGCATGCCAGCGACCTGCCGCGCACCGTCACCACGGCGGCGCCGGCCTCCTACAAGCAAGGCGCCGTGGCCGATGCAAATCTGCGCGGCGAGAAGATCTTCGCCGGCGCTTGCGCCTCATGCCACGACTGGACGGGTGTGAGCCCGGTCACCGGCTTTGCCACGCTGACCGGCGTGCGCGCGGTGAACGATCCCGGCGCCACCAATGTGGCGCAGACGGTGATCAACGGCGTCAGCCGCAAGACCGCCGACGGCAGGATCTTCATGCCGGCCTTCGGCGAGGGCTATTCCGACGACGACATCGCCGCCGTCGCCAACTACGTCACCGCCCGCTTCGGCGCCAAGGGTGCGCATCTGACGGCCAAGGACGTGGCCGCGCTCAGAGAGCGGGCGGCGCAGCAATCGAAAGAGGCTCCCAATGGCTGAAACGCATTTCGCCCAGTCCGACGCCTATCTCTCCGCCCTGCTCAACGAGGTTCATTCGGTCGGCGCCGCCAGGACGGCAATGACGATGGGACGGCGCACCTTCTTCAAGCTGACCGGGGCAAGTGTCGCGGGACTGGTGCTGGGCTTCCATATCGGCGACGCGGCATTCGCGGCGGCAGCGGCCGACGGTGACGCCGCAGCCGCCAAGGACGAGGCGATGAACGCCTTCATCCGCATCGCGCCGGACAACACGATCACCATCTATTCGAAATGCCCGGAGATCGGCCAGGGCATCAAGACCTCGTTCGGTGTCATCATTGCCGACGAGCTCGATGCCGACTGGAACCATGTCGTCATGGAACAGGCCGACATCAATCCGAAGGTCTATGGCAGCCAGGGCGCGGGCGGCTCGACCTCGATCCCGCGCGCCTGGAACCAGCTGCGCCAGGCCGGCGCCGGCGCCAAGGCGATGCTGGTTGCCGCGGCCGCCCAGGCATGGTCGGCCGACCCGTCGCAGATCACAGCGCAGGCCTCGATGCTGACGCACGCCGCCAGCGGCCGCTCCGCCACCTATGGCTCGTTGGCGGCAGCGGCGGCAAAAATGCCGGTGCCCGATCCGAAAAGCCTGAAGCTGAAGACTCGCGCCGAGTACCGGCTGATCGGCAAGCGCTTTCGCGGCGTCGACGATCCCAAGGTGGTCAGCGGCAAGCCGCTGTTCGGCATCGATGTCCAGCGTCCCGGGATGGTCTATGCCACCTACACCAAATGCCCGGCGGTCGGTGGCAAGGTCCGATCCTTCAACGCCGACGAGATCAAGCGGCAGCCCGGCGTGCTCGACGCCTTCGCGGTCGAGGGCACCGGCCTTGCGGTCGAAGTGATGCCGGGCGTGGCGATCATCGCCAGGGACACCTGGAGCGCCTTCCAGGCCAGGGACAATCTCAAGGTGGACTGGGACCTCAGCGAAGCCTCGACGGACTCCTCCTCGCGCTTTTCAGCGGAAGCGAGAAAGATCGCGGCGAGCTTCCCGCAGACCCCGGACGACAATGTCGGCGACGTGGACAGGTCCTTCGCCAATGCCGCCAAGACGGTCGAGGCCTATTACGAATATCCCTTCGCAGCGCATGCGCCGCTGGAGCCGATGAACACCACGGCACACTGGCATGACGGCATCATGGAACTGTGGGTGCCGACGCAGCAGCCGGATCGCGGCCTGCCGCTCATCGGCAAGGTCGCCGGCATTCCCCCCGAGAAAGTCGTGATGCACCAGACCCGCGTCGGCGGCGGCTTTGGGCGGCGGTTGGTCAATGACTATGCCTGCGAGGCCGCTGCCATCGCGCTGAAGGTCAACGCTCCGGTCAAGCTGCAATGGAGCCGCGAGGACGATTTCAGCCACGACTTCTACCGGCCCGCCGGCTACCACCAGTTCAAGGGCGCAATCGACAAGAGCGGCAGGCTCGATGCCTGGCGCGAACATTTCATCACCTTCACCGCCGACGGCAAGAAAGAGGCCTCGGGCGCCAACCTCACCGACAATCTGAGATATTCCATCAAGGCACCGAACCTGCGCCGCGCAAAGACGATGTTCCCGCTGAAGATCCCGACCGGCGCCTGGCGCGCGCCGGGCGACAACGCCCAGGTTTTCGCTGCCCAGAGCTTCATGCACGAATTGTCGCTCGCTTCGGGGCGCGACCATGTCGAGTTCCTGCTCGATGCGGTGAACCGCGACGTGCCCGAACTTGCGCCCAAGGACGGAAGCGTCAATTTCAGCCCCAGGCGAGCGACCGACGTCATCAGGATGTGCGCCGAAAAGGCGGGCTGGGGAAAGACGCTGCCGAAAGGCAGCGGCCTCGGGCTTGCCTGGTGCTATTCGCACGCCGGCCATGTCGCGCAGGCCGTCGAGCTGAGCATCGACGCCGACAAGCGGATCAGGATCGCTCGCATCGTGGTTGTGCTCGATGTCGGCCCGATCATCGACATGGCGGGCTCCGAAGCCCAGGCGCAAGGCGCATCCACGGACGCTCTCTCGACCGCGATGGGGCTCAAGATCAACATCGAGGATGGCCGTATCCGGGAGCAGAACTACAACGCCTATCCTATCCTGCGCATGCCCTTCGCGCCGATGTCGATCGACGCCTATTTCATCCAGTCGGACAATCCGCCGACCGGCATGGGCGAGCCTGCTTTCCCGGCGCTGGCGCCGGCGCTCGGCAACGCGATCTTCGCCGCCACCGGCGAGCGTGTCCGCCGACTGCCGCTGCGCGATCTCGGCTATTCGCTGGCAACCTGAGCCCGGTTGAGCGCTTATGGGTTTTTCTGGACGCGCTTTTCGAGTTCGGCCGTGCGTGCGCTCAAATCGTCAAGTTCAAACCCCTGCGAGTCGAGGAAGGCGGCCGATCCGTTGTCGGGATCGGCGGCAAGACGTTTCGTCTCCTGCAAATGATGTTTCAGCCAGGCGCGCTGCTCGCGCTGCAGCCGCGCACGTTCGGACCCATGTTCGCGATGCATCAAGGTATTGTAGGCCGCGTTCAACCTGGCATCGAACTTGTCGATCTCGACTTTCCCGCAATCCAGCATGGCCGTGGAGACGCCGCCGGACCGATCGATGCACGCTTTCATTTCGGCATCGCTTTGCGCCATCGCGGGGTGGGTCGTCGTTATGGTCGCAATTGCGAGAAGGCGGGCATATCGAAGCATGGAGGCAGTTCCTTGATTTCCGAACCTGAAGGCGATCGGCCGAACACGGTCATCTGCTTATCGAACCGAAGTCGCCTTAGGGTCAAAGCCGTTATTCGTCGACAAGGCACCCACCCCGCCACCAACGAAATCTTAATGTAAATCAAGCGTAATCCCGACCATTAAAATTGTGCGTATGTGTTGGGGTTGCGCATGCCGGAATATTCCTCCTTCCTCGGGTCGATCCGGATCCGCTACATTTCGGGACTGCTTGTCTTCGCGCTGGCCTCCGCCGCCGTCATGTTCGCGCTCAACCGTGTGAATTCTTACCGTCACGAGGTCGATGCCCTCAGCGGCAATTTCGTCATCTTCGCCCGCGACCTGCGCAACGCCACCAATTTCGCCGAGACCACCGGCACCGCCTGGCGCAGCGAGACGCGCGACGCGCTGACGACCGCCGCGCGCGGCCATTCCGAACGCCTGATGGCCGAGATCGGCATCCTGGACGCCCAGCTTGCCGCGATCAGGCCGCGCCTGTCGAAGGGCACCCTCAACGCATTGGACACCGCTTCGGTCAATGACGACCTGTTCTGGTCGGCGCGCGACATGGTGCGCAACTTCAACCTGATGGCGGTCGCCCAGAAGGTCGACGAGTGGAGCTACCGCGAGATCCGCAACCAGAACGACCTTTTCGCCCAGCCCATGCTGGTGAAGGTGCGCACCGCGCTCGACGAGGAACGCCGCCTCGCCGATGCTTCCGGCGACCGGCTGCTTTTGTGGGCGAGCGGCCTTTTGTTCGCCGTGCTCGCCATCGCGGCGGTCCTGATCTTCCGGCCGATGGAGAATGCGATCCGCCGCGCCTTCGCCGAGACCGCCGCGTCCTTGTTCAAGGCCGAGGCCGCCGACCGCGCCAAGTCGGAATTCCTCGCCAATATGAGCCATGAGATCCGCACGCCGATGAACGGCGTGCTCGGCATGGCCGAACTGCTCGCCAAGACCGAGCTGACGCCGCGCCAGAAGACCTTCACCGACGTCATCGTCAAATCCGGCAACGCGCTGCTCACCATCATCAACGACATCCTCGATTTCTCGAAGATCAATGCCGGCCAGCTGACGCTCGATCCCGCCCCCTTCCGCCTGGCGGAAGCGGTCGAGGATGTGGCGACGCTGGTGTCGGCGCGCGTCGCCGAAAAGAACCTCGAGCTCATCGTGCGTGTCGACCCGCACCTGCCGGCCTTCGTCGTCGGCGATGCCGGGCGCTTCCGCCAGATCGTCACCAACCTGCTCGGCAACGCCGTGAAGTTCACCGAGAAGGGCCATGTGCTGATCGATGTCGGCGGCGATGTCGTCGACGGCGTGGTCCAGCTCAAGGTCCGCGTCGAGGACACCGGCATCGGCATTCCGGCCGAAAAACTGCAAAGCGTGTTCGAGAAATTCGCTCAGGTCGACGGCTCCTCGACTCGCCGCCATGAAGGCACCGGCCTTGGCCTCGCGATCGGCGCGCGTCTCGTCGACCTGATGGGCGGCAAGATCGGCGTCGAAAGCGAGATCGGCCGCGGTTCCGTGTTCTGGTTCGCCGTGCCGCTGCCGGCGCATAACCAGCAGTCGCGCGACGAGCTCGTGCCGGTGGATGTCACCGGCGCCCGGGTGCTGGTCATCGACGACAATCCGGTCAACCGCGAGATCCTGCTCGAGCAGCTGAGAAGCTGGAGTTTCGACTGCGCGGCCGCCGAAAGCGGCGCGGTCGGCCTCGCCTTCCTCGACCGCGCCTGCCAGCTCGGCGCCTCGGTCGACTGCATCATCCTCGATTACCAGATGCCCGGCATGAACGGCGCCGATGTCGCGAGGGCGATTGCCGCCGACAGCCGGCTTTCCTCCATCCCGGTCGTGCTGCTCACCTCGGTCGACCAGGTCGATTTCGGCAGGATGGTGATCGATTTCGGCATCGTCGCGCATCTCACCAAGCCGGCGCGTTCGGCGGTGCTGCTGGGCACCGTGATCTCCGCCATCCAGAAGGCGCGCACGCAGGGCGCCAAGGCACATTTCGTGCGCGAGCCGGCCGCGGCGCAGGCTGCCCCGCCGGCCTTCACAGTCATTCGCGGGCCGGCCGTTCAAGTTCCGGCGGCGCCGGAATCGACCGCCGCGCCAAGCGGTCCGATCGATATCCTGATCGCCGAAGACAATGACGTGAACCAGCTGGTCTTCGGCCAGATCCTCAACGGGTTCGGTCTGAGCTACCGCATCGCGGGCAATGGCCGCACGGCGGTCGAGATGTACCGCTCGCTGCGCCCCCGCCTGGTGCTGATGGACGTCTCCATGCCGGAGATGAACGGCTATGAGGCGACCCGCGCCATCCGCGCCATCGAAGCGCAGAACGGCGACCGCACGCCGATCATCGGCGTCACCGCGCATGCGCTCAAGGGCGACCGCGAAAAATGCATCGAGGTCGGCATGGACGACTATCTGCCGAAGCCGGTCTCGCCCGACCGCCTCGGCGCCAAGATCGGCACCTGGCTCAGCGAGACGGTGGCGGCGAAGACGGCATAGTCAGACCGCCGCGTCGAGACGGTAGCGGCGCATCCAGTCGAGGCTTGTCGCGTCGGAAAGCTTTGCTACGCCTGGTCTGATGTCGCCGACGCCCGGAGGTTGAACGCCCAGCGCCTCGCAGATCGAAATCAGCGTTGCGGCGGGATCGGTGGCGAGACGGTCATAGCCGATCCGCAGCGGAGCGATGTCCTGTTGCGCGAACCAGATGTTCCAGGCCGTGTCATAGGCTTCGAGCTCGCTCACCTCACCCCTGATGCGCTGGAAGTCATAGCGGAGCTCACCCGGCGGTCTGACCCTTTCGATCTCGGTCCCGTCGGGCGCGACGTGCCAAAGGCCGGTCTGCTCCGCCTTGATCAGGGAGACGGCCTGCGCAAGCTTGTCCTCGCGCGAAAGATGCATGTAGAGAATCCGGTCGAAGGCCCTCCCAAAACGCGCCTTGTCCGATTGCAGCCCCGGATGGATCCGGTCGAGGATCGCCGAGAGCTCGTCCAGGTTTTCCCGCATCAGGCGCAGTCCGAAGATGCCGGTGCCGCCCTTGCCGGCCTTGATCGCCGCGTTGAGATAGGCGGCATCGAAGTCGAGCCCGCTCATCGTGTCGCGGCCTGGAAGCTTCCATTCCTCGGCCCATTCCAAGATGTCCTGCCGGCGGTAGAATGAGTGCGGCGCCCCGGTCCGCCCGGTCGACGTCAGCAGATCGCACAGCAAAGTGCTGCCGGTTCTGGGCGTACCGCAGATAATATATGCGTCGAACATCTCGGCTCCTGCGCCCCCTCAAAGACGGCCCAATCCAGTGCCGCCTATAGCCGAAATTCCGGGACAGGAAAGCAGGACTCCCCGCGATCAGCCGCGCTTGAACGGATAGAGGAATTGCCGCCAGTATCCTTTCGGCACCGGATGGCCATGAATGCCGTATCCCTTTGGCCAGCGCCCCTCCGGCAGATGGTAGGTGCCGAACAGCCGGTCGAGCAGCGGGAAATGGATGGCGAAATTGACGTCGATCGCCTCTTTCTCGAGGCCGTGATGCCAGTGATGGAAGCGCGGCGACACCAGCACCTTTTCGACCGGGCCGAAGCTGGTTCCGATGTTGGAATGGATAAAGGACGAATAGACGTAGACGATCAGGATATAGGTCTGGATCGCCGACTCATCGAAGCCGAGCACGAACATCGGCGTGGCCGTCAGGCTGCGCAGAACGATGATCTCCAGGAAATGCATCCGCGCGCCGGCAATCCAGTCCATCGACTTGGCCGAATGATGCACGGCATGAAAATTCCACAGGAACGGTATGCGATGGAAGGCCCGGTGTACCCAATATTGGGCAAGATCGGTGAGGAACATCACGGCCAGCAGTTGCACGATCCAGGGCAGGTCGTGGACCCAGGCGCGCACCGAACCGAGACCGCTTTGCGCGTTGACGAAGTTTGACGGCGCGAGCGTCAGGTAGGTCAGTACCTGCACCAGCAGCGACGAGACCAGATAATAGAACAGGTCTTCGCGCCATTCGTCGCGGAACACGGTCTGAGCCTTGTTGCGGGCAAAAATGCGTTCGAGCGGGACGAACAGCACACCCATGAACAGGACGTTGAGAATGAAGAAATCGAGGCCGAAGAACACGCCGTCGACATGCAACTCGTGACGCGCCGGCAGCATGCCGATGAGCGAGGCCAGCAGCACGGTGACCATCGCCGCCACGCCGAGCGTCTTTTCCTTGCGCAGCATCATGCTCAGGATGGCCAGGACGTAGCCCGAGATAAGCACGAAATAGAGGACCGGCTTGAAGAACAGCATCTGGTGGATGGGCGCCAGATCCGGCATCGAGGTCAGCGACGGGTAGCGCAAGACTATGACCATCAGCAGGCCCGTGACGCCAGCCAGCAATGCGATCGAGCCGGACAGCCAGCCGGACCCGAACGGCCGCTCGGTACGCGGTGTTTCCAGCTCGCCCACAACCCTCTTAAGGAAATCCCCCGCCGGCATGATGCTCCCCCTGTAAGATTCGCGAATAAAGAATACGCCCCGGAAATACTGAGCCCGCTCTTACTATGGCAGGGCGTATTAAGGTTTAATCGCCGCCGCCCTGACAAGCCGATTCTCGTCGCAACATTAGAGCAATTCCAGGAAAAGTGTGGGCGGTTTGGCTCGGCGACTTCGCCGTAGCCTTCCGTCCGGAATTGCGTAAGGCAAAGAGATAGTGCGTTTCGCCGTTTCCGTGAAACGGTGAAACGCACCAGCAATTGGCAATCTGCGTTGTTGACGGCCGGGAAGCTCGATCCACCGCAAGGAATGCAGGTGGCTACAATTTAAATCGCTGCTGGATGAGTCGGGCGCATTCCTGCGCGGTCAGCATGCTGGTGTCGACCTCGAGATCGTAGCGTATCCCCCTGTGCACGCGCTCGAACTGCCAGCGCGCAAGTCCGGGCAATCGGTCGGTTCGCGCGCTTTCTCGGGCTTCGAGCATATCGAGCGGCGCGAACACGCCGATGCGGAAAAGCTCGAAGTCGGACAGCAATTCCTGATACCGCGCCATTTCGCCGTCGAGCATCACATCGTCGACGATGAGGTTGTTGCCCAGGCGCGCCATCGCCGCGATGGCGTGCCGCATGCCTTGCATGGCCCGCCTGCCGACCGGCCCTGCCTCGATCGCGACGGATGGCTTGCCGTCCTCCCAACTGGTCCTGAAGGCGAAACCTGGCAGGTTCTCCTGCAGCGCCTCCGGCAGCATTTCCAGGAAGGCGTCCATCGCGACATGCAGATACGGCTCGGCGGTCATTCCCTGCAAGGCCCGCGCGATCGAGCTTTTGCCGGCGCTGCCGACGCCGTTGAGCAGGACGATCTTGGCTCTCATCTCTCGCCCCCTGTCTTGACCCTGGCGTCACCGGTTGCGCAACACCACGCAGGCGCCGCCGACGCCCTGCAGCTTGTTGCAGATGCCGTTGGCCTCGCCGCGCGAATCGGCACCGATCCTGACCGCATAGATGCCGCGCCGGCCGATCGGCGTGCGCACCCGGCTCACCACCGGGTCATGGCTGGCGAGCAGAGCCGGGAACCGGCCCCTGACCCGCAGCCATTGGCCGATCGCAGCCGAGCGGCGGAAATTGCCCGCCACCTGCACGCCCCACGGCTTGACGTTGATCGAGGCCATGGCGACGGTTCGCGACATGATCACCGGCAGCCGGCGGCAGGCAACCGCGAAGCTCATCTTGGGATCGAGCGGCTGGACGGTGCCGGCATAGGACTTGTCCGAGAACTTGTCGACGGGTTCGCCCATGACGTCGAAGACATAGCTCTCCGTCTCCATCGGCAGGAAGCCGCCCGAACTAAGCCAGCGTGACACTCTGTTCTCGCCGGCATTATAGGCCGCCGCCGCGAGGCCGAGATTGCCGTAGCTGCCCTTCATTTCGGCGAGATACTTGGCGGAAGCCGGGATGGCCTGCTCGATGTCGAAGGAATTGGCCAGGCCGCGCATCTTGGCGGTTCCCGGCATGAATTGCGCGATGCCTTCGGCGCCGACCGGGCTCACCGCGTTCGGATCGAATCGGCTTTCCTTCCAGATCAGCCGGGCGAAGAAATCCTTGGGCAGGCCGTTCTGTTGGGCCTGGGTTTCGATCAGATCGCAGACACGGTTGATCAGCCGTTTGGCCGCGGACCGCGACTGCGGCGGATCGGCGAATGCCTGGCCGGCCGTGATCATCACGAAAAGCAAGAGCAGCGTTGCCTTCAGGAAACGCTGCATCGGCTCATTCCGCGGCGGCTTTGCCGTGTCCGTAGCGCTGCTCGATATAGTCGCCGACCATCTTCTCGAAATCCTGCGCGATCGAGGGGCCGCGCAAAGTCGCCGCCTTCTTGCCGTCGATGAAGACGGGCGCGGTCGGCGTCTCGCCGGTGCCGGGCAGCGATATGCCGATATCGGCATGCTTGGATTCGCCGGGACCGTTGACGATGCAGCCCATCACCGCGACCTTGAGGTTCTCGACGCCGGGATATTTTTCACGCCACACCGGCATGTTCTTGCGGATGTCGGCCTGGATGCTCTGGGCGAGCTCCTGGAACACGGTGGACGTCGTGCGGCCGCAGCCGGGGCAGGCCGCGACGATCGGCACGAACTGGCGGAAGCCCATCGTCTGCAGGAGCTCCTGCGAGACCTGAACCTCGCGCGTGCGGTCGCCATTCGGCTCCGGCGTCAGCGAAATGCGGATCGTGTCGCCGATGCCTTGCTGCAGGAGGATACCCATGGCGGCGGACGAGGCGACGATGCCCTTGGTGCCCATGCCGGCCTCGGTCAGGCCCAGATGCAGCGCATGGTCGGAGCGCGTGGCAAGCTCGGTATAGACGGCGATCAAATCCTGCACGCCGCTGACCTTGGCCGACAGGATGATCTTGTCGCGGCCAAGCCCGATCTCTTCGGCCATCTCGGCCGACAGGATCGCCGACTGCACGATCGCCTCGCGCGTCACTTCCTGTGCCGTCAGAGGAAAACCGTGGGCCTGGTTGTCATCCATCAGCCGGGTCAAAAGCTCCTGGTCGAGCGAGCCCCAGTTGACGCCGATGCGCACCGGCTTGTCATGCTTGATCGCCATTTCGACGATCGCCGCGAACTGGCGGTCCTTCTTGTCCTTGAAGCCGACATTGCCGGGATTGATGCGGTATTTCGCCAGCGCCTCGGCGCAGGCCGGGTGATCGGCCAAGAGCTTGTGGCCGATATAGTGGAAGTCGCCGACCAGCGGCACGTCGATGCCGAGCCGCAGCAGCCGCTCATGGATGCGCGGAACCGCGGCCGCGCTTTCGTCGCGGTCGACGGTGATGCGCACGATTTCCGAGCCGGCCCGGTGCAGCGCCGCCACCTGAGCGACCGTCTGGTCGACATCCGCGGTGTCTGTGTTGGTCATTGACTGAACGACGACGGGCGCGCCACCGCCGACGATGACGCCGCCGACATCGACGCCGACCGACGTCCGGCGCGGGAAAGGGGAGGAAAAATATCCGGTCATGCCGGCCGCCTCTTATCTGCAAGGTCCGGGCATGAGGTGGCGGAGCAAAGATGGCTTGTCAATGGCAAGCCATCGCCAATGTCTACAACGGCCACGCTTGATCGGTGGATCGCGCAGACAACGACAGCGCGTCAGGCCACGGGGGACGCGCCCAAACTTCAGGTGATTTCAGTCAAAAGCACCAAGCCGGTGGCAGTTCTTGCCACCGGACGACTTCACCGCGGCGGGTTGCGGTGATGGTGCCTGGAAGAGCTTCAGTGCGTGGTCGGGCTTCCCTTCAGCTTTTCAATCTCGTCCTTGATTGCCAGCTTGCGTCGCTTGAGATTCACGATTTCGAGGTCGTCCACCGATGGATGGTTCATCGCGTCGATGAGCTCGCGCTCGATGTCACCGTGTTTCCGCTGCAACTCATCAAGATGGGATGCAAGAGACATGATTGGTTCTCCCTTTCATGGTTTCCTCGATTGCAGCCGTCGCGGGCGCCTCCACCGCAGGTTGCGACTGTGACGGCACCATGACAGTTTGCCACCAACCGATCTCGATGTCGAATGCCACGTGGTAGCATTCCACGACAAAGTGAAATGTGATAAG
This sequence comes from Mesorhizobium sp. BH1-1-5, assembly GCF_020165615.1. NCBI lineage: Bacteria > Pseudomonadati > Pseudomonadota > Alphaproteobacteria > Hyphomicrobiales > Phyllobacteriaceae > Mesorhizobium > Mesorhizobium sp. BH1-1-5. The sequence continues at coordinate 50,674 of NZ_JAIUIM010000011.1, forward strand.
GGCTGCGCGCCGGCTACAAATCTACAAGTCACGAACCCACCGGCCCCGCCCAAACAGCCCGATTGGGCGATGCATACGCAGACGGTAGATAATGTCCGAACAGGAACAGGCTGAAATACGCCTCGAATATTCCCGGCTCAAACAAGAACACGCCGATTTCGACGCCGCCATCAACGCGATGATCGCCACGGGCTGCGACCCGCTTCAGATCCAGCGCATGAAGAAGAAGAAGCTGATGCTGAAAGACCGGCTGTCGGCGCTGGAAGACCGCATCATTCCCGACATCATCGCCTAAAGCATGTCTCCCGAAGGTGGGGTCGCGGCAACGAGGTTGCGGGGCCGTGCGGGCAGCGAAGGGGCGCTCTTCGCGACAATCCTTGCGGCTATCGGCGAATTCCGCTAAGGCGCGCCTTTGCCGCCGGGGAGCGAAGCCTTGACCGATCAGCGTGCCGACGTCGCCATCATCATGGGCAGCCAGTCCGACTGGGCGACGATGCGCCAGGCTGCGGAAACGCTTGAGGCGCTGGGCATCCCGCACAAAAGGCTGATCGTCTCCGCCCACCGCACCCCCGACCGTCTCTATGCGTTCGCCAAGGGCGCCAAGGCCGCCGGCTTCAAGGTGATCATCGCCGGCGCCGGTGGCGCGGCGCATCTGCCCGGCATGACGGCCGCGATGACGCCGCTGCCCGTGTTCGGCGTTCCGGTCGAATCCAAGGCGCTGTCAGGCCAGGACTCGCTGCTCTCCATCGTGCAGATGCCGGCCGGCATCCCGGTCGGCACGCTGGCGATCGGCAAGGCGGGCGCCGCCAATGCCGCGCTTCTCGCCGCCGCCGTGCTGGCGCTCAACGACGACAAATTAGCGGCCCGGCTCGACGCCTGGCGCTCGGCGCAGACCGCCAAGGTCGCCACCGAGCCGACGGACGCGCCGTGAGCCTGGCTCCTGGATCGACCATCGGCATCATCGGCGGCGGCCAGCTCGGCCGCATGCTGGCGATGGCCGCCGCCCGCCTCGGCTACCGCATCGTGGTGCTGGAACCGCAGGCCGACTGCCCAGCCGCGCAGGCCGCCAACCGCCAGATCGTCGCCGCCTATGACGACCCCGCGGCGCTTGCCGAATTGGCCGCCGCCAGCGCCGTCGTCACCTATGAATTCGAGAACGTCCCGGTCACGGCGGCTGAAACGCTGGCGGTAAAGGTCCCGGTCTATCCGCCGGCACGCGCGCTCGAAGTCGCGCAGGATCGCGTGACCGAAAAGAGTTTCCTGAACGGCATCGGCATCCCCACGGCGGCATTCCGCCCGGTCGACAATGACGACCAGCTGACCGAGGCGTTGAAGACGTTCAGCGGCAGCGGCGTGCTGAAGACCCGCCGCATGGGCTATGACGGCAAGGGCCAGCGTGTCTTCCGCAACATGGAGACGGCCGGCTTTGCCGGCGTCTGCGAGGCCATGGGGAATGTGCCGCTGATCTTGGAATCGCTCGTCGCCTTCGAGCGCGAGATTTCGGTGATCGCCGCGCGCGGCCTCGACGGAGCCATCGCCGCTTTCGATCCGTCCGAGAACGTGCATCGCGAAGGCATATTGCGCACATCCACGCTGCCGGCGGCTATCGGGCCTGAAACGGCTGCGGCAGCCAAGGATGCCGCCGCGAAAATCCTTGCGGCGCTCGGCTATGTCGGCGTCATCGGCGTCGAGTTCTTCGTCCTTGCCGACGGCTCGCTTCTGGCCAACGAGCTGGCGCCCCGCGTGCACAATTCCGGCCATTGGACGGAAGCTGCCTGCGTTATCTCGCAGTTCGAGCAGCATGTCCGCGCCATCGCCGGCCTGCCGCTGGGTACGCCTGCCCGCCATTTCGACTGCGTGATGGAAAACCTGATCGGCGACGACATGCTTAAGGTGCCGGCGCTGCTCGCCGAACCCGACCTGATGCTGCATCTCTACGGCAAGGCCGAGTCACGCCCCGGCCGCAAGATGGGCCATTTCACGCGCCTCATCAGGCCGAAATAACGCCCTACTGCATGTCCTGGTCGTCGTCGCCCGCGTCCGAGCCGGCGCAGCTCGGATCGCTCAGCTTGCAGTTGGCGCCGGACGTCAGCTGCTTTATGCGCTCGTTGGTGAGCTTCGTCAGGCATTCCGAAACCTCCATCGGATGGATGGAGCCGCCTTCGCTGTCGGCGGTCGAATAGGTGCATTCGGCATCGCGGAAGGCGATCCAGGCGCGCTGCGCCGTCTGCAGCAGCTTGTTCGAGGCCTGATCGTTGCTGCCGACGATGTTCTTATATGCGGCATTGAGTTTGGCATCGGCGGCCTGATAGTCGGCATCGGCGCAGATGTTCAGCATCGACTGGCTGTCGTCGTTGCGGTCGCAATCCTCGGCAAAGGCGGCCGGGGCGGTCGCAAGCAGGACCAGACAGGCAGGCAAAAGCAGGCGGCGCATGTGGAATCTCCGGTCGTTTCGCCGAGACCGCACCATTCCAGCCGCTTTTGAGTCGCGCAATGGCGCGCCGCCGGGATGGCGAATATTTGATATGCCGCGTCCCTTATGGCATTCGGACATCGTCACGTGGTTGACACGGACGACACTCCTCGTTTATGAGCCACCGCAAGTTCAAAGGCGCGCTTTTTCCGGGCGCGCCTTTAAAATTCGGCCCGGGACGGGCCCTGACCGAACAGGCAAGACCATGAAGATCAAGAATTCGCTCAAGGCGCTCAAGGCGCGTCACCGCGACAACCAGTTGGTTCGCCGCAAGGGACGCATCTACATCATCAACAAGACCGCTCCGCGCTACAAGGCGCGCCAGGGCTGAGGCTTGCGCGCGGCTTGATGCATGTCGCCCGTAAGGAAGCGACATGCGACGAGGCCACACCGCGCTGATGTCGAATGCCGGTTCGCCGGCGCTCTCACGCTAAAATCACTTTGACGATCCGCCGTCCGGGACTAGATTCCGGCGATGCGGATTCTTTTTGCATTTTTCACCGCCCTTCTGCTGTCCGCCGCAGCTTTGCCTGCGGGAGCGGAAACAGTGCCGGGCGCGCTGCCTCCGGATGCCGCGCCGCCCGCCGCCACGCCGCCGCCGGCCGCTCCGACCAAACAGGGTCGCCTCGACCAGCTCTTCACCGAGTTGAAGCGCGAGCGCAATGAAAAGGCGGCAGAGCGCATCGCCGGGCGCATCTGGAACGAGTGGAACCAGTCGGGCAGCGCCTCGATCGACCTGATGATGCAATGGGCGCAGAAGGCGACCGCAGACCAGAAATTCGATGTCGCGCTCGACTTCCTTGACCAGGTGGTGACCTTGCAGCCGGATTATGCCGAAGGCTGGAACCGGCGCGCCACCGTCCATTTCATGATGAAGAATTACGGGAAGTCGATGGCCGATATCGACCGCACCTTGCAGCTCGAGCCGCGCCATTTCGGCGCGCTCTCGGGCCTCGCCCAGATCATGGCCGAGACCGGTCACAAGCAGTCGGCGCTGGAAGCCTGGCAAAAGGTGCTGGCGATCTACCCGATGATGCGCAGCGCCCAGAACCAGGTTTCGACGCTCTCGGAAGAGCTGGCTGGCGAGGGCATTTAGTGGGGGAGTAAGGGAGTATGTTTTGGGCGCTGTAAAAACGGCGCTCGGAAATGCTTCCCCTACTCCCTACTCCCTACTCCCTACTCCCTACTCCCTACTCCCTACTCCCTACTCCCCTAAACTAATTCCGCCCCACTCCCGTATATCTCCCCGCATGAACCTCATCTGCGCCGCCCTCCTCTTCCTCGTCGCGCTCCTCTTTGCCCTGGCCGGCGTCACCCGCGCCGGCGTCTGGTCGATCGAGCGGCGCAACCCGCCTGTCGGGGCATTCGCCGAGATCGACGGCGCGCGCATCCACTATGTCCATATCCCGGCGCCGGCCGGCGCCGACCTGCCGCCGGTCGTCTTCATCCATGGCGCCAGCGCCAATCTGAAAGACCAGATGCTGCCGCTGAAGCCCCTGATCGAGCGCCGCGCCGAGATGCTGTTCCTCGACCGCCCGGGCTTCGGCTGGTCGGAGCGCGGCGACAATGAAACCTTGGCGGCTCAGGCGGACACCATTGCCACGCTGATGGATCGCCTCGGCATCGAAAAGGCAGTCATCGTCGCGCATTCCTTCGGCGGCGCGATCATCACGGCATTCGCCCGCCAGCATCCCGAAAAGACGCTGGGACTGGTCTTTCTTTCGCCCGCCACGCATCCATGGCCGGGCGGCGCGACCGCCTGGTATTACAAGCTCACCGCCACGCCGGCGATCGGCTGGCTGTTTTCCGAAACGCTCGCCTATCCGGCCGGCATGCTGCAGATCGGCAATGCGACGGCTTGCGTCTTTTCACCCAACAACCCGCCGGACAATTACATCGGCGAGGCCTCGATCCCGCTGGTGCTGCGGCCGTCCGCCTTCCGCGCCAATGCCCGCGATGTCGCCCAGCTCTACGACTATGTCCGCGCCGCCTCACCCGCTTACCGCGAGATCAAGGCGCCGACGGTCGTCATCTCGGGCGACCGCGACAAGGTGGTCTATGCCACGATCCATTCCATCGGCCTTAAGCGCGACATTCCCGGCGCCGAGCTGGTCTGGGTCCACAATCTCGGCCACAAGCCGGACTGGATCACGCCCGGCCTCGTCGTCGGCGCGATCGAGAAAGTCGTAGGCCAAGATGTCGACCTAGAAGCGATGGCCAGGACCGTGGAGGCCCGGATCGCCAGCGATGCCTATAATGACGGCAAATGTCCGGACATCGAAGTACCCGACGCCGAGTTGGCGCCGACCTGAAATTTCAGAGATTGGTTCCTGAATGCCACCGCGAAGACGGCTGGGTATATCGAGATTCAGTCAGGCCGAGTCGAAAGTAGTGACTTCCGAGAACCGGAGCGGAGCGTACTTAAAGTACGTGAGCACCGGAAGCGCAGGAAGTCGCTACTTGCAGGCCGGCCTCACCTGAATATCGACATACCTAATGCGTGTCCGACCCCACATACGCAATGCGCAGCATATTGGTCGAGCCGGGTGTCCTGAGCGGCACGCCGGCCGTGATGATCACCCGGTCGCCCGGCTTGCCGAAACCTTCTTCCAGCGCGATGCGGCAGGCCCGGTCGACCATGTCGTCGAGGTCGGTCGCGTCCGGCGAGACGACGCAATGCGTGCCCCACAAGAGCGACAGCCGGCGCGCCGTGTTGAGGATCGGCGACAGCGCCACGATCGGCACCTGCGGACGCTCGCGCGCGGCGCGCAGTCCGGTGGTGCCCGATGCGGTGTAGGAGATGATCGCCGACAGTTTCAGCGTCTCGGCGATCTCGCGCGCGGCCAGCGAAATCGCGTCGGCCCCAGTGGCCTCGGGCTCGGAGCGCTGCGCGTTGATGATGCCGGCGTAAGTCGGGTCGGCTTCGACCTTGGTGGCGATGCGGTTCATCATGGCGACCGCTTCGACCGGATAGGCGCCGGCCGCGGATTCTGCCGAAAGCATGATCGCGTCCGCGCCTTCGAAGACGGCGATCGACACGTCGGAGACCTCGGCGCGGGTCGGCACGGGCGCGGTGATCATCGATTCCAGCATCTGCGTGGCGATCACCACCGGCTTGCCGGCGCGGCGCGCCGCGCGCGTGATCTGCTTCTGGATACCGGGCACCGCTTCGATCGGCATCTCGACGCCGAGATCGCCGCGGGCGACCATCAGCGCGTCGGAGAGCTCGATGATTTCGGGGAGCCGGGCGACTGCCTGCGGCTTCTCGATCTTGGCCATGATCAGCGCCCGGCCGCGCGCGATCTTGCGAGCCTCCGCCAGATCCTCCGGCCGCTGCACGAAGGACAGCGCCACCCAGTCGACGCCGGTGGCGAGCACCGCGTCGAGATCGGCGCGGTCCTTCTCGGTCAGCGCGCCGACCGGCAGGTCGGTATCGGGCAGGCTGACGCCCTTCTTGTCGGAAATGCCCGAGCCGGCGACGACAGTGCAGGTGATCGACTTGCCGTCGCTCTTTACCGCTTTCAATTCCAGCTTGCCGTCGTCGATCAAAAGCCGGTGACCGGGCTCGACCGAGCTCAGGATTTCGGGATGCGGCAGGTACACCCGCTTCGATGTGCCGGGTTCTGGATTGTCGTCGAGCGTGAAGGTCTGGCCAAGGGTCAGCGCTTCCTTGACGTTGGCGAATTTGCCGACCCTGAGCTTCGGACCCTGCAGGTCGGCGAGGATGCCGATAGGCCGGCCGACGGCCGCCTCGACGGCGCGGATGCGGCCAACCAGCGTGCGCATCAGTTCGTGGTCGGTATGGCTCATATTGATGCGGAAGACATCGGCGCCGGCTTCGAAGAGCTTCTTGAGCATTTCCTCGGAGGAGGAAGCCGGACCGATGGTGGCGAGGATCTTGACCTTGCGGTTACGTCTCATTGACTGCTTGTTCCCGGAGCGGGGGCCGCCGCTGGCGCGCCTCCCGTTGCAGGCTCGTCGGTCAGCTGGACCATCCAGCTGGCCTGCTCGCCCGTGTCATATTCCTGAAATCCGGCGCGCTGGAAGCCCCGGGCGACGCAATCATTCACGCCGGCGATCTTGAACTCTTTTTCGGCGACGCACATGTTGATTGGGCCGTCCCAGCGCCCGCCGCGTTCGGCGTCTTCTGCATAAAGATAATAAAACCTTGATGACAGCGGACCCTCTATCAGCGTCTTGCAGGTCGATCCTTCGATGTGCCACCAGCCCTCGGTGATCCAGCCGGCCTTGGCGCGATAGCCGATGCCGACGCCCACCAGATTTTGCGTTGCGTTGCAAACGCGGAAGTCGGCCCGAGCCGGCGAGGTCGCGAAAATCGCGCATAATCCCGCGCCGATGATCAGCAACGGCACGGCCAAGCGCTTGCGCAACCGGCCGGCAAAACCCATCGCAGATCCCCTTGCGAACCACATTTGCATCTCTCGAAGCCCCTTTTCAGCAAACTCCGGTCGCATGTCAACGCGCCGTTTTGTTCAATTCCAATCGATTTAGAAGGGCCCGTCGCGCAAATTCTCCCCCAGCGGGGGATTTTTTGCCGAAACCTTGGCCAAACAACGGCATTGCGCCAGCGTCCTCTTCGTGGAATGACGATACCACATCGCAGCCGCCATCCCCTTTTCAGCCGATGACCCGATCCACAGTTTTCACGCCATTCGACATCGTCGAGGGCGACCGCAAGAAAGGCGTCGTGCTTCTGGCCGATCACGCCCGCCGCGACCTGCCCGAGGAGTATGGCAGTCTCGGTTTGCCGGCGTCCGAATTCGATCGTCACATCGCCTATGACATCGGCGTCGAGACGGTGACGCGGGAGCTTGCCGCCGCGCTCGACGTGCCTGCGGTGCTGGCGGGCTTCTCGCGGCTGTTGATCGATCCCAACCGGGGCGAGGACGACCCGACCATGATCCGTCAGCTCTATGACGGGACCGTGGTGCCGGGAAATTATCCGATAGCCCGGGAGGAGCGCGAGCGGCGGCTGGACCGTTTCTACCGGCCCTACCACGACGCTGTCGGCGCCATGATCGCCTCCGTGGCGCACGCCTCGGGCAAGGCGCCGTTCATCTTCTCCGTCCATTCCTTCACGCCGGTGATGCAGGGTTTTGTCCGCCCCTGGCATGTCGGCGTGCTGTGGGACCGCGACGATCGCGTGGCGCGGCCGCTGATCGACATGCTGGCTCAGCACAAGTCCCTCGTCGTCGGCGACAACGAGCCTTATGACGGCGCCCTGCGCGGCGACACCATGTTCCGCCACGCCATCGTCAACGGCTATGCCCACGCGCTGATCGAGATCCGCCAGGACCTGATCGCCGACCGCGCCGGTGCCCTCGCCTGGGCCGAACGCCTGGCCCCGATCGTTGACGCCATCGACCGGCGTCCCGATATACATGCGGTGAAAATGTTCGGCTCGCGCACCGGACCCGTGTGACGAGCCCTACAGCCGGAGTTTTCCCCATGACCGAACTCAGCGACGACCAGAAACGCGACTTCGAGGCAGCCGCCTTCCGCCGGCTGGTGGCGCATCTGCGCGAACGCGGCGATGTCCAGAACATCGACCTGATGAACCTCGCCGGCTTCTGCCGCAACTGCCTGTCCAACTGGTATCGCGAAGCCGCCGAGGCCGAAGGTGTCGCGCTGTCGAAGGACGCGTCGCGCGAGATCATCTACGGCATGCCCTATGCCGAATGGCAGGCGCTCAACCAGACCGAGGCTTCGGAAGCCAAGAAGGCCGAGTTCGAGGCAAGGCGCCCGAAGGATCATTAGCGATGCCGAACGCTCTCGCGGCTTCGTCATTCTTGGGCGGAGCAAGGAGCGACGGAGAGGCGCTTGTGCCAAACCTCCAAAGCTACCGCCTGCCACGAACGACGCTGGCTCCACGGTCGCACTCCTTGGTCCAAGCACTTCCCCAGCGCGGTTCTTGACTACCAATTGAATCGATCTAATTTGCCGCGCAAAGCCATTTGGCGCAGCGGATTCGGACTATGAGCGTGCAAACCACGATGCAGGCCGCGACGCGCGGCCGCTGGGCCGTCGCCGGCATTTTCCTGGCCAACGGCTTTCTCACCGGCAGCTGGGCGCCGCAGATCCCGGTGTTCCTCACCCGGCTCGACATCACCCGATTCACCCTCGGCCTGCTGATCCTCCTGTTCGGCGTCGGCGCGGTTGTTGCCATGACCTGGTGCGGCCATCTCATTTCCAGGCATGGCTCGCGCACAGTGACCCGTTGGTTCGGCGTCTGCGGCAGCTTCGGCCTGCTGATCGTGGCGCTCGCGCCCAACGTTCCGCTGGCGGCGATCGCCATGCTCATCTTCGGCGGCTCGATCGGCGGCATGGATGTCGCGATGAACTCGAATGCCGTGGTGGTTGAAAGAAGGCTCTCCCGGGCAATCATGTCGTCCTCGCACGGCTTCTGGAGCCTCGGCGGCTTCGCCGGCGGGGCGCTCGGCGGCTATTCGATCCAGAACTACGGCTATCTGCCCCATGCCGTCGCGGTGACGGCGATCGCCTTTGCCGTGATCGCCTTTGCCATTCGCTACCTTATCGCCGATGATCGGCCGCAGGCGGTCGAGCACCAGAAATTCACGCTGCCGCGGCACACGGCCGTCTATCTGGTCGGACTGATGGCGCTGCTCACCATGATCTCGGAGGGCGCGGTGCTCGATTGGGCGGCGCTCTTCCTGCATCAGGAGCTGGGCGCCGACCTTGCGGTCGCCGGCCTCGCTTATGCCGCCTTCTCCGGCGTCATGGCGCTGATGCGTTTCCTGGGCGATGGCGTGCGCAACCGCTTCGGCGCGGTGGCGACCTTGCGCGGCTCGGCGTTGGTCGCCGCGGCCGGCATGCTGGTCGCCGGCCTCTCGCCCTCGCCTTACCTTGCCATCGCCGCCTTCGCCTTCTGCGGCTTCGGCATTGCCAACATGGTGCCGATCCTGTTCTCGGCCGGCGGCAACCAGGAAGGCATGTCGTCGGGCACCGGCATGAGCGTCGTCACCACAATGGGCTATTCCGGCATCCTGGTGGCGCCGTCGGCGATCGGCTTCGTCGCCGAGCATTCGAGCTTCGGCCCGATCTTCATCGCGCTGTCCGGGCTGCTGGTCGTCGTGCTCTTGATGGCCGGGCTCGCTCACCGGGCCGAATTCGCTCCCGAGCCGGATGGATTTCAGGTCGGATCGACCTGAAATCCATCCGGCTCTAGGATCAGAGAAATAGGGCATGATGTCGTCCGAAAACCGCTTCACACTTTTCGGCATCATGCTCTAGCCTGTGCCGGCCGAATAGCGCCTCAGCTCCTCATGCAGGAAGTCCGCCACGCGGCGGATGCGCATGCTGGTGCGCACGTCGCGATGCATGGCGAGCCATACAGGCAGAACCGGCAGCGGTACATTGGGCAACAGCTTCTCCAGGTCAGGGTCGCGGTCGGCCAGTGGCTCCTGGCCTATGCCGATGCCGTTGCCGGTCCGCACCGCCTCCCACAGCACGATCTGGTTGTCGGTCCGGAAGCGGAAATGGCTGCGGCCGACCGGAATGCCGAACGCGGTGAAGCCGCGAATGATCTCGTCGCTGCGGTCGAAGCCGACCAAAGCGTGCTCGGCAAGGTCGGCGGGTGTTTCGGGCCGGCCGCGCCGGTCGAGATAGGCGCTTGCCGCGCATAGGCAGAGCGGAATGTCGGTGACCTTGCGCGCCACCAGTTCGTTCTGTGCCGGCCGGACCATGCGGATGGCGATGTCGGCGTCGCGGCGCAAAAGGTTCTCGACCTGATTGGAGGCGACGATCTCGACCTCGATGCCCTGCTCCTCCTCGCCGAGACGGGCCATCATACCCGGCAGCACGAAGGCGGCGACCACTTCCGAAGCTGCGATGCGCACCGTGCCCTCGATCGCCTCGACCGAACCCAGCGCCAGCAACGAGAACGCATTGGCCTGCTCGCTGACCGCCCGCCCGCGCTCGTAGAGCGCGCTTCCCGCCTCGGTCAGCTCGTAGCCGCGCCGCCCACGCCTGAACAGCGTCACGCCGAGCGCCGCCTCCAGTTCGGCGATGTGGCGGCCGAGCGTCGGCTGGCTGGCCGCAAGCTGGCGCGCCGCAGCCGAAAGGCTGCCGGTATCGGCGACCGCGACAAAACTCTTGATCAGGTTCCAGTCGAATTCCTTCATTCATTTTTGAATAACAGAACGCCAATCTAAGGCAATTTCAATTCGTTGGTGAACGCCTCAAATTAGCTGGGCAAACGCAAGCAACGGAGAGAACACATGACCAAGATCGCAATCCTCGGCGCCAATGGCCGGCTCGGCCGCGTGGTTGGCAAGGCTTTCATCGACGCCGGCTTCGACGTCCGCGCCGTCACCCGCACCGGCAAGGTGCCGGCCGAGCTCAAGGGCGCAACCGCGGTGGCCGGCGACGCGCTGGACCGCCAGTCCCTGATCAACGCAACGCAAGGCGTCGACATCATCTTCAATGGCCTGAACCCGATCTACACCGACTGGGGCAAGTGCATGCCGATGGCCGAAAACGTCATGGCCGCCTGCCGGGCGAACAACGCGCTGCATCTCTTCCCGGGCACCGTCTATAATTACGGCTCGCCAATGCCGCAGGTGATCACCGAGCAGACGCCATTCCATGCGACCACCGAGAAGGGCCGCATCCGCTGCGCCATGGAGGACCTTTTCCGCGGCGAGGCCGAAGCCGGCCGGGTGCGCACCATCGTGCTCAGGGCAGGCGACTTCTTCGGCGGCACCGGCAGCGGCTCCTGGTTCGACCTCGTCGTCGCCGCCAAGATGGAGAAAGGCGTCTACACCGCGCCCGGCCCGGCCGACCTGACGCATGAATGGGCCTACCTGCCGGACTTCGCCGTCGGCTTCGTCGGCCTGGCGAAGAACCTCGACAAAACGGGCTACTACGAGGCGATCAACTTCCCCGGCCACGCCATCACCGACCTCGACATGAAGGCTGCGGCCGAGAAGGCGCTCGGCCGCAAGCTGAAGCTCTCCTTCATGCCCTGGTGGGTGCTGCGCGCCGGCAGCCCCTTCGTGGCCATGTGGCGCGAGATCGTCTCGATGTCCTATCTGCGCTTCGAAGCGCACCGGCTGGTCTCGACGCGGCTGGAGGAGGTGATCGGCGAAATCCCGCACACCCCGCTCGACCAGGCGGTGAAGGAAGCCATGCGGGATATCGGCATCGCCGTGGAGCCGTCGCGGTTGGCCGCCTGATCAGATCCTGCCCATCAACAAAAGGATCAGCAGCACGATCAGGACGACGCCGACGATGCCGGACGGCCCGTAGCCCCAAGAGCGCGAATGCGGCCAGGCCGGGACGGCGCCGATCAGGATCAGAACCAGGATGATTACGAGAAGTGTCGTGATGGTCATGAGAAGCCCTCGCCGTTTAACCTAACTTGAGGGGACAATGCAAAAAGCCGCCCGGTTGTTCCCGGGCGGCTTTTGTCGTTGGAGTTGTGAAACCGCTCTATTCCGCGGCTTTCGGGAAGGCCTCCGCCGGCCCGGCGCCGACTTCCTGGGCCGGCTCGTCGGTCGTGACCTTGCCTTTGCCGCGGCGGAACAGGCGGCTGAACCAGTTGCGCCGCTGGCCGGGTTTCACCTTGGCGCGGGTGAACACCATCAGCATCGACGGCGTCACCACCAGCGTCAGCAGCGTGGCGAAGGACAGGCCGAAGACGATCGCCGAGGACAGCGATATCCACCATTGCGTCGACGGCGCGTTGATCGTCGTCTCGTGATGGAAGATTTCGAGACCGAGGCCGAAGGCGATCGGCAGCACGCCGAGAATGGCCGACACCGCCGTCAGCACCACCGGACGGGCACGCTCGCGGCAAGTCTGCAGCACCGCGTCCATCTTGTCCCAGCCTTCCTCGCGCAACCGGTCATAGGTGTCGATGAGCACGATGTTGTTGTTCACCACCACGCCGGCCAGCGCGATGACGCCGATGCCCGACATGACGATGCCGAAGGCCTCGCCTGTCAAAAGCAATCCGAGGAACACGCCGATCGTCGCCATGACCACGCAGGACAAGACAAGCCACACGCTGGTGAACTTGTTGAACTGCGCGAGCAGCACCAGGAAGATCAGGAAGATCGCCGCGCCAAAGGCCTTGCCGAGGAAGGCGCTGGCTTCCGCGCTGTCCTCGTTGGAGCCGGCGAGCTTCCAGCGGATGCCGCTGCCGAGATCCATGTCGGCGACGGCCTTGGTGACCTGTTCCTGCACCGCCGCGACCTGCGCGCCGCCGCTGACATTGGCCTGCACCACCACGGTGCGCGCGCCGTCGATGCGGTTGAGCACGCCGACGGTCGGCTCGGGCTTGCGCACGACGAAGTTGGAGATCGGCACCGAGCCTTGCGAGGTCTGCACCCTGAGCTCGTCGAGCGTCGACAGCGTGCGCCGGTCTTCGGGCAGGCGCAGCCGGATGTCGACCGCGTCGTCGGCGCCGGCCGGCCGGTATTCCGACAGCTTGAGGCCGTTGGTCACCAGTTGCACCACCGTGCCGACCGAAGTCGGGCTGATGCCGTATTGCGCCGCCTTGGCGCGGTCGACCTCGATCGCCCAGTCGACCCCGGGCGGCGGCAGGCCGTCCGAAATGTCGATGACATTGGGGATCTTTGCGATGCGTGCCGCGACCGCCCGCGCCTTGTCGTCGAGTCCGGCCGGATCGACGGCCGACAGCCGGATCTGGATCGGCTTGCCGGTCGGCGGGCCGGCTTCGGGCACGCGCACTTCGACGTCGACGCCGGGAATGCCGGCCATCACGCCGCGCAGGTCGTCGAGGATCTGGTTGGCGGACTTGCGCTCGCGCCAGTCGACGAACTCGTACTGGATGACGCCAACCACGTCCTCCGGGATGTCCTGGCCGCCGCCTTGCGTCTTGCCGACGCGCGTATAGACCGACTTCACGCCTGGCCAGCCGAGCAGCCGGTTTTCCGCCGTCTTGGTCGCAGCGTCCATTTCGGCCAGCGAGAGATTGCCGCGCGCGTGCACGTAGAGTAGCCCGTAGTCCGGCTCGACACTGGGGAAGAACTCGACGCCGGCACCATATTTCGAATAGGCGAAGCCGACGCCGACCAAAAGGGCGACGGTGAGCAGGATGACGGTGATCGGGAAGCGCACCGCCTGCTTGACCACGGCCATGTACCAGCCGTCGCGGTTGCCCTCCTCGTGATGCTCCGGCGCCTTGGCGAAGATCGCGCCCAGCGTCGGCGCGAACACCAGCGCGTAGAGCATCGAGGCCGACAGCGTCACGATCAGCGTGATCGGCATATACTTCATGAAATCGCCGATGATGCCCGGCCAGAACAGCAGCGGCGAGAAGGCGGCGATCCGCGTCATCGTCGCCGCGATGACCGGCCCGGCCATGCGCTTGGCCGCCAGCGCGAAGGCGTCCGCTTTCGGCATGCCCTCGCTCATGCGCCGTTCGGCGAATTCGGTGACGATGATGGCGTCGTCCACCAGCATGCCGACCGCCAGGATGAGGCTGAACAGCACGATCATGTTGATCGTGTAGCCCATCATGGCAAGCAGCAGGATGCCCATCAGGAACGATGACGGGATGGCAAGACCGATGAGCAGCGAGGCCCGTCCCGACAGCGCGTAGAGGATGACGATGAACACCAGGATAACGGCGATCATCACATGGTTCTGCAGATCGCCCAGCAGCTGGTTGACGAAGACGGACTTGTCCTGCGTGTAGGTGACATGCATGCCTTCCGGCATCGTCTTGATGAAATTGTCCGACACCTCCCGGACATGGGTAAGCGTGTCGATCAGGTTGGCGCCGATGCGCTTCTTCACTTCGATGGCGATGGCCGGTCTGCCGTCGAGGCGGGTGACCGTCTCGGCATCCTTGAAGGTCGAGCGTATGGTCGCGATGTCCTTGGCCTGCACCACGGCATTGGGCGTGGCGACGACCGGCAGGTTGGCGACATCTTCCGGCGTCTCGATCAGCGACGGCACCTTGACCGCGTATTTGCCTTCAGAGCCCTCGAGATTGCCGGCCGCGACAAGGCTGTTGGAGGAGGCGACGCCCTGGATCACCTGGTCGAGCTGCAGCCCGTAGGAGGACAGCTTGACCGGGTCGACGACGACCTCGACGAGGTCGTCGCGAGCGCCTTGCAGCGAGCCTTCGAGCACGCCAGGCACTTCCTCGATTCGGTCGCGCAGCTCGCGCGCGGCAGCCGTCAGCACGCGCTCCGGCACGTCGCCGGAAAGTGTTACGACCAGAACCGGGAATTCCGAGACGTTGACCTCGTTGACCGTCGGTTCCTCGGCCGCCTGCGGCAGGTCGGCCTTGGCGTCCTGCACCTTGCTGCGCGTATCCTGCAGCGCCGTCGCCAGATCGGTCTGCGGCTGGAACTCGACCAGCACGTAGCCGCCGCCCTGGAAGGCGGCCGAGCGCATCTCCTTGAGCCCCTTGAGGCTCTTGAGCTTGCTCTCCATCGGCCTCAGCAGCAGCCGCTCTGAATCCTCCGGCGAGATGCCCTGATAGATCAGGCTGACATACATCATCGGAATCGGAACGTCGGGCTCCGCTTCCTTCGGCGTCGACTGATAGGCGACCCAACCCGCGACAAGCAGGAACAGCAGCGCCGATATCGTGAGGCGGGCGTTGTTGATGGCGAGTCTGACGATATCCATGACTTCGGCCTGTTGTTTTCGGGCTGCGAACCGGCTGCCGCCGGGCAAGGGCCCGGCGCGCGCCGCGTCGTGCTTTACTGCGTGCCGGCGGTGGCTTCGCCGATCAGCTTGTTGATGGTCGCCTGGTCGGCCTCGACGGGCTTCACCAGATCGCCTTCCTTCACCAGCTCCTGGCCGGCGACGATGATGCGCGCATCTTCCGGAATGCCGCCCAGCACCAGGCCGTGCGGCGTATCGTCGACGAGGTCGATCGGGAAGAAGGCCACCTTGTCGTCCTTGCCGACGGCGCGGATGCCGAGGTCGCCCTTGTCGCCCAGCGTCACCACCGAGCGCGGCAGCATGACCGCATTGGTCGGCTCGGCGCTGAGCGTGATCTCGGCCGTCATCCCGGCTGGGATCGAGCCATCGCCATTGGGGATCGCCACCTCGACACGGAAGGTACGGGTCTGCGCCGAGGCGTCGCGGCTGATATAGCGCACGGTGCCGGTGACCTTCTGGTCGTTGACCAGGCGCACATCGGCCTCGTCGCCGATCTTGACGTAGCGCAGGTCGCGCTCGCTGATCTCGCCGCGCGCGATCACCGGATCGAGCTTCAGGATCGTCGCCACCTCGCCGCCCTGCATCACCGAGCTGCCGAGCTCCACGGGGATGCGGTCGATGACGCCGTCGAACGGCGCCTTGACCTCGTTGCGGTCGAGCTCGGCCTGGGCGGTGTCGAGCTGCGACTGCGCCAGCGTCAGGTTGGAACGGGCGGTGTCGAGCTGCAGCTTCGGCAGATTGCCGGTCTTGGCCAGCCGCTCGGCGGCGTCGAGCTCGGCCTTGCGCTGCACCACAAGCTGCTTGGCGTTGTCGACCATCGAGATTTTTTCCTCGGCCGCGAGCATCAGCACTAGGTCGCCGGTCTTGACGTGGTCGCCCTGCTTGACCGGCAGCTTGTCGATGACGCCGTTGACGCGCGTTGCAAGCACCGCGCGCTTGTCGGCTTCGGTGAGACCCGAGATCCGTATCGCCCGCGCGAATGTCTTGCGCGGCGGCGTCACCACCGCGACAGTGCGCGGCGCGGCCTTGGGCTCGGCCTGCGCCGTGCTCGGCTTGGCGCCGTCGGGCTGCGCCGGCTTGGCGGCGTCAGCGGGCTTGTCGGTGGTGACCGACTTGTCGGTGGCAACCGACTTGTCCGCGGCGCTGCCGACGGACGAGAACTCGCCCGTCCCCATCCAGGCCGCGAACCCGATGAGCACGACAATGGCTGCAAGCTTGTGAAACCTGATCTTCGGCATCGTCATTTTTCCGTTGCAGGACCTGGCGAGGTCGGCGCTCCCGACTCGGGCGCGCGGCCGATATGGGTGCGCGCAGGGTCCAGTTCAATTTGCCGTGAACGGCGAAGCGCGCCTTCTACCTGAAAGTTGCGGCGCAATATAGTCGGAAAAGTTGCGGGAACATTGCGGCGTGCAACACTGTACCTCGACAAATGCGGGCTTTTCTGCAAGCCGGCTGGCGCTTTTGCGGGCGCGTCGACAGTTTCCCCAAGGTTACTGGCAACAGCCGTCAGCATGATGCGAAAAATCTGGCGTGGGCAGCGACTATCGCCCGGTTGGAGCGAGGTTACGCCCACGATGCTCCGGTTGAAGCTGTCAAGTGATGAGGTTGAGCAACCGGAAGAGACGCTCGAACGTCCTGCCGTAAGGCGGGCGCAGCAGGCCGCCGGCGCTGAGCTTCGACTGGATGAAGATCGGCTTTTCCTTGCTGAAGGTGCGGAACCCCCATTCGCCGTGATAGGCGCCTGTGCCGCTCTCGCCGACACCGCCGAAGGGCTGCCGTTCCTGCACCAGATGCAGCATGCAGTCATTGATCGTGACGCCGCCGGATACGGTTTCCCGCATGACCTTCTGGCGGTTGGCGCTGTCGCTGCCGAACCAGTAGAGCGCCAGCGGACGCTCGCCCCGGTTCACATGCTCGACGGCCTCGTCGACCGTGCCATATTCGACGATCGGCAGCACCGGCCCGAAGATTTCCTCGCGCATCAGCCGCAGATTCTCGCCGGCGTTGCGCACCAGCACGGGCGCCATCTTGCGGTCGGTGACGCCGAGTTTCTCATTCCCAGGATTGACCTCGGTGATGTCGGCGCCGCTGTCGCGTGCCTCGGCGACCATGTCGCCCAGCCGCCGGTGGTGCCGCTCGCTGACGATCGCCGTGTAGTCGCGATTGTCGCCGAGGCGCGGATAGAGCTTCGCGATTGCCGCGGCGAACTTGGCCGCGATCGCCGCGCCTTGGCCTTGCGGCACCAGGAGATAATCCGGCGCGATGCAGGTCTGGCCGGCATTGAGCAGCTTGCCATAGGCGACGCTGGCGACGGCGGCGTCGAGATCGCAGGACGCATCGAAGATCGCCGGCGACTTGCCGCCGAGCTCGAGCGTCACCGGCGTCAGATTGGCCGCGGCGGCCAGCGCCACCTGGCGGCCGACGGCTGTCGAGCCCGTGAACAGGAGATGGTCGAACGGCAGCGACACGAACGCCTTGCCGACCTCCGCATCGCCGACCATCACGCTGACCTCGTCGGCGGCGAAATATTTTTCGACCAGGCTGGCGAGCAAATCCGAAAACTGCGGCGTCAGCTCCGACGGCTTGATCATAACGCGGTTGCCGGCGGCGATTGCCGCGGTCGCCGGCGCGATGGCGAGCTGGAACGGATAGTTCCACGGCGAGACGATGCCGACGACGCCGAGCGGCTGCGGCAACAGGCGGTTGTGTCCCGGCAGGAACGGCAGGCTGGTGGCGATATGCCGCTCGCGCATCCAGGCGCTCAGATGCGACAGCGCATGCCTGATGCCGGCGCGCACGACGAACAATTCGGCAAGCCGGGTTTCCTCAGCCGAGCGTGCCGAGAAATCGCTGTCGATCGCAGCACATATCTCGGCCTCGTGCTTTTCGGTGAGCGCCAGCAGGCGGGTCAGCCGGTCCTTGCGCATGTCGAGCGTCGGGAACGGCTCCTTCTCGAAGGCCCTGCACTGCGCTTCAAACCTGACCCCGAGAGCGTTCTGTCTGGTCTGCAGCATCGCTACCTCCCCTTTACGTTCAGGTAAGTTACCTCGCCCGGACAACCGAATCCAGCATCGCCCCGGTTCCGCGGGGGAATGCTCCGGCAATCGCCCCGATCCGGGCGCTTCGAACATGCCGTTTGGCGCCCGTCATCGACACCGGAAGCGATCGGTCCGCAAACGGCCCTTTTCGCCGGTCATATATCGATTGGGCGCGCGTGAACGGTCCTTGGCGATGGTGCGTGGCTCGTGACAAAAACCGCAAGATCGGTCGAGCGCCTCACGTCCGCGCGGCTTAGCTGGTGCTGCCACGGAGAATAAGACTATGAAGGCGGCAGTTCAAAACCACCATGCCCGGATGCGGCGGGTGCTGGATCACATAGACCGGCATCTCGACGACGATCTGGACCTGGACGCGCTGAGCGGCGTCGCGGCCTATTCGAAATATCATTTCCACCGGCAGTTCACGGCGACCTTCGGGCTGCCCGTGCATCGCTATATCCAGCTCGCCCGCATGAAGCGCGCTTCATCCCGGCTGGGCTACGCGGACGCCGAAAGCGTCACGGATATAGCGATGGATGCCGGTTACGACGCACCGGATGCGTTCGCCCGCGCCTTTCGTCAACGGTGCGGGCAGTCGCCTTCGTCGTTCCGGAAATCTCCCGACTGGGGGTCGTGGCTGATGGCCTTCGGGCCGCTCGACAACGCGAGGAGAAAGCTCATGCAGATAATTTTCACCGATGACGACGTGACGATCCGCGACGTGCCGCCCACCCCGGTGGCGATCAGGGAGCATCGCGGGGATCGGGCAACGCTCGGCGACACCATCCAGCGCTTCATCGCCTGGCGCAAGGCAGCCAGCCTGTCGCCCGAAACGAGCCCGACCTTCAACGTCTTCCGTTCCGAAAGATGTCCCGCTGTCGCCGCCGACTATAGCATGGACATTTGCGTCGGCACCGACCAGCCGATCGCGGCGGACGACAAGCAGATGAAGGCCGGCGTGATCCCCGGCGGACGCTGCGCCGTGCTGCGCTACCCCGGCAACACCAACAATCTGGAGCCGGCAGCTCTCTACCTTTATCGCGAATGGCTTCCGGCCAGCGGCGAGGAGGTACGCGACTTCCCGATCTATTGCCAGCGACGGCTGTCCTTCCTTCCGGAGCTGTCGGTGCCCGAGATCATCATCGAGCTCTTTTTGCCGCTGAAATAGCGTCGCCCTGCAACGGCGGCCTGCCTGTCTGCCCCGGTCGCAAAACGGACCGGCCGTCGTCCGCCCGGTCTTGGCCTTGCCCTGCAGTTAGGCGCGCCGCCGCGCGGATTCCGGCTTGACGCGCGCGGCGAGGAATTCCTTGACGCGGCGCCCCGGCGCCGGACCGCGCAACGGCTTGAAGCCGTCGTCGAGCTCGCCGGAGAGATCGAGCGTCGGCCGCTGGCCGACGGCGTCGTAGTTTTCTTCCAGCCAGTCGCTGGCGGCGCTGCGGCCGAGGTCGCGCAGATAGGCGATGAAGGCCCATTCGGCATTGACCTTGGACGACGCGGAGAGGTCCTTGAACGCCTCGTCGGCATCGATGCGGTGCATGCGGATGTCGCGATACTCGCCATGCGGCAGGCGCCCGGCCGCGATCAGTTCCTTGACGAAGGCGATCGAGCGGAATTCACGCAGCAGCCCGGCGTTGAAGGTGATCTCGTCGATGCGGTTCTGGATCTCGTTGGCGCTCTTCGGCGTGCCTTCGCGCACCACAGGGTTGATCTGCACCAGGAGCACATCCTCGGTCGCCGCCGTCTTGAAGAACGGATAGAGCGCCGGGTTGCCGCCATAGCCGCCGTCCCAATAGGGCACGCCCTTGATCTCGACCGCCTGGAACAGTTGCGGCAGGCAGGCCGAGGCCATCACCGTGTCGAGGTCGATCTCGCCGTCGGAGAAGACGCGCAACTGACCGGTCTCGACATTTGTCGCCGAGATGAACAGCTCCATCGACTTGCAGGCGCGCACATTGTCGAAGTCGATCTCCTTCGCCACCACGTCGCGCAGCGGGTTGAGGCCGAGCGGATTGGCGACATAGGGCGAGAACACCCGCGACATCGTGTCGAAGAAGACGTAGCCGGGCGTGTTCTCGATCGACCAGTTGCCCCAGACGACGTCCCAGGGCATGCGCTGCACAGGGCTGAAACGGCCCTTCGAGGCCACCGCCCGCCAGAAATCGTCGAGCTTTTCTCGCGCGCCTTCCACGCCGCCCCGGACAAATCCGTCGGCCAGCGCCACCGCGTTCATCGCGCCCGCGCTGGTGCCGGACACCGCAGCGATGTCGAGCCGCCCGTCCTCCAGCAGCCGGTCGAGCACGCCCCAGGAAAAGGCGCCGTGCGAGCCGCCGCCCTGGAGGGCGACGTTGATCTTCTTCTTTTCCTCCGCCTTGCCGTTCTTCGCCATGGCGTTCCTTGTCTCGATGCGCCGGCCTGCCCTTGCGTCATCGCGAGGGGCAGCTTCCGCCTGTCTATGTTGCAGTGCAGCATATAAGGACGAACCAAGGCAAGAACACGAACACACAAGCGTGATCATGGGATTTTCCTCGCCCCACGCAGTGGGGAGAGGTGGCCCGGCGCAGCCGGGACGGAGAGGGGTCTTCGCGACCGCCGGAAGTCTGCCTCCCGCGAACTACTGCTGCCTATTGAGGGGATCAGGCGGCACTTCGCCCGAAAGGGACGCCGCTTCACGGCCGGCGTCCCCCTCTCCGTCCCGGCTTCGCCGGGCCACCTCTCCCCCGCGTTGCGGAGGCGAGGAACGGCTTCTCAGGCGACGAGGTCGGGCACCGGCCCGACATACCGCGACTGCGGCCTGATCAATCGCCCGGTGGCCTGCTGCTCGCGCCCATGTGCGATCCAGCCGGCGACGCGGCCCGCGGCAAAGAC
Source organism: Mesorhizobium sp. BH1-1-5 (assembly GCF_020165615.1). Taxonomy (NCBI): domain Bacteria; kingdom Pseudomonadati; phylum Pseudomonadota; class Alphaproteobacteria; order Hyphomicrobiales; family Phyllobacteriaceae; genus Mesorhizobium; species Mesorhizobium sp. BH1-1-5. The sequence continues at coordinate 71,737 of NZ_JAIUIM010000011.1, forward strand.
GTTGGAGAAGGCCTCCTTCGGGAAACCGACCGCTTCGAGCAGAAGCGCGGTGTAGAACTCGACATTGGTCTGGATCGAGCGTTGCGGCTTGGCGATGCGAAGCACCTCCAGCGCCGTCTGTTCCACCGTCTCGGCGAAGGCCAGCCGGCTTCCGGTCTCGTTGCGGGAACCGAGCTGCCGCACGACCGCCTTCAGCGCGTCGGCGCGCGGGTCGCGCACGCGGTAGATTCGATGGCCGAAACCCATGATGCGCCGGCCTTGCGCGATCTCGTTGCGCAGCCAGGCAGCGGCATCGCCGCTGGCCTCGATGGCGTCCAGCATCTCGATCACCGGCCCCGGCGCGCCGCCATGCAGCGGGCCTTTCAGCGCGCCGAGCCCGGCCAGGATCGCCGAAGTCAACCCGGCCTGTGTCGACGCGACCACCCGGGTCGCGAAGGTCGACGCGTTGAGCCCGTGGTCGCAGACCGTCACCAGATAGCTGTCCAAGGCCTTGGCAAGCGCCGGCGAGGCGGTGTCGGAGAGCATCCGCAGCATATCGCCGGCGTGATCGGCGTTTTCGTCGGGGGCGATCGGCGCCTCGCCCCGGCCAAGGCGCAGCAGGGCCGGCGTCAGCACCGCCGGCGCCGCGATCAGCCGAAGCGCGTCGGCAAGCCCGTCACCGTCCGGCAGGATGGCCATGCCGGCCCGCATGCCGCTGTAGATGTCGAGCGGCGCCAGGCGGGCAAGCATCGGCCGCACACGATCGAACACTTCCACCCGAGCCTTGCCAATCGCCTTCTCCAGTTCGGCATCGCCTGGAAGGCCGTCGAAGAAGCCGTCGAACAGCAGCCGCACCACCTGCGCATAGCGCCAGCGGCCGGCGAGCTCCATCAGCGAATGGCCGCGGATGGTAAGGTGCCCGCCTACACCGTCGACATCGGAAAGCACCGTGTCGGCCGCCACAACATCATCGAGCCCATTCGCCATGATCGTCTCCTTGACCTTTTGCGCATTGCAATTAATGCTGCGCAATCAATGCATCAATCTTGATCAAGATAATCAATATAAGGCGGCAAATGACGGAATGGCTGACGCGGGAGCAAGCGCTGGAGCGGCTGAACGTCCGGCCGCAGACGCTTTATGCCTATGTCAGCCGCGGCCGCATCGGCATGAAGCCGGACGACGCCGACGCGCGCCGCAGCCAGTACCGCGCCGACGACATCACAGCCATCGCCACGCGCCGCGACCGCGGAAGGAGCCCGCAGGCGATCGCCGAAAGCGCCATCGCCTGGGGCGAGCCGGCGATCGCCACCTCCATCTCGACGGTGCTGCATGGCCGCCTCGTCTATCGCGGCAGGGACGCGGTGGAGTTTTCGGCGACGGCGACGCTCGAGGACACCGCCGAATTGCTGTGGGCCTCCGACCGTCCGGTGTCGTTCGCTTCGCTGACGCCGTCAGCCGCCCGGCAAAGCGGCACGCCGACCGCCTTCGCTAGGCTCTCGGCGCTGGCCGCCGAAGGCTGGCCCTCGCTCGGCCGCAGGCCGGCCATGCTGCAGCAGGACGGCGCCGCCGCCACCAGCGCTCTGGCCACGGCGCTTGGCGCGACGCCGGGTTCCGACCCTGTGCATGCAAGGCTGGCGCAGGGCTGGTCGGTCGAGGGCGCTGGCGCCGACCTCATCCGCAAGGCGCTGGTGCTTTTGGCCGATCACGAGCTCAACGCCTCGACCTTCGCGGCCCGAGTCGCTGCCTCCACCGGCGCGCCGATCGCCGCCTGCCTGCTCGCCGGCCTTGCGACGCTCACCGGCCCGCGCCATGGCGGCGCGGGTGCCGCGGCGATCGCGCTGGTCGAGGATGCGGAGCGGCTGGGTCCGGACGAGGCGATTGCCCGCTGGCTGGCGCATGACCGGCCGCTGCCCGGCTTCGGCCATCCGCTCTATCCGGAAGGCGACCCGCGCGCCGAGGGCCTGTTCTCCGGTTTCAGGATCGACGACGGGCTGCTGCGGCTGCGCAAGGCGGTTCTCGACGCGACCGGCCTGCATCCCAACATCGATTTCGCCCTGGCCGCGATGACGCGCAGCCTGCGCCTGCCGGCCGATGCGCCGTTCCGTCTGTTCGCGCTCGGCCGCAGCGTCGGCTGGACGGCGCACGCCGTCGAGCAGGTGACCAGCAACAGGCAAATCAGGCCCCGCGCCCGCTATGATGGGCCGGTTGAAAGAGGCTGACGGGCGCTTCTAACGCAGACGACTGGGATTAGCCGAAACGCGTCTCAAATCGTCATTCCAGGGCGAAGCAAGGAGCGAAGCGACGCGCGCAGAAACCCTGGAATCCATTCTGTGACGCTAAGGCACTGCAACGATTACAGAATTCTGCACCGTTGCGCCCTACGGCGTCGGTCACGGAATGGATCCTCGGGTCAAGCCCGAGGATGACGAAGGGATGGCGTTTGCGGCCAATCTCAAACGCTAGCGACTGCCAACAAACGAAGCCCGTCAGGACATTGTGTCCAGCTTGCGTTGCATGGCCGCGATCTGCGCCTTGAGCTCCTGCAGATCGTCGCCTTTCTCTTCCTTCTTCACTGGTTCGGCAGCCGGCGTTGAATTGGAGCCCGCTGGCGGGAACGGCGTGAACATGCGCATGGCGTTCTGGAACATCTCGACATTGCGGCGCGTCTGTTCCTCGAGCGCCTTCATCGGCGTCTTCATCATGTCGATCGGCGTCTTGCCGAAGCTGCCCTTCAGCTGCTCGCGAAACCGCTCCTGCTCCTTGGAGAAGGCGATCATCGACTGTTCGAGGAAGCTCGGCACGATCATCTGCATCTGATCGCCGTAGAAGGCTATGAGCTGCCGCAGGAACGGGATCGGCAGCATGTTCTGCCCATCCTTGTTCTCGAGCTCGAAGATGATCTGCGTCAGCACCGGATGCGTGATGTCGTCGCCGGTCTTTGCGTCCTGGACCGTGAACTCCTCGCCCTTCTTGACCATCTCGGCCAAGTCTTCGAGCGTCACATAGGTGCTTGTGCCGGTGTTGTAGAGCCGGCGATTGGCATACTTCTTGATGACGATCGGGTCGTCTTTTGCGGCCATCCGTATCCTCCCCAGGACACCGGCACCTTTAGGAGTAAGCGGCCGGTAACGATTGCGCCCTTTAACGAGGATACGCGCAAAAGCGTCACAATTCCAAGCGGTTTGTGCACTGCGGCATCAATTAATGCTGCACAGTCATTTGCAAAATCCGCTGCATGGCCAACGTCACGTTACCGCGACTGGCGCGCGCTCTGCTTGTCGCGCATGGCGGCCATGCCCATTTCCGGTTTGACTCGGAGTTTCGAACGGGCAAGAAAGTCCTAAAGCGATCTCGAAAATACGACACCTCGAAGTCTGGAGAAGAAAATGTCCGCTTCCAATTCAATCGTCGTCGCCAGCGCCGCCCGCACCGCGGTCGGCTCCTTCAACGGCAGTTTCGCCGCGACGCCGGCGCATGAGCTCGGCGCCGTCGTCATCAGGGAACTGCTGGCGCGAGCGAACGTCGACGCGGCGGAAGTCGACGAGGTCATCCTCGGCCAGGTGCTGACCGCCGCTCAAGGCCAGAACCCGGCTCGCCAGGCCTCGATCAATGCCGGCCTGCCGAAGGAGACCACGGCCTGGGGCCTCAACCAGGTTTGCGGCTCGGGCCTGCGCGCCATCGCGCTCGGCATGCAGCAGATCGCCACCGGCGACGCCAAGGTGATCATCGCCGGCGGCCAGGAGTCGATGTCGCTGTCGCCGCATGCCGAGCATCTGCGCGCCGGCGTCAAGATGGGCGACTACAAGATGATCGACACCATGATCAAGGACGGCCTGTGGGATGCCTTCAACGGCTACCACATGGGCAACACCGCCGAGAATGTCGCCCGCCAGTTCCAGATCACCCGCGAAAGCCAGGACGAGTTCGCGCTGGCCTCGCAGAACAAGGCCGAGGCCGCGCAGAAGGCCGGCAGGTTCAAGGACGAGATCGTCGCCTTCACCATCAAGGGCAAGAAGGGCGACACCATCGTCGACCAGGACGAGTATATCCGTCACGGCGCGACGCTCGACGCCATGACCAAGCTGAAACCCGCTTTCGACAAGGACGGCACGGTCACCGCCGCCAACGCGTCCGGCATCAACGACGGCGCGGGCGGCGCGCTGCTGATGACCGAGGCCGAGGCTGCAAGGCGCGGCATCACCCCGCTGGTGCGCATCGCCTCCTGGGCGACCGCCGGCGTCGATCCGTCTATCATGGGCACGGGGCCTATTCCGGCCTCGAAGCGGGCGTTGGAAAAGGCCGGCTGGTCGGTCAAGGATCTCGATCTCGTCGAGGCCAACGAGGCCTTCGCCGCGCAGGCCTGTGCCGTCAACAAGGGCATGGGCTGGGATCCCGCGATCGTCAACGTCAATGGCGGCGCCATCGCCATCGGCCATCCGATCGGCGCTTCGGGCGCCCGCGTCTTCAACACGCTGGTCTACGAGATGCGCCGCCGCGGCGCCAAGAAGGGCCTCGCCACGCTGTGCATCGGCGGCGGCATGGGCGTCGCCATGTGCGTGGAAGCGCTCTGAAAGAGAAGTGAGTAGTGAATAGGGAGTAGCGAATAGGGAAGAACGGCGTCGGCTTGGCGGGACATTAGGTCCCTACTCGCTATTCGCTACTCCCTATTCACTCCCGACCAAAGGGAGGGAATGCATGACCAAGGTAGCAATCGTCACCGGCGGATCGCGCGGCATTGGTGCTGCGATATCGGTCGCCTTGAAGAACGCCGGCTATTCGGTCGCGGCGAACTATGCCGGCAATGACGAGGCGGCGCAGAAATTCAAGGCTGAGACCGGCATCCCGGTCTACAAATGGTCCGTCGCCGACTACGAGGCCTGCGCCGCCGGCATCAAGCAGATCGAGGCCGATCTCGGTCCGGTCTCCGTGCTGGTCAACAATGCCGGCATTACCCGCGACGCCATGTTCCACAAGATGACGCCGGCGCAGTGGAGGGAAGTGGTCGACACCAACCTGTCCGGCGTCTTCAACATGACGCATCCTTTGTGGAGCGGCATGCGCGACCGCAAGTTCGGCCGCGTCATCACCATTTCCTCGATCAACGGCCAGAAAGGCCAGGCCGGCCAGGTCAACTACTCCGCCGCCAAGGCCGGCGACATCGGCTTCAGTAAGGCTCTTGCCCAGGAAGGTGCTCGCGCGGGCATCACCGTCAACGTCATCTGCCCCGGCTATATCGCGACCGAAATGGTCAAGGCGATCGAAGAGAAGGTGCTCAACGAGCGCATCATCCCGCAGATCCCGGTCGGCCGCCTCGGCGAACCGGAAGAGATCGCGCGCTGCGTCGTCTTCCTGGCTTCCGACGAGGCCGGTTTCATCACCGGCTCGACCATCACCGCCAATGGCGGCCAGTACTTCGCCTGATACCCCAACAAGGCCAAGGCGGCTCCGGCAACGGAGCCGCCTTTTTTTGATCCGCCGGCAAGGCCGGCGCGACACCTTGCCTCAATTCGGCACGCAAAGGTTAACGGCGGTAGCCGCCCTTGTGCGTAACTCCTCCAACAAGCTGTGAATCCTCGGTGGGCAAGCTGTGGATAACACCATATCTAGGGGTGAACAAACCAGGAAACTTCGCGCATCTCTGATTCGTCGCCGATTCGTTCTGGCTTTGGCCGAAAAGTTAATGACGAAGGGCGAAAGCGTTACCCAGTTCGTTAAAAGCGATTAAGAAAAATCAACAATTTCATAACCTTGAGAGCGACCCTCAGGTCGGCCTCGATGGTTCCCCGGCAAAAGTTAACACTGACTCGGGTTCACTGGAGCTAGGCATGAATCGGGCCAATTCCCAGATTCAGCATGTGGTGCGACTCGACGTCAAAAAATCCACATATAGCCGTGAACAAAACCTGAATCCGAGCGAGTCAGCGATTCGTCGCTGATTCGTTCCAGACTCGTTCCAGCCGTTAACAAGGACCGATTTTGGCCGCCCCTGCCGACTCGACCTGCCCCCCCAAAGGAACATTCCGCTTTCGCTTCCCGCCCGAAGTCCCTATGTGTCGCCTGTCACACGCGGCGGCACCGCCGTGCTTCAGACTACAAGCGGCAGAAACCTTATTTCCGAGCCGATGAACATCCAGCCGAAACATTCCCAGCCGCTGATCCTCTCGGGCCGCGACGTGACGGCCGTGCTAGGCCCGACCAACACCGGCAAGACCCATCTCGCCATCGAGCGCATGGTCGCGCATGAGACAGGCATCATCGGCCTGCCGCTGAGGCTGCTCGCCCGCGAGGTTTATGCCCGGGTCTGCGAGAAGGTCGGCGCCCACAAGGTGGCGCTGATCACCGGCGAGGAGAAGATCGTGCCTGCCGGCGCGAAATATTCGGTCTGCACCGTCGAGGCGATGCCGCGCGAGACCGACGCCGCCTTCGTCGCCATCGACGAGGTGCAGCTCGCCGGCGATCTCGAGCGCGGCCACATCTTCACCGACCGCATCCTGCATCTGCGCGGCCGCCAGGAGACGCTGCTTCTTGGCGCGGCCACCATGCATGGCATTCTGCAGCGCCTGCTGAAGGGCGTGTCGGTGGTGACGCGGCCGCGGCTGTCGCACCTTGCCTATGCCGGCTCGAAGAAGCTCACCCGGCTGCCACGGCGCACGGCGATCGTCGCCTTCTCCGCCGACGAGGTCTACGCGATCGCCGAGCTGATCCGTCGGCAGCAGGGCGGCGCCGCCGTCGTGCTCGGCGCGCTTTCGCCGCGCACCCGCAATGCGCAGGTGGAGATCTTCCAGTCCGGCGACGTCGACTATCTCATCGCCACCGACGCCATCGGCATGGGACTGAACCTCGACCTCGACCATGTCGCCTTCGCCCAGAACCGCAAATTCGACGGTTACCAATACCGCAACCTGACCGCTGCCGAGCTTGGCCAGATCGCCGGCCGCGCCGGCCGCCACCTGCGCGACGGCACGTTCGGCGTCACCGGCCAGGTCGACCCGTTCGACGAGGATCTGATCGCCAAGATCGAGGGGCATGACTTCGACCCGGTGAAGGTGCTGCAATGGCGCACCGCCGATTTCGACTTTTCCAGCCTCGATGCGCTGAAGCGCTCGATCGAGACCAATGCGCCGGTCGAGGGGCTGACCCGCGCGCTGCCGGCCGTGGATGCGCAGGCGCTGGAGCATCTGTCGCGCGACGGCGACATCCGCGCTTTGGCCTCCGGCAAGGAGCGCGTGGCGCTGCTCTGGGAAGCCTGTGCGCTGCCCGACTACCGCAAGATCGCGCCGGCCCAGCATGCCGACCTCATCGCCTCGATCTATATGGACCTTGCGCGCCATGGCCATGTCGATGAGAATTACATGGCCGAGCAGGTGCGGCGCGCCGACACGACGGAAGGCGATATCGACACGCTGTCGCACCGGATCGCGCAGATCCGCACCTGGACTTTCGTCTCCAACCGACCGGGCTGGCTGGCCGATCAGCTACACTGGCAGGAAAAGACGCGCGAAATCGAAGACAGATTGTCGGATGCGCTGCATGAGCGGTTGACGAAACGCTTCGTAGACCGCAGGACTTCCGTCCTCATGCGGCGCCTTAGAGAAAATACCATGCCTGAAGCCGAAATCAGTCCAACCGGAACCGTCCTCGTCGAGGGCCATCATGTCGGCGAATTGCAAGGGTTCCGCTTCACCGCCGACCAAAGCGCCGGCGGCGAGGACGCCAAAGCGGTGCGCACAGCTGCCCAGAAGGCGCTCGCAGCCGAGTTCGAGGCGCGCGCCGAGCGCTTTGCCGCCTGCGCCAATGGCGACCTGGCTTTGGGCTCGGACGGCGTCCTGCGCTGGATCGGCGCGCCGATCGGCACGCTGGTCGCCGGCGACGAGGCGCTGAAGCCGCGCCTGGTGCTGCTTGCCGACGAGCAGCTGACCGGCCCGGCCCGCGACAAGGTCGCCGCGCGCGCCGAGCGCTTCGTCAATTTCCAGGTCGAACAGCTTTTGAAGCCGCTGGTCGATTTGAAGAACGCCGACCAGCTCACCGGCATCGCGCGCGGCATCGCCTTCCAGCTGGTCGAGCATTTCGGCCTGATCAATCGCCGCGACATCGCGGAGGAGATGAAGTCGCTCGACCAGGAGGGCCGCGCCGCACTTCGCCGCCTCGGCGTGCGCTTCGGCGCCTACCATGTCTTCGTGCCGGCGTTGATCAAGCCTGCGCCGGCCGGTCTGGTGACCTTGCTCTGGGCGCTGAAGAACGACGGCAAGGACAAGCCGGGCTTCGGCGACGTGGTGCATGCGCTGGCGTCGGGCCGCACCTCGGTGGTCATCGACCCGGCCTTCGACAAGACCTTCTACAAGCTCGCCGGCTATCGCAATCTCGGCCGCCGCGCCGTGCGTATCGATATCCTCGAGCGGCTTGCCGACCTCATCCGCCCGGCGACCAACTGGAAGCCCGGCCTCGGCCAGCGTCCGGACGGCGCCTATGACGGCCACGCCTTCACGGTGACGCCGCCGATGATGTCGATCCTCGGCGCCACCGCCGACGACATGGAAGAGATCCTGAAAGGCCTCGGCTATCGCGCCGAGCCGAAGCCCGCCGCCGAGGTGAAGGCGAAGCTCGAAGCCCAGGACAACGCCGCCCGCGAAGCGGCCGAGGCGAAGCTCGCCGCCGAAGAGGCGGCCCGCGCCGCGCAGGCGGCGGCTGAAGTTGCGACGACGGACACGATTGCCGAGACACCGGTCGAGGGTTCGGAGCCGGCCGCCGTTGAGGCTGTCGCCGAAGCTTCGGCTGAAGCCGTCGTGGAAGCGGCAGCCGAACCTGCCGCGGAAGAGCCGGCAGAAGTTCCGGCCGAGGTCACGGAAGAAGCTCCCGTTGTGGAGGACACCGCGGCGGTGGACACCACGGCAGCGCCCGGGTCGGCTGAAAGCGCCGACGCCCTTCCCTCCCCCTCCTCAGTGGAAGAGGTCGCGGCGCAAGGCGACGCAGGCGATAGCGCCGACCATGCAGAGAGCACTGATACCGCCGGCGCTCCCCCCGCCCCGGCGCTGCGCGCTGACCCTCCGCACGAGGGTGAAGGTAGCGAAGCCGCTGCCGGCGAAACCCCGACGGAGGCTGAGGAACCAAAGCCCGTGCTCCTGTGGCGCCAGGCGCGTTTCGACCACCAGCGTCCGCGCCATCGCCAGGACAACCGCCGTGACAATCGCCCGCGTGGTGGACAACCCGCGCGCGACGGCCAGGCAGGCGCCGCAAGCGGCCAGCCCGGCGATCGTCCGGCCCATGAAGGCCGCCGCGAGCAACGCAGCGACGGTGCGGGCAAGCCGCGCTTCGACCGCTCGAAATACAAGCCGAGGCCGGAGACGGGCGACCGGCGCGAGGGTGGTGAACGGCGCGAAGGCAGGCCGCAAGGCGAGCGCCCGGATCGCCACGAGGGGGCCCGCCGCGAGGGCCGGCCCGACTGGAAGGGCAACAGGCAGGACGGCAAGGCTAACCAGGGTGGCAAGCCGGCGTTCCAGGGCAAGCCGCGCGAAGAGCGCCCGCAGCGCTTCGATCCGGATTCGCCCTTCGCCAAGCTTGCCGCCTTGCGCGACCAGCTGAAGAAGTAGGCTAGAGCATGATCCCGAACCGAAGGACCGCGTCAGCGAAAAGTGGGAACCGGTTTTCGGGCGAGATCATGCTCCAACAGAGCTAGCCGCGATGGTTGGAGAAGGCCGCCAGCGCATCGACAAATGGCTGTTCTTCTCGCGCGCGGTGAAATCGCGGTCCCTGGCGGCGAAAATCGCCGTCGCCGGGCGCGTCCGCATCAATCGCGACAAAGCAGCGCAGGCCTCGGATATGGTGAAGCCCGGCGACGTGCTGACCATCACCTTGGAAGGCCGTATCCTCGTCTGGAAAGTCTTGAACTGCGGCACGCGGCGAGGCCCGGCCGAGGAGGCGCGGCTGCTTTATGAGGACATGTCGCCGGCGCCGACACCCAAGGGCGAGGCCGTTCCGGACGCCATTCCGGCCTTGCGCGAGGCCGGCAGCGGTCGCCCGACCAAACGCGAACGCCGGCAGACCGACCGGCTGCTCGGCGACGATTGAGATTATAAGCGGACCCTCGGCGCAGCGAACCGCGACAATTCGTTTCCGCAACGCCGGCCCGGCCAGCAAGCCCTGCCCTTGCAAGCGGCGGGCAAAGGCGTTACCTCAGCCAAAAAGCCCAGCAAAATGGGACGTTCCGGAGCCTGCAATGACCTATGTCGTGACCGACAATTGCATCAAATGCAAATACATGGACTGCATCGAGGTCTGTCCGGTCGACTGTTTCTACGAAGGCGAGAACATGCTCGTCATCCACCCCGACGAGTGCATCGACTGCGGCGTCTGTGAGCCCGAATGCCCGGCCGACGCGATCAAGCCGGACACCGAGGGCGGTCTCGACAAATGGTTGCAGGTCAATTCCGAATATGCCGAGAAATGGCCCAATATCACCGCCAAGAAAGAGCCGCCGGCTGACGCCAAGACCTTCGACGGCGAGACCGGAAAGTTCGAGAAATATTTCTCTGCGGAGCCCGGCGAAGGCGATTGACATAATCGCAGATAGCGCCGGCGTGACGCGGCGTAACATGGCCGATACAATTACTGTCTTGACAGGCAGCGGTGTCGCTCGGCGTTAGCGAACGCAGCAAAACCTTGATTCTTCCGACTTTTTGTGTTACATCAGCGGAACATGCCGGTGACACAACGTCGATTTATGGCGCTAACGCCCCAAATCACTGAAAGGTGAGCTTCTCAAACCCGAACCAGAGCAATCTGGGACAGGCGGCCGCATTCGTGCGCTTTGCTGGTCTCGGCTTTTCCGGTGGGTTCACCTATTGTGCGGCTAATGATCGGCCACCGCCGGTCACACGAGTTCAGCCGGCGCCGCCATGCCGGCGCTACAACCAAGGAGTTCAGGGCGTAATGGCAACGATCACCCCGCAGAAGAAGTCCACCGCGGCCCGTCACGGTTTCAAGACCGGCGAGTTCATCGTCTACCCGGCGCACGGCGTCGGCCAGATCGTGGCGATCGACGAGCAGGAAGTGGCAGGCCACAAGCTGGAACTGTTCGTCATCGACTTTCAGAAGGACAAGATGCGGCTCAAGGTGCCGGTCGCCAAGGCGACCTCGATCGGCATGCGCAAGCTGTCGGAAGAAGACTATGTCGACCGCGCGCTGAAGGTCGTGCAGGGCCGCGCCCGCGTCAAGCGCACCATGTGGTCGCGCCGTGCCCAGGAATATGACGCCAAGATCAATTCCGGCGACCTGATCTCGATCTCGGAAGTGGTGCGCGACCTCTATCGCGCCGACAACCAGCCGGAGCAGTCCTATTCCGAGCGTCAGCTCTATGAAGCCGCGCTCGACCGCATGGCCCGCGAGATCGCCGCTGTGAACCGCATGTCGGAGACCGAGGCAGTGCGCCTCATCGAGGTCAACCTCAACAAGGGTCCGAAGCGCGGCGCCAAGGCCGACAACGAAGAATCCGAACAGGAAGAAGCTGCCTGAGCTTTTTCGCTCCAAGCGTATGAAAAACCCGGCCTCGCGCCGGGTTTTTTGTCTCTGGTGCCCAACTCTACGCCCCGCCGCCGGCTTCCTTCTGCGCCTCCTCCTGCCTGAGCGAGGCAATGAAGCGTTTGGTCCGCTCGCGCTCCGGATTGTCGAACACGACCGAGGCCGGGCCTTTCTCGACGATCGAGCCGGCATCGAGGAAGACGACCTCCTGCGCGATCTTGGAGGCGAGCCGCAGGTCATGCGTGGCCATCACCATGGTCGTACCTTCGCGGGCAAGCTGCCCGAGCACGTCGACCACTTCCTGCGCCAGCTCCGGATCGAGCGCCGAGGTCGGCTCGTCGCAAAGCAGCACGCGCGGCGACGGCGCCAGCGCCCGGGCGATCGCCACGCGCTGCTGCTGGCCGCCCGACAGCGTCGCCGGCCAGGCATCCGCCTTGTGCGCCATGCCGACCTTTTCGAGCAGCGCCATCGCCCGCTCGCGCGCTCTTGGCTCGGGCCATTTCAGCACCGTCACCATCCCTTCCATGACATTCTCGATCGCCGTGCGGTGCGGAAAGAGCTGGAAATTCTGGAACACCATGCCGGTCTGCAGGCGGATGCGCTGGATGTCCTTGGTCGGCACCTTGCCGCCCGGATGGAACGCAAGCGTCTCGTCGCCGATGCGCAACGATCCGGACGTCGGGATCTCCAGGAGGTTGATGCAGCGCAAGAGCGTGCTTTTGCCGCCGCCGGAAGGACCGACCAGCGCGGTCACGGAGCCCTCGGCCAGGCTGACGGTGACGCCTTTCAGCACCAGATTGTCGCCGAAGCGCTTTTCGATGTCGGTGAGGCCAATCATGAATTGGCCTCCAGGAACCCGCCATAGCGGTTGAGCCGCACCTCCAGCCGCGCCTGCAGCGCCGACAGCACCGAGCTCAGCGCGAGATAGAGCGCCGCCGCCTCGACATAGAGGATCAGCGGCTCATAGGTGGTGGCGACGATGCGCTGCGCGGCCTGGAACATCTCGGGCACGGTGATCGCCGCCGCCAGCGAGGTATCCTTGACCAGCGAGATGAAGGTGTTGGAGAGCGGCGGCACCGCGACGCGGCCCGCCTGCGGCAGGATCGTGCGCCGCATCGCCTGGCTCCAGGTCATGCCGATCGAATAGGAAGCCTCCCACTGCCCCTTCGGCACCGAGCCGATGACGGCGCGGATGATCTCCGACGTGTAGGCGCCGATGTTGAGCGTGAAGCCGATCAGCGCGGCCGGAAAGGCATCGAGCAGGATGCCGACCGACGGCAGGCCGTAGAAGATCAGGAACAACTGAACGAGCAGCGGCGTGCCGCGAAAGATCCAGACATAGAAGCGCACCAGCGCGACCAGCGGCTTCGGCCCGAACAGCCGGATCAGCGCCGTCGCAAGCCCGGCGATGAGCCCGAGCGCGAAGGACAGGAGCGTCAGCGGCACGGTGAAGATCAACGCCGCCCATAACAGCGTCGGCAACGATTCCAGCATCAATTGCAGCCAGTGCGGCACGGAGCACTTCTCCCTTCCAGATACGGCGGCGCGTTCCCCCGTATGGACTGACTATCACGCGAAAACCGGCGAGCCGTCAAAGACGCCGGCGCATGAATATCGTGCAAAAAATGGCGGGCCGTCTTTGACGACCCGCCATTTTTAGAACGAAGGACGATTGCCTTACTTCGAAACGTCCTGGCCGAAATACTTGTCGGCGATCTTCTGGTAGGTACCGTCGGCCTTGATGTCGGCCAGCGCCTTGTTGATGGCGGCGACCAGTTCCGGATCGCCCTTGCGCACGATGACGCCGGAATAGTCGGCATTCTCTTCCTGCGCGGCGATCTTCACATTGGCGTCCGGCTTGTGCTTCTTGAAATCGAGGAAGGACAGGCTGTCGTTGATCGTGGCGTCGGCGCGGCCGGTGAGCAGCAGCTGGATCGACTGGTCGAAGCCGTCGGTGCCGACGAGCTCGGCGCCGTTGGATTCGGCGAGCTTGCCGAAATTGGAGGTCAGCGACTGCGCAGACTTCTTGCCCTTGAGGTCGGCGAAGGTCTTGATGTCGGTGTTGTCGCCGCGCACGATCAGCACCGCCTTCGAGGCGATGTAGGGATCGGAGAAATCATATTTGGCCTTGCGCGCATCGGTGATGCCGACCTCGTTGATGACGGCGTCGTAGCGGTTGGCGTCGAGGCCGGCGATCAGCCCGTCCCACTTGCCCTCGAGGAACTCGACCTTGACGCCGAGCTTGTCGCCGATGGCCTTGGCGATCTCGACGTCGAAGCCGACCAGCGCGTTGGATTCGTCGTGATAGGTGAAGGGCGCGTAGGTGCCTTCGGTGCCGACCTTGAGCACGCCGGCCTGCTTGATCTGGTCGAGATTGGCGCCGGCATGGCCGGCGGTGACCGCCAGAACCTGCAGCGTTCCGGCGACAAGAAGCGACTTAAGCCATTTCATTTTTATGTGATCCCGTTTTGACCGGTGCCCCCGGCGCGATTGTGAGACCCGGAAACTGACAGATAGAAGGTCGCTAAATAAGGAACCAGATTTCAAAAATCGTCCCTACTAGAAATCTGGTTCTCAAATCAGCTCGAGAATCCGCCAAACGGCTTTTCCCGGCCAATAACAAAATGTTCCCGTCGGCAACATCTGCCCCCCGCGGGCGGCGGAACCATCCATGCGCCTGACACGTTGCATGGCTGTTGTAGGGCGCGGCGGTGTCTTTTCAACCGTACCAATCACCGCCAACAGGAGCCGGCATGATCCAGGACGCGGCAGGACGGACACTGGTCCGGGCGGCAATGAGGGCTCCCTATCTCGAGCGCGACGAGGAGCACGTCCTTGCGCTCCGCTGGAAAGAAGAGAACGATCAGCACGCGCTGCACCGGATCACCGTCGCCCATATGCGGCTGGTGATCTCCATGGCCTCGAAATTCCGCCACTACGGCCTGCCGCTCGGCGATCTGATCCAGGAAGGCCATGTCGGCCTGCTCGAGGCCGCGGCGCGTTTCGAGCCCGCGCGGGAAGTACGCTTTTCCACATACGCCACCTGGTGGATTCGCGCCTCCATGCAGGACTACATCTTGCGCAACTGGTCGATCGTGCGCGGCGGCACCAGCTCGGCGCAGAAGGCGCTGTTCTTCAATCTGCGCCGTTTACGCGCACGGCTGGCCAACGGCGCCGAGCCGCTCTCCAATGCCACGCTCTACCGCGAGGTCTCGGCCGCGCTCGGCATTCCGGAAGCCGACGTGGCGATGATGGATTCACGCCTGTCCTCACCCGACAGCTCGCTCAATGCGCCTTTGGCCGACGAGAACGGCGCCGCCGAGCGGATGGACTTCCTGGTCTCGGAGGATCCGCTTCCCGACGAGATCGTCGGCGAAAGGATCGACGTCCAGCGCCGTGCCGTCTGGCTGAAGAGCGCGCTCGGCGCGCTCAACCCCCGCGAGCTCCGCATCATCGAGGAGCGCAGGCTGAGCGACGACGGCGCCACGCTGGAATCGCTCGGCGAACAGCTCGGCATCTCCAAGGAGCGCGTCCGTCAGATCGAAGCCCGCGCCATGGAAAAGCTGAAGCTGGCGCTGGTGAAGCAGAACCCGGAATTTTTGGCGGAAGCCGCCTGAAGTTAATGCGTGCAAAAATCAAGGATAAGAAATTTATTAAATAAGAATATATCGCCGTCGGGCAAATTTTCCTCGATAATACCTATGGTTTGTGAGCTCTTTAACAGACCATCGCGCCGCAATAGGCCTTTTTGACACCTCCAGATCACAACATATGGGGGGATTTGCCATGCTGCGATGCTGCGTGCTCCTTGCGGCCTTGATCCTCGTGGGCTTCACGACATTCGAAGCGCGCGCCGATCGAAGGGTTGCCCTTGTCATCGGCAATTCCGAATACCGCGAAATCCCGGCCCTCAAGAATCCGGACAAGGACGCCGACGATGTGTCGAAGACATTCAGGCTGGCCGGCTTCGAGGTGTTCACCGCCAAGGACCTGACCAGGCTTCAGTTCGAGGAGCGGTTCCGCAACTACCTGGCGGCCGCCGACGGCGCCGACCTGGCGGTCGTCTACTATTCGGGGCACGGCTTCCAGATCGGCGGCGAGAATTTCCTGATCCCGGTCGATGCGTCGCTGAAGGACGCGGCCGACATGGAAGTCCAGGCCATCAAGGTCAACGACATACTGCGGCAGCTGCGCTCGAGATCGAAGATCCAGATGATCATCCTCGACGCTTGCCGCAACAACCCTTTCCCGCGCAAGGACTATTGGCTGCGCGACCAGCTGATCGTCGCCGGCGACAGCGGACTTGCGCAGGTAACGGGTTCGCAGAACACGCTGATTGCCTTTGCCACCGAACCGGGCGCCGTCGCCTATGACGGCGCCGGCGACCTCAGTCCGTTCTCGTCGTCCTTTTCCCGCCGCGCCCTGGCTCCGGGCCAGGAGATAAGCTCGGTGATGGCGGCCGTGCGCCGCGATGTGGTCAAGGCCACCAACGGCAAGCAGGTCCCGTGGGAGAACTCCTCGCTGATCGACGATGTCGTGCTGATGCGCGGGGCGGAGCAACCAGCACCGCCGCCGCCCGCCGCACAGCAGGACCAGCAGGCGGCCGAGCGCGGAATCCAGGTTGCCGATGCCGCGGAAGCGATTGGAAGTCGCGACATTCGCATCCCGGTCGGCGTCGGCCCGGTTCCACTGAAACTGGATCTTCCGGCCAAGGATGCCGGGGTCAGCCTAAAGCTTGCGAGCTACCCGGCGACCGGGACGCTGTCCCTGCCCGATCGCGTGCTTTCGCCGCAATCGAGCCTGATGGCCGCCGAGGTCGATAAATTGCGCTACGAGCCGCAGATCGGCTCGTCCGCTCCCATCGAGGTCGGCTTCCAGATCCGCGTCGGCAACGCCGCGAAGCAGGCGACGATGAAGCTGTCGCCGGACGTCGATCCTTGCGACCAGGCTGCCGGCGAACCGCTCGACCTGCAGGGCGTCGTCCCGGGCCGGTTGCCGAACGAGATCGGCGGCGGGGCTCTCGAGGCCTGCGAGGCGGCGGTGAAGGCCTATCCCGACATTGCGCGCTTCCGTTACGAACTGGGGCGGGTGCTGCTGGCGTCGGGCAGGGTCGACGAGGCCAGGCAGGCGATCCAGGAGGCCGCGGACAAGGGACATATCCGCGCCCTCTTCGCGCTCGGCTCCATCGCCCCGTCCGGAACAGGGACGGCTGTCGAGACATCGAAGGCGACCGACCTCTATTCGAAGGCGTCGGACAAGGGAGACCCCTACGCCATGGCCGCCTGGGGACGCGCTTTGTTCAATGGCCTCGGCGTCGAGCGCGATACCGGCAAGGGACTGGACCTGCTGCTCCAGGCAGCGGCCATGGGACATGTCGATGCCATGAAGGAGCTTGCTCTGATCTTCAAGGAAGGCCGCAACGGCGTGCCCGCCGACCCGGCACGCGCCCTGGCTTTCCTCAAAGCGGGCATGGAGCGGCAGGACGCGTACTCGATGGGCATTCTCGGTCTTCCCACGCGCAGCACGCCCGTGGTCATGGCGTGCAAGGTGCCGCCGAAGGTCATCACGAAGATAAAGGTGATCCGCGTGCCCGTGTCGAAACCGAAGACCATCACACGGACAATTCCGGGAGCACCAAAGGTCAAGCCGATACCGACCGAAACCGGGAGAACATCCTGGACTGGCGGCGCCAGCCACGCCAGCGATGGCAATACCGGCGGTGGTGACGGTGGCGACACCGGTAGTGACGGCTTGTGAAGACAACGGCCCCCGGCCCGGGCGATAGTTCAGATCGCCCACGGCGCCGGGTTGGCCCCGAGTCTCTATTTGTCGGTGACGATCTTGACCTTGTCGCCGGCCGATACGCTGGCACCGGGCGACATGGCGTTGAGCACCCGGAACAGGTCGAGCTTGCGGTCGACGCCGACCATTTGCGCGGCGAGCGAGCCCATGGTCTGCCCGGCCTGGACGGTGACGACGCGGATATGCAGCGGCTTCAGCGCCGCCTTCTCGGCAGGGCTCAGCACGCGGAAGGAACCGCTGACCGAGCGCGCGACCGGGTCCAGCGCGGTGCTGGCCGAGGGCGCGGCCGTCAGCAGCCTGTAGACCTGCCCGCCGGCGCGGATCACGGCGATGTCGAACTGCCAGCCTTGCGCGCTGGCATGCGCCATCGCCGCCTCGTTGCCATTGACCGTTTCCTGGCGCACGCTGGCGTCCTCGAGACCCGCCACCCAGCCGCTGCGGATGTAATCGGTGAGCGATACGGACTTGTTGATCGCCACGCCGTCGAAACGGACGGCGATGTCGCCAGGCCCGGTCGCGGTGACCGCGGCCGCCGTATTGTCGATGACGAAGCCATCCGGCACCGTGAAGGAGACGCCGAGATTGGGGTGCATGAAGGTCTGGCCGCGCACATAGCCTTCTTCAGGCGTGTCGCCGTAGAGCAGCCCGTCTATGCCGGCCAGAAATGCGTCGCGGTCGCGCGTGCCGACGCCGGGCGGGCCGAAATTGCGCGCAAGGCGCTGCGCCAGCTCGATGCGCTGGGGCGTGTTGGGGTGCGTCGCCAGGAAGTCGAGGCTGGCGTCGGTGGCGCCGCTGACCGAGCGGAAATCGGTATAGGCCGACATCGACTGCAGGAAGCGGCCGGCGGCATAGGGATCATAGCCCGCCTCGCCGATCGACTTGATGCCGATGGCGTCGGCCTGCAGTTCCTGGTTGCGCGAGAATTGCGCCAGCCTCAGCTTGCCGCGGATCAGTGCCGCCTTGGCGGTCGGACTGTCGCCGAGCACATCGGAAACAACCTTGGTCGCCAAGCCCTCCTCCGCTTCGAGCTGCTGCCGCTGCAGGCCATGATTGGCGGTGACGTGACCCATCTCATGCGCGATGACGGCGGCAAGCTCGGAGGAATCGTTGGCCAGCGCCAGCAGGCCGCGCGTCACATAGAGATAGCCGCCCGGCAGCGCGAAGGCGTTGACGTTGGGCGAGTTCAGGATGGTGATGCGATAGGTCTGGGTCGGGTTCGCCGACACCACCGTCAGATTGCCGACGACCTTGGCCACCATGCGTTCGAGCCTGGGATCGGAATATTCGCCGCCATAGGTGGCGAGAATCCGCGGATGCTGCGCCTTCGCCATGTCGGCGAGCTTGGCGTTGGCGACGACATTGTCGACGGTGATCGGCTTGTCGGAAGGCTGGAAGCCCGATTCCTGCACGTCCGGCGGCGTGAACATCTGGCAGCTGGCCAGCGCCACGACGCTTGCCAGCGCGAAAAATCGTGCCAGCGGCCTCATCCAAACCTTCTCAGCGCCGGTCGACAGATCGGCTTCCTTTCGAAATCTTTCGGCAAATCACGGCCCAGCCGGACCTAGCCACACTCCCCCGGACAAGGCAAGCAAACGCCGGATCACCCGTTGCCGGTTTGGCCGTAAATTATGTCCGCTTCCGGGCAATATGTTGTGATCCGGCAACGGTGCCGCCTCGATCGCCGATATAGCGCCGGAAGGCGTCCGGTCCAGACCGATCGAAGAAATCCTCGGCCGGGCCCGTCGCCGCGATCGTGCCTTCATCGAGAAATGCGACGTCCTGGCCGATGCGGCGCGCATCTTCGGGCTGATGCGTGACGAAAAGCACCGTCATCTTGCGCTCGGCATGGATGCCTGCGACAAGGTCGAGCATGTCGTCGCGCAGCGCCGGGCCGAGCGACGCGAAAGGTTCGTCGAGCAGCAGAACGGGCCGATCGCGCAGCAGCACCCTCGCCAGCGCCACGCGTTGCCGCTCGCCGCCGGAAAGCTCGCGCGGCAGCCGCTTTTCCTTGCCGGCAAGACCGACACGCGCCAGCGCCTCGGCGACGGCAATACGATCGGCATCGCCGAGCTTGAGCGACGGCGAGCGGCCGAGCCCGACATTGGCCTTGACGCAAAGATGCGCAAACAGATTGTTTTCCTGGAACACCATCGACACCGGCCGCGCCGAAGGCGGCGCGGTGCCGAGATCGGTGCCGCCGATCAGCACCTTGCCTGCATCGGGCACCTCGAAGCCGGCTATCAGATTGAGCAGCGTCGACTTGCCGGAGCCGCTCGGCCCCATGATGGCTGTGATCCTGCCGTCGGCGAATTCGGCATCGAAGCGGAAGGACGCCTCCCCATAGCTGAACGAGACGCCATCCAGCCGGACAGCCAGGCCTTTCTGCGCAGTGCCGTTGCTCGTCGTCATGACTTTCCTTCCCGCCCGAGCCAGTCGGCGGCGACCACCAGCATCAGGCAGACGAGGCCGAGCAGCAAGGCAAGCCCCGCGGCGTCGGCTGTCCGGTAGCTGCCCATGCGCGCCAAAAGCAGATAGGGCAAGGTCTGCACGGAATCGCTGCCGAACAGCGCGATCACGCCGAGATCGCCGAGCGACAGCGCCATGGCGAAGGCGAAGCCGGTGGCCAAGGGCCGCCTGAGCGACGGCCAGTCGATCAGGCTGAGCCGGTTCCAGCCGGATATGCCGAGCGCCAGGCAAAGCCGCTCGTGACGCTCGCTCGCCGCGTCATAGGCCGGGCGAATGGCGCGGATGGCGAAGGGCATCGCCATCACCGCGTTGACGGCAACGACGATGACCGGCGCGATGGCAAAGACATCGGTGACATGGCGCAGCGCCAGGAACCAGCCGGCGCCAAGCACGATCGGCGGCACGACGAGCACGAAGCCGGCGCCGGTGTCGGCGGCATGTTCGAGCAAGCCCATCGCGCCACCTGCCCGGCGCCGCAGGGACAGCGCGCGCCGCGCCGCGATCAGCGCCAGCGACAACGTCACGCTGAGCAGCGCCGCAAGCAGCGCGAGGCCCGCGCTGGTGAGCGTCGCGCGGCGCACCGCCTCCTCACCCGCCAGCCGGCCGAGATCGGCCTCCAGACCTGAAAGCACGGTCGCCAGCATCGGTCCGGCAACGAACAGCAGGGCAAGCGCGATGAGGCCGGCGTTCAGCGCACTCTCCATTCGGCCTGCCGAAAGGTAGCGGCGCGGCGCCACCGGCAGATTGGCGTCGCCGACCGTGTTGGCGCCGAGCCGCGTCAGCGCGACGACCACGATGAAGGTGAGCGCGATCTGCAGCAGCGTCAGCACCACGGCGCGGGCCGGATCGAAATCGAACCGCAGCGCCTGGTAGATGGCGACCTCCAGCGTCGTCGCGGCCGGACCGCCGCCCAGCGTCAGCACGATGGTGAAGGACGTGATGCAGAGCATGAAGACCAGCCCGGCGATCCCCGGCAGGGCCGCGCGCAGCACCGGCCATTCGATCAGCCGGAAGGCCGGCCGGGGACCCATGCCGAGCTGGCTCGCCAGCCGCCACTGGTCGGCGGGAATGGTGCCCAGCGCCTCCAGGAACAGGCGCGTCGCCAGGGGCAGGTTGAAGAAGACATGGGTGACCAGGATGCCGGAGAGGCCGTAGATCCCCGGCCACTCCCCGCCGCCAAGCCCGGCGAAGACGCCGGCAAAATATCCGGCGTGACCGTAGAGCGCCAATATGCCGAGCGCGGCGACGATCGCCGGCAACGCCAGCGGCACGGTGAACAATTGCAGGATCAGGCGGCGCCCGGGAAAGGCCGGATGCCTCGACAGGGCGCGCGCCACCAGCAGCGCGGGGCCGACCGATAGGAGCGTCGAGAGAGCCGCTTGCCACAGTGTGAAGCGAGCGACGCGGAAGAGGTAGCCGTCAAAGGCGGCGGCGGCACCGGAGAGGTCGTGCGCACCTTCGAGGATGAGGCCGGCGAAAGCGCCGCCGATGAGCAAGGCGATGGCCGCAAGCGCGACGGCGCCGGCAGTGATGCGGGAGTCAGAGGGCGCGTGTCGCACGCTGCGCCATTTGAGTTCGAGCTAACGAGCGCCGAGTTCCTTCGCCCCCCTCTCTGGCCTGCCGGCCATCTCCCCCTCTAGTGGGGAGATCAGACGTCACTCGGGCTTTCGCCAATCTCCAATGCCGCAGGATTGAGCAAGGCGCCAAAGCTGCCAATCTCCCCCCTTGAGGGGGAGATGTCCGGCAGGACAGAGAGGGGGGCCTTGGCGCAAGCATTACAGCCCTACTTGCTCATCACCGCCAGCCACTCATCCACCCAGGCCTTGCGGTTGGCGGCGACTTCCTCCGGTCTGAACAGCAGGGTCTTGGTCGGCTTGACCAGCTTGTCGAAGGCCGGGTTGAGCGGCTTGTCGGTCTTGCCGGCCGGGAACATCCAGTTGGTTTCCGGAATGACGTCCTGGAATTTCGGCCCGGTCATGAAGGCAATGAATTTTTGCGCCAGCGGGTTCTTCGCGCCCGTCGTGGTGATGCCGGCGACCTCGATCTGCAGGTATTCGCCCTCCTCGAAGGAGGCCGCCTGGTAGCGCTCGGTGTTCTCGGCCACCATGTGGTAGGCCGGCGAGGTGGTGTAGGAGAGCACCATCGGCGCCTCGCCCTTGGTGAACAGGCCGTAGGCCTCGCTCCAGCCCGGCGTCACCGTCAGCACCTTCGTCTTGAGCTTGGCCCAGGCCTCCGGCGCCTTGTCGCCATAGACCGACTTCACCCACAAAAGCAGCCCGAGGCCGGGCGTCGAGGTGCGCGGATCCTGGATGACGATCTTGTCGGTACCGGCGCCCTCGACCAGCTCCTTCAAGCTCTTCGGCGGATTTTTCAGTTTCTCCGTGTCGTACACAACGGCGAAATAGCCGTAGTCAAACGGGACAAAGGTATCGTCGCTCCAGCCGCCGGGCACGTTGATGCCGGAGACTTCGCCATGCGGCGCGAACAAGCCGCTCGCCTTGGCGTCGGCGGTCAGGTTGGTGTCGAGGCCGAGCACGATGTCGGCCTTGGTGCCGGCGCCCACGAGCTTGACGCGGTTGAGCAGCGCGACGCCATCGGCCACCGAGACGAATTCGAGATCGCAGCCGCATTCGGCCTCGAACTCTTTCTTGACGGCCGGCCCAGGCCCCCAATCGGCGGTGAAGCTCTCATAGGTATAGACGGTGAGCTTGTCTTTCGCCTCGGCAGGCACGACGCCTGCCAGAAGCGACACGAGACCGGTAGCGAGAATGAGATTGGACAGCATTGCGCGCATCGGCGCCTCCTTCGTTCGAGTGACAAGGAATTGAGGCGCCGGATGGTCCGAAACGTCTAATCCCTCCGCCGGTACAAACCGGATCAGGTTCAGCGGGTTGGCTTGATCGCCTCTCAGCCGGATCACGTCCGGCACCCCGTTAGAGCGTTTCGACAGATAGGCCCGGCCGAAGCGGCGTGCAAGCGGAAGTTTGCCGGGTAGCTAATGTTCCGGGGCGGGCGCCACCGAAGCGCGGGCCGTCCGGCTTCCGTTTCGCCTGGAGGGCTGGTAAGGGCCACGGCCATGGGCACATTCACCATCCTGCTTGGCGGCGAACTTATCCGCACGCCCCGGCTCGAACACCAGATCGAGGGTTCGCGCGTCATCGCCGCCGATGCCGGCATCGGCCATGCCCGCATGCTTGGCCTCATGCCGGAACTTTGGGTCGGCGATTTCGATTCGGTGCCGGCGAACCTGCCGGATGACCTCGCCGCCGTTCCGCGAAAGATCTTTCCGGCCGAGAAGGACATGACCGACGGCGAGCTCGCCATCGCGGAAGCGCTCCGGCGCGGCGCCACCAGCCTGGTTCTGGCCGGTGCCTTCGGCGGCAAGCGCGCCGACCATGCTTTCCTGCACCTGGCGCTCGCCGTGCGGCTGGCCGAGGCGGGCACGCAAGTTCTGCTGACCAGCGGCGCGCAGGAAGGCATTCCCGTTTTGCCGGGCAAAGCCGGCTTCGACTATGAGGACGGCACCTTGTTTTCGGTGCTCGGCTTCTCAGAGCTCGCCGGCCTGACGGTCACCGGCGCCAAGTGGCCGCTCGACCGCGTCGAGGTGGCGTTCGGCTCCTCGCTCACTATATCAAACGAGGTCAAGGGGCAGCTTGGCATCGCGCTGGAACGCGGCCGGGCGCTGCTCCTGGCCCACCCCTATCCTCTTCCTGAAAGCTGACATTCCAGACATGGCGCCGCCACTCCTCAATCTCGACGGCATTAAACTGACCTTCGGCGGCACGCCGCTGCTCGACGGCGCGGCGCTCAGCGCGTCCGCCGGCGAGAAGATCGCGCTGGTCGGCCGCAACGGCTCGGGCAAGTCGACCTTGCTCAAGATCGCCACCGGCATGATAGAGCCGCAGGACGGCGAGGTGTTCCGCCAGCCTTCGGCCACGGTCCGCTACCTGCCGCAGATGCCTGACATGGATGGCTTCGCCGACGTGCGCTCCTATGTCGAGGCCGGCCTCGGCCCGGCCGACGATCCGCACCGCGCGACCTATCTGATGGAACATCTCGGGCTGACCGGCGAGGAGCGGCCGAACGACTTGTCCGGCGGCGAGGCGCGCCGCGCCGCCCTTGCCCGCGTCATGGCGCCCGAACCCGATATCCTGCTGCTCGACGAGCCGACCAACCATCTCGATCTTTCTGTGATCGAGTGGCTGGAAGAAGAGCTTGCCCGCACCTCTTCGGCGGTGATCCTGATCTCGCACGACCGCCGCTTTCTCGAGCGCGTCACGCGCGCCACCGTCTGGCTCGACCGCGGCCAGACCCGGCGGCTGGACAAGGGCTTTGCCCATTTCGAGGAATGGCGCGACCAGGTGCTGGAGGAGGAAGAGCGCGAGCAGCACAAGCTCGGCCGCCAGATCGTGCGCGAGGAGCATTGGCTGCGCTATGGCGTGACCGCCAGGCGCAAGCGCAACATGCGCCGCCTCGGCGAGTTGCAGACGATGCGCCAGCGCTTTCGCAGCCATCGCGGCGCCGAAGGCACCGCCACCATGGTGGCGAGCGACGCCACCGAATCCGGCAAGCTGGTGATCGAGGCCAAGGGCATCGACAAGAGCTTTGGCGACCTCACCGTGGTCAAGGGTTTCTCGACGCGTATCCAGCGCGGCGACCGCGTCGGCCTGGTCGGCCCGAACGGCGCCGGCAAGACGACGCTTTTGAAGATGCTGACCGGCGAGCTGGCGCCGGATGCCGGCACCGTACGGCTCGGCGTCAATCTGGAGATCGCGACGCTCGACCAGAAGCGCGAGGCGGTCGACCCGCAGGAGACGCTGGCGCATTACCTGACCGACGGCCGCGGCGAGAACCTCGTCGTCAATGGCGAGCAGCGCCACGTCGTCTCCTACATGAAGGATTTCCTGTTCAAGCCGGAGCAGGCGCGCACGCCGGTGCGCGAGCTTTCCGGCGGCGAGCGCGCGCGGCTGTTGCTGGCGCGCGTGCTGGCGCGGCCGGCGAACCTGCTGGTGCTCGACGAGCCGACCAACGATCTCGATATGGAGACGCTGGAACTGCTTCAGGAACTGGTCGCCGGCTTTGCCGGAACCGTGATCCTGGTCAGCCACGACCGCGATTTCCTCGACCGCACCGTCACCAGCGTGATCGCGCCGGACGGCAGCGCACGCTGGATCGAATATGCCGGCGGCTATTCCGACATGCTGGCGCAACGCGGCGGCTCCAAGCTGGAGGACCGCAAGGCGAGGTCGAAGACTGAGGCGGGCGAGGCTGCGCCGAAAGTCGAACTAGTCGCGCCCAAGGGTCCGGCGAAGAAACTCTCCTTCAAGCAGAAATTCGCATTGGACTCCCTGCCGAAGAAGATCGATGCGGTGACCGCCTCGATCGCCAGGCTTGAGAACAACATCGCCGACCCCGCCTTCTACGAACGCGACCCGGCCTCGTTCCAGAAGACCATCGCCGCGCTCGACAAGGAGCGCACGACGCTTGCAGCACTCGAGGAAGAGTGGCTGGAGCTGGAAATGCT
The DNA here is from genome assembly GCF_020165615.1 of Mesorhizobium sp. BH1-1-5. NCBI lineage: Bacteria > Pseudomonadati > Pseudomonadota > Alphaproteobacteria > Hyphomicrobiales > Phyllobacteriaceae > Mesorhizobium > Mesorhizobium sp. BH1-1-5. Next base: position 97,025 of record NZ_JAIUIM010000011.1, read on the forward strand.
GCGCGAGGAGATGGAGGGGTGACTGGTTTGCCCGCATACAGATATGCGCTTATCCTATGCGCATAAAGAGGTATGCCATGCTCCGATCAACGACAAAACCACAACGCAAATCGGTCAACACCTCGATTGATTCCAGACTGATCGAGGAGGCCAAGGCATTAGGCATCAACATGTCCCGTGCTGCCGAGCAGGGAATCGCGAAGGCAATTTCTGCCGAAAAGACGCGCCGCTGGCAGGAGGAGAATAAGGAAGCGCTCGAAAGCTCGAACGAATACGTCAAGCGCAACGGCCTGCCTTTGGCCAAGCACCGGCTGTTTTGATGGCCCGCTATGATTTCTACCAGAACCTGGGAAGCGGCGGTTACGGGAGCACCTCGATACCAACGTCGTCGTTCCGCTTCTGCCGCCCGACATTGCACCGTTACCGGCCCGTAGGCTGAACCCAATCTTCAGAATCGATGGCAGAGACCATGTAATGGTCACTCAATTCATTTCAGCTGTGACGGCTTCCGAACTGCGGACGGCAGAAGGAAGTCTTGCGAGACACCATGACGAGATCGTCGCGGCGCTTGATATGCTGTTCCAGGGTTTCTAAACCGGCGAAACCGTCCTCAACCCGACGTCTTTGCCGCCCAGGCCTTCAGCGCCTCGTCGAACACCTTCTCGCCCGGGATGCCCTTTTCCATGGTGAGCAGCGCGCGGCGTCCGTTCTTGTAGACCACCGGTACGTCGATCCAGTCCTGGCCCCGAAGCAGCGTCAGGTTGGCGTCCTGGTCGGCCTTGTTGTCGTTGAGCGCGACGAGGAAGAAGCCGTCGCCGATCTTGGCCGGGAGGCCGATCAGCGGGCTGCCGGCGTCCTGCTCCGAGCTCTTCATGGCGATGCGCAGAAGGCCGTCGACGCCGCCGCCGTCGAAGTCTTTCGGCGTCAGGAAGATCATCTCGATGATGTGGCTGGCCGGCAGCGTCTGGTCGGTGTTGCGCCGGATCGTCATGCGCAGCTGGATATTCTTGCCGGGAATCGTCGCCTCGGCACGGATCGCCGGCTCCGGCGGCAGGTCGCCGCCGGGCGATTCCTGCACCAGCGACCAGACGATGCTGCCGGGCTCGGCCGTGCCTTGCTGAGTGCTGGTGCGCTCCTCATAGAAGATCGCTTTCTGCCCGACCGGCACGGTCGCCTCGGCTGTCGCTGGCGCCGGCGCAGCCGGTGTCGCAGCTGCGGCTGGCGGTGTTGTCCCGGCAGCGGGCGGCGTGGCCGCATCAGCCGCCGGCGGTGCGGTTCCGGCCGCGGGCGGCGTCGGATTGGCCGCGTCGGCCGCAGGTGCCGCTCCCGCCGCGGGCGCTTCGGGCGTTTGCGTGGCCGCGGCGGGCGGGGTCGTTGCTGGCGCCGCCGGCGGCCGCGAGGTCAGCGCCGCGACGGATTCACCCTCGCCGATCGTCGCCTGTCCGCCGGCCGGACCGGGATCGGTCTCCTTGCCCTCGGGCGACAAGCGTTGCGTGAACTTGGTCGTGTCCGCGGATCCGCCGGCAGCAGCCGGGGCCGGCGCCGCCGACGTCTCGGTCGCCGGCTTGTCTGGGGCCGGCTTGACCAGCGGCTCGGTCGAGACCGTCTTATTGCCGCTGCCGCCAAGACCGAAGAGTGAGCCGAACGCATTCTTGTTCAGCCATATGCCGTAGCCGCCGCCGGCCAGCACCAACAGCGCGATGACGGCGGCGATCAAGCCGCCATAGCCGCGCTTGCGCGCCTGCCGCTGTGGTCGCAGACGCTGGAAGGTATCGGCCGCCGGTTGCTCGTCATTGGCAAAGACGTCGCTGCCCTCATCGGCATCGGCGGCGTCCATGCTTGCAAGGCCGACATCGTCCTCGCGCGGCGACGGCATCTGCGGTGGCGGGGCCTTCTGCCACGCGGGCTCCGCCTTTGGCGCAGTCTGCCAACCAGGCTCCGTCCTGGCCGTGGTCTGCCAGGCTGGCTCGGCTACCGCAGGATTTTGCGGCGCGGGGCCCGCCTTCGGCGTGCTTTGCCAACTCGGTTCCGTCCTGGCGGGCGCCGCCGGCTTGAACGGTTCGGATTTGAACGGATCCGGCTTGGCGGGCACGGGCGCCGCCGGCTGGCGGGAATGGCTCGGCTGGTTCTTGTTGCGGTCGATGGAGGAGAAAATATGCTCCAGCTCCGCCAGCGGATCCTCGGCCGGAGCGCGTTTGACATAGTCGCGCTCGACGCTGGAAATGGCGTCCTCCAGCGAGCGCTTCTGCTTGCTGACGACGTCGGGGGCGAGCGGCGGGGAATACTCGGCGAGCGTCTTCGCCAGCACCGCGCGGGCACCATCGTATATCTGCTTGCGCACCTCGAACGAAGGATCGCCCTTCTTGTCGAGCTGCTTTTTCAGAACACTAACGAAATCTGCCATGCGTCAGGTGACCTGCATTCTTTTCCCGCCCGGCCGCAAATCAGCCGTAGCGCCGGGAAGGGCTGTGAAACTAGTCTTGAAACGGATCGGTCACAAGTATCGTGTCGTCCCGCTCGGGGCTGGTGGAGAGCAGTGCCACCGGGGCGCCGATCAGCTCCTCGATATAGCGGACATATTTGACGGCTTGGGCCGGCAAATCGTTCCAGCTCCTTGCGCCGGCCGTGGTTCCCTTCCAGCCTTCGAGCGTCTCGTAGATGGGCTCGACGCGCGCTTGCGCGCCCTGGCTGGCCGGCAGGTAATCGATCGTCTCGCCGTCGAGCCTGTAGCCCGTGCAGACCTTGATCTCGTCCAGCCCGTCGAGCACGTCGAGCTTGGTCAGAGCGATGCCCTTGATGCCGTTGACGGCGACGGCCTGGCGCACCAGCACGGCGTCGAACCAGCCGCAGCGGCGCTTGCGGCCGGTGACGACGCCGAACTCGTGGCCGCGCGTGCCGAGGAACTCGCCGATCTCGTTCTTCTGCTCGGTCGGGAACGGCCCTTCGCCGACGCGCGTCGTGTAGGCCTTGGTGATGCCGAGCACATAGCCGATGACGCCGGGGCCGACGCCCGCGCCGGCGGCCGCCTGCCCGGCCACGGTGTTGGACGAGGTGACGAAGGGATAGGTGCCGTGGTCGATGTCGAGCAGCGTACCCTGCGCGCCCTCGAACAGGATGCGCTCGCCGGCACGACGCTTGTCGTCGAGCACCTTCCAGACGCGGTCCATGTAAGGCAGGATCTCGTCGGCCACCGAGGTCAGCTCCTGCATGATCGCCTCATGCGTCGCTTCCGCATGGCCAAGCCCGCGGCGCAGCGCGTTGTGGTGCGTCAGCAGCCTGTCGACCTTCAAGGGGAGCGTTTCCAAATCCGCCAAATCCATCACCCGCACCGCGCGCCGGCCCACCTTGTCCTCGTAGGCGGGGCCGATGCCGCGGCGGGTCGTGCCAATCTTGGTCCCGGAATTCGAGGCGGCATCTTCGCGGAACCCGTCCAACTCCCGGTGCAGCGACAGGATAAGCGCGGTGTTTTCGGCTATTTTCAGGCGCTCCGGCGTGACCTCCACGCCCTGCTCCTTGAGCTTCTTGGCTTCGGCGACGAAGGCATGCGGATCGAACACCACGCCATTGCCGATGATCGAAAGCTTGCCCTCCCGCACCACGCCCGAGGGCAGCAGCGACAGCTTGTAAACCTTGCCGTCGACGACCAGCGTGTGGCCGGCATTGTGGCCGCCCTGGAAGCGCACGACCACATCGGCCCGTTCCGACAGCCAGTCGACGATCTTGCCCTTGCCTTCGTCGCCCCACTGCGAGCCGACGACCACCACATTGGCCATGTTCTTTTCCCTTGAAATGCCGCGCGGGCGGCCTGAAACGACAGCCTCTATAGCGTCAAGCGCCGGCCGGCGCGACCCTTTCTTTGCCGCCGAAACCATCCTTGGCGCGATCCCCCAAAAACGGATACAGGCTTTCGCAAAAGACTATGTTCCAGCCAAGTATCGGATCAAATGGCGCTGCCGGCGTGACGTCCCGCCTGATCCAGGCACAACAAATTCCGGCTTTCGCATCATTTACTTGCCGCCGCCGCCGCTCTAGGCCGGCCTGAACCCTCGAATACCTGCAGGGCCGGATTCTCCATGCACCGAGCCGCCTATCTGTTCCTTCTGTCGACCATGCTCTTGTGGGGCGGCAATTCGGTGGCGGGCAAGCTTGCCGTCGGCCATGTCTCGCCAATGACGCTGGTGTTCCTGCGCTGGGTCATGGCGGTGCTGATCCTGCTGCCCGTCGGCTGGCGGACGCTGCGCGAGGATTGGCCCGAGGTGCGCAGCCACTGGCGGCTGCTTGCCGGCCTCGGCGCCTGCGGCTTCACCATCTTCAACGTCATCTTCTACACGGCGCTCAACTACACCACCGCCATCAACGTTTCGATCGAGCAGGCGGCCATCCCGATCGTCATCATCCTTGCCAATTTCATGTTCTTCCGGCTGCGCGTGCAGCCTCTGCAGATCGTCGGCGTCGCGCTTACCATCGTCGGCGTCGCGCTGACCGCCAGCCATGGCGAGCTCGGCCAGTTGCTGAAGCTCGATCTCAATTTCGGCGACGCCATCATGCTCGTCGCGGTGCTTTGCTACAGCCTCTATTCGGTGGGACTGCGCCTCAAGCCGCTAATCCGCTGGCAGAGTTTCATGCTGGCGCTTTCGATCGCCGCGCTGCTGACATCCGTGCCCTTCTTCGTCTGGGAGATCGTGGCCGGCCGCGTCATCGTGCCGGATGCGCATGGATGGGCGCTCACGCTTTATACGGCGCTTGGCGCTTCGGTCGTCTCGCAGGTCCTCTACATCAAGGGTAACGAATTGATCGGCGCCAACCGCGCCGGCCTGTTCATCAACCTGGTGCCGATCTTCGGCACGCTGCTTTCGGTGCTGATCGTCGGCGAGCGGTTTCAGACCTATCAGGCTTTCGCGCTGGCGCTTGTCCTCGGCGGCATTGCTCTTGCCGAATACAGCGGCAGCAGAGCAGCGCTGCAGACTGGATGATATCTGTCGCATCATAAGCCAAGCAGTCATTAGAAACGGCTATCCCATTAAGGATATTGATATTTTCTCTATACCAGAGACTGCGGCGGCATTGACTCTCCCAACTTTCAGCGGACAAATGCCGCAACCGGGTTGCTATTTTCATCGACCAGAGAGGGGATCATGAATTTCCGGATTTTTTTGGCGCTGATCGGCGCTTTCGTCGGCCTTGCCGCCCTTTCAGCACCGGCGTCGGCGGCCACCGTCGCCCACACCACGACGTCGCTGAACGTCCGCAGCGGTCCGGGCGCGCATTATGCCAGGATCGCGACCTTGCCGGCCGGCCAGAGGGTCGAGCTCTACCATTGCGAGGACAGCTGGTGCTCGATCCGCGCCGCCGGTATCCATGGCTGGGCGAGCGCGAGCTATCTCGAACGCTCCCACGTCGTGCGGCCGGTGATCGTGCAGCCGCAAATCGTCATTCGCCCGCCGCATTACCGTCCGCACAGGCCGCACTGGTCGCATAAGCCGCACCGGCCGCGCCCGCCCAAGCCGCCAAGGCCTCACAAGCCGCAATGCAAGATCGCGCCCGGCTTCCCCTGCAAGTGAGCTCGATCAAGGCCTGACGAATTGAAACGCCCCGCTGCTGACGCAGGCGGGGCGTTTCGATTTCAATCGACCAGCACGTTCACTCGCCGCCGACATCAAAGCGAAGCCGCTTCGCCGAGTCGATCGACTTGTGGGCGCGCACCTGCTCGAGCACTTTTTCCGGGAAGGGCGCGTCGAGATAAAGCAGCGCGATCGCGTCGCCGCCCGGCCGGTTGCGGCCGAGTTGGAAGTTGGCGATGTTGACGCCATTCTCGCCGCACACGGTGCCGAGCAGGCCGATGATGCCCGGCGCGTCGGCATTGGTCGTGTAGAGCATGTGCTGGCCGACCTCGGCATCGAGATTGATGCCCTTGATCTGGATGAAGCGCGGCTTGCCGTCGGAGAAGCAGGTGCCGGCGATCGAGCGTGTCCTGTGCTCGGTCGTGACGGTGAGCTTGATGTAGCCGTCGAACACGCCCGACTTGTCGCGCTTGACCTCGGCGACGATGATGCCGCGCTCCTTCACCATGATCGGCGCCGACACCATGTTGACGTCCGAGACCTGCGGCCTGATCAGGCCGGCAAGGGCAGCGCTCACCAGCGCGCGCGTATTCATCGTCGCGGTCGAGCCGTCGAACAGGATCTCGACCTCCTTGATCGGATCCTCGGTGACCTGCCCGACAAAGGCGCCGAGCACTTCGGCAAGCTTGACGAAGGGTTTCAGCCGCGGCGCCTCCTCGGCGGTGATCGAAGGCATGTTGATGGCGTTGGAGACCGCACCCTTGATCAGATAGTCGCTCATCTGCTCGGCGACCTGCAGCGCGACATTCTCCTGCGCCTCGGTGGTCGAGGCGCCGAGATGCGGCGTGGCCACGACATTCTCCATGCCGAACAGCTCATTCTGCTCGGCCGGCTCGACCTCGAAAACGTCGACGCCGGCGCCGCCCACCTTGCCGCTCTTCAGCGCCGCGACCAGATCGGCCTCGACGACCAGCCCGCCGCGGGCGCAATTGATGATGCGCACGCCGTCCTTCATCTTGGCGATCGCGGCCGCATCGATGATGCTGCGCGTCTTGTCGGTCAGCGGCGTGTGCAAGGTGATGAAATCGGCGCGGGCGAAGAGCTCGTCGAGCTCGACCTTCTGGACGCCGAGCTCCTCGGCGCGGCTGTCCGACAGGAACGGATCGAAGGCGATCACATGCATCTTCAGGCCGACGCCGCGCGTGGCGACGATCGAGCCGATATTGCCGCAGCCGATCACGCCCAGCGTCTTGCTGGTGATCTCGACGCCCATGAAGCGGTTCTTTTCCCACTTGCCGGCATGGGTCGAGGCATTGGCCTCCGGTATCTGTCGCGCCAGCGCGAAGATCATCGCCACCGCGTGCTCGGCGGTAGTGATCGAGTTGCCGAAGGGCGTGTTCATCACGATGATACCCTTGCGGCTGGCGGCCGGGATATCGACATTGTCGACGCCGATACCGGCGCGGCCGACGACCTTGAGCTTGCCGGCGGCATTGATCAGCTTCTCGGTGACCTTGGTCGCCGAGCGGATGGCGAGGCCGTCATACTGGCCGATCACTTCGAGCAGCTTTTCCTTGTCCTTGCCGAGATCGGGCAAGTAGTCGACGTCGATGCCGCGATCCTTGAAGATCTGCACGGCGGTGGTGGAAAGTTTATCCGAAACGAGAACGCGGGGCGCCATCACGGCCTCCTTGAAGGGGATTGGATGTGTCGGAAAATGGTGGCGGCCGGAGGCCGCCACGGATTTCAGGCCGCTGCCTTGAGCGACGCCTTCTGCGTGGCGAAGGCCCAGTCGAGCCAGGGCAGCAGCGCTTCGAGATCGGCGGTCTCGACGGTGGCGCCGCACCAGATGCGCAGGCCGGGCGGCGCATCGCGATAGGAACCGATGTCGTAGGCGACGCCTTCCTTGTCGAGCGAAGACACGATGCCCTTGGCGAAGGTCGCCTGTCCGTCGGCATCGAGCGCCGCCACGTCAGGGTCGGTGAAGGAAAGGCACACGGACGTGTTCGAGCGCGTCGCCGGATCGACGCCGAGATGGCCGAGCCACGCCGACTTGCCGGCGAAGCGGTCGAGCACCGCGGCATTGGCGTCCGCGCGGGCGACCAGCGCCTCGAGCCCGCCGATCGACTTCGCCCAGCGGAGCGCGTCGAGATAATCCTCGACGCAAAGCATCGACGGCGTGTTGATGGTCTCGCCCTTGAAGATGCCTTCGATCAGCTTGCCGCCCGAGGTCAGGCGGAAGATCTTCGGCAGCGGCCAGGTCGGCTTGTAAGTCTCCAGCCGCTCGACCGCACGCGGGCTGAGGATCAGCATGCCATGCGCCCCCTCGCCGCCCAGCGCCTTCTGCCAGGAGAAGGTCACGACATCGAGCTTTTCGAAATCGAGCCGTTGCGCGAAGGCGGCCGAGGTCGCGTCGCAGATGGTCAGGCCCTTGCGGTTTGCGGGAATGAAATCACCGTTCGGCACGCGCACGCCCGAGGTCGTGCCGTTCCAGGTGAAGACGACGTCGCGGTCGAAGTCGACCTGCGTCAGGTCGGGCAGCTGGCCGTAGCCGGCCTCGAACTTGCGCACATCGGCGAGCTTGAGCTGCTTGACGACATCGGTCACCCAGCCGGAGCCGAAGCTCTCCCAGGCGACCATGTCGACGCCGCGCTCGCCGAGCAGCGACCACAGCGCCATCTCGACCGCGCCGGTGTCCGACGCCGGCACGATGCCGATGCGGTAGTTCGCTGGAACCTTGAGAATTTCGCGCGTCAGCTCGATAGCCTGCTCGAGCTTGCTCTTGCCGATCTTGGCGCGATGGGAGCGTCCAAGCGCGGCGGCCTTGAGCGCCTCGACCGACCAGCCGGGGCGTTTTGCGCAGGGACCTGAAGAGAAATTGGGGTTTGCCGGACGGAGTCCGGGCTTGGTAAGCGTCGTCATCGTGGTCTATCCTTCCAGATAGTGGCCCCTCGTTGGGGAGGGGTGGCCCACGGACGGCGATATGCGCTTAGGCCTTCGGCGTCAAGAGCAAAGTTTCTGTCGCTGTCAGGATATTCCCTACGACTGGTGCTCGATCCGAAACGAAAACGGCGGACCGCTCAGGATCCGCCGTGGAAACCTCTCAGCCTGCGTGGCTCACCAGAGATCGTAACGCAGCCCAAGCTTGATCTGATGGTTGCTGATGCCTTTGTGGACAGGGAAGGAATTCAGGCTTGCGGCGGTCACATATTCGGCATCCGGCGCGGAGAAATACTGATAGCCGAGATCGATCAGGACATTCTTGGAGACCTGGTAGGCAAGGCCGGCGTTCAATGTGTATGCCAGCGAATATTTTGTTTTGCTGCTGCGCTGAGAGAAGTCGTCGCTTGCATCGCCGTTGTCGGTGAAATAGTTCGCCGAAAGGCTGTATTTGCTTTGAACGATGCCGACACCTGCGCCGATATAGGGCGTGACGCCGACATATGTTCCAAGGTCGACATAGCCGTTCAATATGCCTGAGAAGGCATAGTTCTTGAGGCTTCCGTCTCCCACGGTCGCCGGTGCCACGATGCCTGAGTCATCATAGCTGAAGCTGGCTTTGTTGCCGGGCAGGTAGCCGAGGTTGAGATCGGCGCGGAGATAGTCGTTGAAATGATACCCGAAGCCGACGCTCGCGAAATAGGCGTCCTCGCTCTCGCCGAAGTTTTCGCTGGCGATCGCCGACGGGAAGGTGAAATCCCCGTTTTTGAAGCTTTTCTGCGCCAGATAGGAGACATCGCCGCGCAGGTACCAGCCCGAGCCGACCTCGACCGGCTGGTAGTCCGGCGCCTGGTCGGCATAGACCGGCGGATCGTAGTCCGCCGCCAGCGCCGGCGTCATCGGCAACAGGATGGTTGCGGCAAGCGCTGACGCGATACGCGATCTGGATGTCATGGTCCCCGGCTCCCGAGATTGGCGCAGCCGCGAACGCGGGCGCCGTTTCAAGGAGCCATTGTTAACCATAGTGGTTAAGTGCCGGTTAAGGATAACAGCCGGTTACCGAATTGATTTCGATCGATATTTACCGACGCCGCATAAATGAAAACCGCCCGGCTGGCGCCGGGCGGCTGACGAATTTCGGGATAATGAAGGCGATTACTTGGTGTAGATCGGTTCCGGCTCCGGCTGGTAGGCCACCGGCGCGGCGCAGCCATTGTTGCCGCCGAACTGGTAGCGCAGGCCGCCGCGCACCTCGTGGGTGTTGATGCCGCGATCGAAGCCCGGTCCGGCGCTGCTCGCATCCCAGTCGAACATGCGGCCGCCCTGGATGTGGCTGAAGCGGTAGCCGGCGTCGAGGATCACCTTGTCGGTCAGGCAGTAGGAAGCGCCGGCCATGAGAGCGTAGGCAAAACGCCAGTTGGAGGAGCCCGGATTGGTCTCGGTGGTGTTCGGATCGTGGACCGTGTCCCACTTGACGTGAGCGCCGCCGATGCCGGCGCCGACATAGGGCGTGATGCCATGCCAGGTGCCGATATCGACATAGGCATTGGCCAACAGCAGCAGCGCGCTCATCTTCGACACTTCGGTCGAGGTCGAGACGAGATCAGAGGTCTGGCCGTTGAAGTTCGAGCTGAACCAGTAATCGGCGGTCACGTCCGTGCGGAAGTAGTCGTTGATCTTGTAGCCGACACCGCCACCGAGCGAGAAGCCGCCCTTCAGCTTGCCGAAATCGAAACTCTTGCTGCCCGGTTCGACCGCGCACCCAACCCCGCAGGGGCCCGGAACGATGGCGTAAGTCATGTAGTCGATGCCGCGCACGGTCGACTTGTGATAGTCGATGTCGCCGCGGATATACCAGCCGCCGACATCGATCGGCTGCTGTTCGACGACCGGAGGCGGAGCCTCTTCGATTTGCGGTTCGGGGAGGTCGGCCGCGAAGAGCGGTCCGGCCAAGCCCGCGAACAGCGCGGCAAGCAATGCCATTCTTGCTGTCTTGAACATTCTGTCACCCCTAAGAAGCCTCGGGACGACATCGCCCGAAGTTGATTGACCTCGGGTTTGGATAATGAATTGCAAAGGTTAAAAGCCGTTTAACCGTACTGATTAACCACGAATCTATACAATTTTAGATGGAACGCCGTTGTCCGACGGCCCGTCCGGCAACGAAAAAGCCCGCCTTGCGGCGGGCTTGAAGACGTTGCGTAACCCCGGCGACGGGGTCAGGCGGCGCTGCGGGTCTCCTGCAGGATGTCGACGATGTCGTTGACGACCGCTTCGACCAGTCGCGGATCGTCGCCCTCGGCCATGACGCGGATGAGCGGCTCGGTGCCGGAGGGCCGGATGACGAGACGACCGGACGTGCCGAGCCGGTTGCGTCCTTCCTCGATCGCCGCCTTGACCGGCGCTTCCTCCAGCGGCTTGCCGCCGGAGATGCGCACATTCTTCAAGAGCTGCGGTACCGGCTCGAACTTCTTCGACAGCTCGCTGACCGGGCGGTTCTGCCGCTTGATGCAGGCCAGCACCTGCAGCGCCGAGACGAGGCCGTCGCCGGTGGTCGAGAAGTCGGAAAGCACGATATGGCCGGACTGCTCGCCGCCGACATTCAAGCCGTGCGCGCGCATGTGCTCGACCACATAGCGGTCGCCGACCTTGGTCCGGTGCAGCTGCAGCTTCATGTCGCCGAGGAAGCGTTCCAGGCCGAGATTGGACATCACGGTGGAGACGACGCCGCCGCCGGCCAGCCGTCCGCTCTGGTGCCAGGATTCGGCGATCAGCGCCATGATCTGGTCGCCGTCGACGATCGCTCCGTTCTCGTCGACGATGACGACGCGGTCGGCGTCGCCGTCGAGCGCGATGCCGATGTCGGCGCGCACCTCGTGCACCTTCTTCTGCAGGCCGGCCGGATGGGTCGAGCCGCATTCCTTGTTGATGTTGAAGCCGTTCGGCTCGACATTGATCGCCACCACCTCGGCGCCGAGTTCCCACAGCGCCTCGGGCGCCACCTTGTAGGACGCGCCGTTCGCGCAGTCGACGACGATCCTCAGGCCCGAAAGCGACATCGAGCGCGGCAGCGTGCGCTTGGCGAATTCGATATAGCGGTCATGCACGCCATCGACGCGCTTGGCGCGGCCGAGCCCGTCGGAATCGGCAAGCGCCAGCTCGATGTCCTTGTCGAGCATGCCTTCGATGCGTTCCTCGATCTCGTCGGAAAGCTTGTAGCCGTCGGGACCGAAGAGCTTGATGCCGTTGTCGTAGTAAGGATTGTGCGAGGCCGAGATCATCACGCCGATGTCGGCGCGCAGCGACCGCACCAGCATGGCGACGGCGGGCGTCGGTATGGGGCCGAGCAGGAACACGTCCATGCCGGCGGCGCACAGGCCCGCAACCATGGCGTTCTCGATCATGTAGCCGGAAAGCCGCGTGTCCTTGCCGAGCACGACGCGATGACGGTGATTGCCGCGCTGGAAGGAGAGTCCGGCGGCCATGCCGACGCGCATGGCGACCTCGGCCGTCATCGGAAATTTGTTGGCGCGTCCGCGGATACCGTCGGTGCCGAAATACTGACCTGCCATGTGCCTTATAGTCCCCGTCGGTTTTTCAGCCGCCCGTATTGCCACAATTGGGCCGCATCCGATCATCAAATTTCATGATTATATATTACCAATCCTTAGAAAATCATTGTCGCGGGCGATGCAAATGATCCTAGGGCCTAACACATCTTCTCGCTGTGGGGCTAGTATGCCTGCCAGGGGGCAGCTTTTCGTCATGCGTTCGCATGGAGAACCTCGGCGGCGTAGCAGCGAACCGGCAAGCAATTCATCACCTTATCGGGAGCAACACACTTTGTGACGGCGCCCGTGCCGGAAGCATCTGGCGCAACCGGACATTGAGCGTTATTGATTTGGCATAGGGACACTCATTGGCGGCAGCAAGGGAGAAAACGCCATGCTTATTCATAGACTTGCAGCTTTGACGGGGATCGCCGTCGCAACCTTGTTCCTGGCGGCGCCGGCCAACGCGCTGACCATGGCCGAGTGCAGCACCAAGTATAACGCGGCCAAGGATGCGGGAACGCTTTCCGGCCAGACCTGGAACCAGTTCCGCAAGGCGCAGTGCGGCAGCGACGCTTCCGCCGCGACCGACACCAAGGCCGCCACTGATGCCAAGGCGGTGACCGATACGAAGGCCGCCGACACCAAGCCTGCCAAGAAGACGAAGGCGGCTGCCGCCACTACCGACGACGCGGCCAAGGGCCTGAGCTCCAAGGAATGCAGCGCCAAATACCAGGCTGCAAAAGCTGGCGGCACGCTGAACGGCATGAAGTGGAACGACTTCCGCAAGGCCGAGTGCGGCCCCGGCGCAACCGCCGCGGCTGCCACCGACACCAAGCCTGCCAAGACAACCAAGACCTCGACCGCGGCTGCCGACGGCGGCAAGGGCCTGAGCATGGCCGAATGCAGCACCAAGTACCAAGCTGCGAAAACGGCGAATACGCTGAAGGGCATGAAGTGGAACGACTTCCGCAAGGCCGAGTGCGGCGCCGGCGCCGACGATGACGACACCGTGCCGGCTCCGACGGAAGCGACCTACACCAGCGAACCGGCCAAGCCGAGCGTCGCCGCGCCGAAGGGCGTGAGCTTCCCGAAGGCGATTTCGCCGAAATTCGCCACCGAGACCCCGGCCAAGGGCCGCATGCATACCTGCCTCGAGCAGTACTACGCCAACAAGGATGCCAACACGCTGAACGGTCTGAAGTGGATCCAGAAGGGCGGCGGCTTCTACAGCCTGTGCAATGCCAAGCTGAAGAGCTGATCGCCTAATTATTCGAAGAGAAAAGGCCCGCGCATCGCAAGATGCGCGGGCTTTTGTTGCGCGCGAAGACGCCGCGGCCTTGCCCGCATCTGCATATCGCGGGACTTGTCGGCATCATCGATTCCCCCATACTGCCCCACCATCAGGCTTATCGGTAGTTGCAAAGATTCTTGTTGAACATATAGGGAACAAACAGTATACAAAAAGACATCGAACTTATTATCAATCAGGAGGGTCTTATGTTCAGTTTGAAATTGGCGGCGTTGGCTGTGACGGCATTGGTCTCTTGGAATGCCACGCCTGCAAGCGCACTAACGATGAAGGAATGCGGCGAGACCTATCGGACAGCCAAGGAAGGCGGCACTCTGAACGGCATGGACTGGGCCGCTTTCCGCAAGGAGAAATGCGCGACGTCCGCCGCGGAGAGTGTCAGCGCGGATGCGGTCAAAACCGAGGAGCAGCAGAAAAAGGAAACCAGTGCGGCGGTCGCCCCCACTGTAGCGCCGGCGGGCGTGACATTCCCGACTATCCTCGCCGCCGAGTTCAAGTCCGAAAAACCCGCGAAGGCCCGGATGAAGACCTGCCTGCAGGGTTACCACGACAACAAGGAGGCGGGTACGTTGAACGGCCTTCGCTGGATCCAGAAGGGCGGCGGTTACTACAGCCTCTGCAATGCGCGGCTGAAAGCTGAATCATAAAAATCGAATACGGCGGATAGAGCCGTTCACCGTTTTTCCCGCAGACTTTGAGCCATCATTCTCGGCCGTGTCCGAGGATCTGCGGTCGGGCGATATCTGGGCGTCGGGACGAGGGAAGTCTTGCCTTGTCTCCAATTGCCAAACAAAAACGCCGCGGACCAAGCCGCGGCGTTTCTCGATCAGTCTTCCGCGCACCAACCTCAGCCCTGTGGCTGCGGCTCCATACCGCCTTCAGGCTCGGAGCCCTTCTTGCGGCGGCCGCCCGTGCCGGCCTTCGGCACGGCCGAGCCGCGGCTGGGCGGAGTGTCGTCGCCAAGATCGCGGGCGGGCTTGTTGCCCGCAATCAGCTGCTTGATCTCGTCGCCGGACAGCGTCTCGTATTCGAGCAGCCCCTCGGCCAGCGCGATCCATTCCTTCTTCTTCTTGGTCAGGATCGCTTTCGCCGTCGAATAGGCGTCGTCGATCAGCCGCCGCACCTCGGCGTCGATGATCTGCGCCGTCTCTTCCGAGATGTTCTGCGTGCGCGCCACCGAATGCCCGAGGAAGACTTCTTCCTGGTTGTCGCCATAGGCGACATGGCCGAGCTTGTCGGAGAAGCCCCAGCGCGTGACCATGGCGCGCGCCAGCTTGGTCGCCTGCTCGATATCGGAGGAGGCGCCCGAGGTGATGTTCTCCTTGCCGAACTTGAACTCCTCGGCGACGCGGCCGCCCATCATGATCGCAAGCCGCGAGACCATGTATTTGTAGCTCATCGAATAGCGGTCGCCTTCCGGCAGCTGCATGACCATGCCAAGCGCGCGGCCGCGCGGGATGATGGTCGCCTTGTGCAGCGGATCGGCCGACGGCACGTTGAGCGCCAGGATGGCGTGGCCGGCCTCGTGATAGGCGGTCAGCTCCTTCTCGGCCTGGGTCATCGCCGACGAGCGGCGCTCCGCGCCCATCATGATCTTGTCCTTGGCGTCCTCGAACTCGGCCATGGTGACGAGGCGCTTGTTGCGGCGCGCCGCCATCAGCGCGGATTCGTTGACGAGGTTCATCAGGTCGGCGCCGGAGAAGCCCGGCGTGCCGCGCGCGACGACCTTGAGGTCGACATTGGGCGCCAGCGGCACGTTGCGCACATGCACCTTGAGGATCTTCTCGCGGCCGACGATATCGGGGTTCGGCACCACCACCTGGCGGTCGAAACGGCCGGGCCTGAGCAGCGCCGGGTCGAGAACGTCGGGCCGGTTGGTGGCGGCGATCAGGATGATCGACTCGTTGGATTCGAAACCGTCCATTTCGACCAGCAGCTGGTTCAGCGTCTGCTCGCGTTCGTCATTGCCGCCGCCGAGGCCGGCGCCGCGATGACGGCCGACGGCGTCGATTTCGTCGATGAAGATGATGCAGGGCGCGTTCTTCTTGGCCTGGTCGAACATGTCGCGCACGCGGCTTGCGCCGACGCCGACGAACATCTCGACGAAGTCCGAGCCGGAAATGGTGAAGAACGGCACGTTGGCCTCGCCGGCGACGGAGCGGGCGAGCAGCGTCTTGCCGGTGCCGGGCGGGCCGACCAGGAGCACGCCGCGCGGGATCTTGCCGCCGAGGCGCTGGAACTTCTGCGGATCGCGCAGGAACTCGACGATCTCTTCGAGGTCTTCCTTGGCCTCGTCGACGCCGGCGACGTCCTGGAAGGTGACGCGGCCATGCGCCTCGGTCAGAAGCTTGGCCTTCGACTTGCCGAAGCCCATCGCTCTTCCGGAACCGGACTGCATCTGGCGCATGAAGAATATCCACACGCCGAGGATCAGGATCATCGGCAGCCACGAGATCAGGTAGCCGAACAGCGAATTGGAGCCGTCGGTTTCAGGCTTGGCGGTGATGGTGACGTTCTTGTCCTGCAGCCTGGAGACCAGCGACGGATCGCCGGGCGAATAGGTCTGGAAGCCGTTGGCGTTGTCCGTGTAGTTGCCGAATATGCGGGCGCCGGCGATGGTCACGCTCTTGACCCGGCCGGAGGCGACGTCCTGCAGGAACTGCGAATAGGCGATATCCGTCGTGGCACCGCGCGTCTGGGGCGTCTGGAAAAGATTGAACAGGGCGATGAGCAGGACCGCTATGATCGCCCAGAGCGCGAGGTTGCGATAATTCGGATTCATCTATTGTCCCGTTGGGGTCCGCGCACGGACCCGCGATGATGGAGAAGCTTGGGCCTAACATAGGGAGAGCGCCTCCCCTTGCCAAGCAGAACAGCACGTATCGGTTAAGCTTTCGCCCACCCTCGCCCGCCATCATGGCCGTGGAATGGCGGCGCCGGCAACGGCGGCGCGCCGACAAGCGCCGCCACGGCGGCAGCCGGCTCGAGGTCGAAGGACGGCAGGAAGCGCGCAAAAGGGGCCACCGCCGGAACGATCGAGACCGATTGCAAGCCGGCATTGCCGCCAGCAAAATCAAGGCGTTCGGCGCCGGACCACAGCGAAGGTTCCGCGGCAAGCGCCGCGCGTGACAGGCTTGGTGGAATATCTTCGCTCAAGGGCGCTTGCCGAGCGGCAGCGGACCCAAGCGGCGCGATCACCAAGCCGCCCGGCCAGTCTTTCAAATTGATGCGTGCGTCCAAAGTGACGCGCCGCCGGCCATCCCAAAGCTCTTCGTCTACCAGTGGCGCGGGCGCGGGCAGGTTGCGGTTTTCGCGGCGAAGGAAAATGCCGGTTCGCCGCGCATCGACCACCGTCCGCGACAATGTGGCGCAAAGCGGCGCCGATCGCAGTCGGGAAAACAGCGCGGCGCAGCGCGCCTCGTCGGCGACAAAGGACGTGCCGCCGACCGCGGCCAAAAGGATGCGGAGCGCATAGATGGCCGCCTCGCCATCCGCATGCGCGGAGAATTCGCGATCCAGGCGAATGAGGCCCGGAACCGGGCTGCCGGCAAAGGCGTCGATGAGCACGGCGGCGCGGTGGCCGATGTCGTGGCGCTCACCGGCCGCCTGTCCTGCTTTCGCCAGCGCTTCGGCGATACGCTGTTCGCCCTCGCCGTGCGCGAGCTTTGCCCGCACGCGCGGCCGCTCGAAGCGGGCATCTTCATTGGTCGGGTCCTCGATCCAGCCGATGTCGCGAGCCCGCAGCATCTCGCGCAGCGCCGCGCGCCTTATGCCGAGCAGCGGCCGCACGATCCATGTTCGCCAGTCGTGCAGCGTGGCGGGCGCCATGCCGGCGAGGCCCCGGCCTTCATCGTCGCGCGCCTGCCGCATCAGCACCGTCTCGGCCTGGTCGTCGGCGGTGTGGCCGGTCAGGATCAGCTTGATGCCTTCGGCATCGGCCGCTTCGGCAAGCAGCCTGTAGCGCGCCTCGCGCGCGGCGGCCGGCAGACCGGTCGCGGGCTTGTCGCCGTGCCAGGCGAGAATGCGATGCGCGATGCCGCGCTCGGCGCAGAAACGGGCAACCTGCCGCGCCTCGACGGCCGAACCTGGCCTTAGGCCATGATCGACGGTCACCGCGAGCAGCCTGGCGCCCGATGCGGTCCGATCGAAGTAATCCTTGAGGAGAATAAGCAGGGCGGTCGAGTCGCTGCCGCCGGACACGGCTGCAACGGCGCCGGTCGAAAAGTCTAGGTCGGAGAAAAGGTGGTCTGAAAAGTGAGCTTTGGTATCGGGCGTCAGCACGCCGCCAGAGCCTTTTCCTGCTTGATGCGTTCCTTGAGCGCGCCGGAAACGTCGGGATAGCGCTTGCCGATCTCGCTGAAGGTGGCGCAGGCCACGTCGTTTTGCTTCAGGCCGACCAGCGAAACGCCGAGCTTGAGCAGCATGTCGGGCGCCTTCTTGGCCTTCGGGTATTCCTTGCTGGCGGCGAGGAAGATCTCGGCCGCGTCACGGTATTTCTGCTGGCCGAGCAGCGACTCGCCCAGCCAGTAATGCGCATCCGCCGCCTTGGCGTCCTTGGGGAAGCGCGAAATATGATCGCGAAAACCCTGTTCGGCGGTCGGGTAATCGCCCGACAGGATGAACTGGTAGGAGTTGCGGTAGAGCTCGTCGGGATCGTTGGTCGACGGCAGGGCGGCGACTTGCGTGTCGCCGGCCTTGTTCTTCTTGGCCGGCGTCTCGGCGGAAGGAGCGTTTGCGGTGGCCGCCGGGGCTTCCGCCGGCGCGCTGGCCTGCGAACCGGTCTCGGCATTGACGACATTGCCGTTCTTGTCGACGGTGATAGTGCCGAAATCCTTCGGCGGCGCGCCGGTGATCAGCTTGCCGGGATCGCCGGTCTGCGATTCCACGATGACGTCGCCGACGCTCTTGCCGCCGCCATTTTGCCCGCCCGCGTCGGCCGGCGCCTGCGTCGCCGGGGCCTGGGCGACGCTGTTGTCGGTTCCGGCATCGCCGGCGCCGGCATCGCCGAGATTGGTGTTGCCGTCATTGCCGTTCCCGCCCTGGGGCGCGGCCTCCGATTTCTTCTGCCCGGCCGGCTTGGCGCCGCCTTGCGAACCGCCTTCGAGCTGCTGGAAGCGGAACTCGTTGTCTTCCTGCTGCTTGCGCATCTGTTCCTGCATCTGCAGGATCTGGAAGTTGAGCTCCTCGATCTTGCCGTTCATCTGGCGAAGCTGGTCCTCCAGCCCCGTCATGCCGCCGCTGCTGTCCTGGGCGAGCTGCGCCTGCTCCGGCTTCTTCTTGTCGCCGAAGATGCCGAGCGTCGGCAGATGGAAGGTGAACCCGGCGTCGGAGGCCCGCGCGGCGCTGTCGGCCGAGGCGGCAAGGCTCGGGAGGCTTGATACGAGCAGCAGCGCAAGCGTGCCGCTCAGGACCGTTCTGAAATGCATTCTGTCTCTCGCGGTGGGTGTTGGCCTGATGCGCCTTTCCAAATCAAACAGTGGGAGGAAGCGCCCTCGCGCTCATAGCAGGACGCGAGACTTCGGCCAAATTTTGTTTCAAGCCGTTGCAAATGAAAAAGGCGGCCCTGAGGCCGCCTTTCATTTTGGGATGTTGTATTTTTGCCGCCGGGGCCGCCTGGCGCCATTGGCGAAAATCGATCAGGAGCCGGCGCCGGAAAGCGTGGTGACGGCGCGGCGGTTCTGCGACCAGCAGGAGATGTCGTCGCAGACCGCGACCGGACGCTCCTTGCCGTAGGAAATCGTCTTCAGGCGGCTGGCGGGGACGCCCTTGGAAACCAGGAAGTCGCGCGTGGCGGCGGCGCGGCGGGCGCCCAGCGCCAGATTGTACTCACGCGTGCCGCGTTCGTCGGCATGGCCTTCGATGACGATCGCGTACTGGCGATACTGGTTGAGCCACTGCGCCTGGCGCCCCAGCGTGGTCTGCGCATCGGCGCGGATCGACGCGGAATCGGTATCGAAGAAGATGCGGTCGCCGATGTTGACGGTGAAGTCCTGCGCCGAGCCCGGCGTCGCGGCGCCGGCACCGTTGAGGCCGAGATCGGCCGCGCTGTTCGGGGTCTTCTTCGACGCGCAGCCGGTGATGGCGAGAGCCGCCACGAGCGCGATCATCGCCGGGTTTCTGGTAAGTGCTGCGATACGGCCCATGCCGCCTCTCCTTCGCATATAAGTGATTTCGTTGATCACCCAGTAACCACGTTTGGGTTAACCGGCATTCAAGAAACACGGTTAATGTTTGGTTTCGAGCCGCCGTCCTCGGCCGTTTTTGTCGGGCTCACATTGCGTGCGGACCGTAGGCGGAAATGCGGCCAAAACATGAAAAAAAGAGGAATTGAGGAACTGAAGAACTGAGGAACTGAAGAAAAGGGGATCAAGCCAGCTTCTCTCGAAGGCTCACGAGCATCCCATGGATTTGGGCATAGGACTGCCGCCAAGCGTCGAGTTGGGGCCGAGAGATGTATTGAAGGTCAAACGCGTAAGATATCCACGTCTCCGCTTCGCTGCATGATCCAATCGCCATCGAAACGAAGCGAGCGAATTCAGCTTTGGAGTGGCTTTGCTTGGCAAATCCCTCAGCCAGATTGGCACATATGCCTTTACTCGAGCGACGCAATTGATCAGATAGCGCGTATTGCTCAATTTTTGGAAAAGTAAGGGTGGCTCTATGCACCTCGAGAGAGACTGCGTAAGCGCGTTTGTAGGCTTCCAAGTCTCGCCCGCGCTCAACGAAGCGCCCTGGCTTCTCCATTCCCCAGTTCCCGAGTTCTTCAGTTCTTCAGTTCTTCAGTTCTTCAGTTCCTCAGTTCCTACTCAAGAAGCGGCGACCAAGCCGGATCCGAAGCGTAGTTCGCGGTCGGGATCTGCTGCTCGTTGCGGCCGGTGAGATCGACCGAGATCAACTTGGGTCCACCGCCGGCGTCGCGGAAGAACATCAGCACGCGGCCGTTCGGCGCCCAGGTCGGGCCCTCCTGCTGGAAGCCGGAGGACAGGATGCGCTCGCCCGAGCCGTCGGTCTTCATGACGCCGATCTGGAATTCGCCGCCGCTCTGCTTGGTGAAGGCGATGAGGTCGCCGCGCGGCGACCAGACCGGCGTCGAATAGACGCCGTCGCCGAAGGAGATGCGGTGCGGGTTGGAGCCGTCCGCGCCCATGACGTAGATCTGCGAGCGGCCGCTGCCGCCGCCGCGGTCGGAGGTGAAGACGACCTGCGAGCCATCCGGCGAATAGGAGGGCGAGGTGTCGATGGCGGTCGAATCGGTCAGCCGCGTGGTCGACCGGCTCCTCAGGTCCATGGCGAAGATGTTGGAATTGCCGTCGTCGCGCAGCAGGCTCATGATCACCTTCTGGCCATCGGGCGAAAAGCGCGGCGCGAACGTCATGCCCGGGAAATTGCCGACCAGCTCGCGCTGCCCGGTTTCGATCTGCAGGAGATACACTTTCGGCTGTCCGCTCTCATAGGACATATAGGTGATTTCCTGCCGGTTCGGCGAGAAGCGCGGCGTCAGGACGATAGCGCGGCCGTCGGACAGATAGCGCACATTGGCGCCGTCCTGGTCCATGATGGCGAGGCGCTTCTTGCGCGCGTTCTTGGCTCCGGATTCGTCGACGAAGACGACGCGGGTATCGAAATAGCCTTTCTCGCCGGTGATCTTCTCATAGATCGCATCGGCGATGATGTGCGCGACACGGCGTTGATTGGCGTCGTTGGCGAAAAACTGCTCGCCGGCCAGCTGCGTGTTGCCAAAGATATCCCACAGCCGGTACTGGGCGCGGATGCGGCCATCCGCCTCCTTGCTCACGCTGCCGGTGACCAGCGCCTGCGCATTGATGACTTTCCAGTCGTCGAAACGGGGCTGGGCATCCGGATTCGTGATCTTTTCGACGAAGGCGGCCTTGTCGATCGGCGCGAACAGTCCTGACCGTTTCAGATCGGCGGCTACGATTTCCGATATCTGTGGCCCAAGTCCTCCCTGAAAGTCGGGGATGGCGATCGGCATCGGCTCGACATTGCCTTTGTTGACGTTGAGCTCGAGGGTTGCCCGAGCAGGCAAGGTGGCGACGGAAATTATGCCTACCGCCATTGCGGCGACCATCAGGAGCGGCTTGAGGATGGATTTCATGTCTTCTCGCTTCTCTTGCTGATTTTTTGGGTGCTCAGGCTACAGGCCAAGCATCGCCCTTGGATCGAAGTTGACGCGAACGTCGGACCAGATGTCTTGCTTGCCGGCGGGAACCTGCAGCCCGGCGACATCGCATTTCTGCACGGCGCGAACCGCGCTGGCGTCGAATTGAGGGTTGCCGCTGGACTTTTCGACGGTCGGGCGGCCCTCCAGCTTGCCGGAGGCGTTCAGGTTGAAACGGATGACCACGGTGAAGTCCTCGGATCCTTCGAGGCCGACCGGAAGCGTCCAGCAACCACCGAGCTGATCCTCCAGCGCTCCTTGCTCCGACCGGGAGAGCTTCTGGCCCTGATCCTTTTCGCCGCCGAGCGAGGCCTGCTGGGTCGAGCGCTTGGCGCCGCCGCCGGATGGCTTCTGCTTGTCGAGCAGGGCCGTTATCTCGTCGGCGTTGAACTGCTTCTCGTCCGATTTCTTCTTGGAAGACGCTTCCTTTACCGGCTTGTCGGCGTCCTTGCGGTCCGGCGCCTTGGCGCTCTCGGCCTGGGCCGGCTGCGGCTTCGGCCGCGCTTCCGGCGCGGGTGCTGAATCCGGCAGCTTCGCCTCATCCGTGGGCTGATCCTGCGAGATCGCCTCGGCCACCGCGTCCGGCTTCACCTCTTCCTTCGGGATAGCGGCGGTTGTGTCCTTCGGCGGAGTCGGCGCCGGTTGCTTGGCCGGCGTCGGCTTGGGCTCCGTCTGCTTGACCGGCTCGGGCTTGACCTCTTCCTTCGGCGTCGGCGTCGGCGCGACCTCGGTCGCCGGGGTCGGCTTCGGCTTCTCCTGCGGCTTCGGCACGTCCTCGACCGCCGGCTTCTCGACCGGCGTCGGCGCGGGCGGCGGCGCCGCCGTCTTGTCGACTGGCTTCGGCTTGGCTTCGTCCGTCACCGGCTTGTCGGTGTCGACGGTGTTCTCGCCGACTTTCTGGGCATCTGGAACGACATCCGGGCGCTTCGTCGGAACAGGCGCCGGCTTGTCATGCATCACCGACTTCTTGTCGCCCTGCAGCGTCTGTGCGATCGCCTCCATCGGCACGATGTCGACCGCCACCGACTCCACGTCGGAGGCAGGCATCGCCGGCGGCGACGACAGCGTGAACAGCCCGAAGGCCAGCGCCACCGCGTGCAAGATCACCGAAGAGGTGAGACCGGTCCGCATTTGGCGTCTACTGATCCTGTTCCTGCAGCGAGACCAGGCCGATATTCTTGTAGCCGGCCGCCGATATGCGGGCCATGACCTTCATCGCCGTGCCATAGTCCGTCGACTTGTCGCCGCGGATGAAGATGCGCTCGTCATAGCCGGTCTTGGAAATCGCCTGCAGCTTGGCCACCAATTCGTCGATCGGGATCTCGGTCTCCTGCAAGAAAATCTTGCCCGCGGCGTCGATCGAAACGGTTATCGGCTGCGTGTCGACATTCATCGCCTTGGCCTGCGTGTCCGGCAGGTCGATCGGCACCCCGACGGTGAGCAGCGGCGCCGCGACCATGAAGATGATCAACAGCACCAGCATCACGTCGACCATCGGCGTGACGTTGATTTCAGACATCAGGGCATGGTGACGGCCACGGCGCCTATGGCCGCGCCCACCTCGCCCCGAGCCACCTGCGCCAGCAGCAGACATCCCCATGATCGTTCCTCAGGCCTTCTGCGCTACTTTTTCATCGATTTGGCGCGAGAGTATGGCGGAGAACTCGTCCGAGAACCCTTCCATGCGCACGCCGAGTTTGTTCGCGTCCGATGACAGCTTGTTGTAGGCGATGACCGCCGGAATGGCCGCGAGCAGGCCGATCGCGGTCGCGAGCAGCGCTTCCGCGATGCCGGGCGCCACCACCGACAGGCTGGTGTTCTTCGAGGCGGCGATCGCCTGGAACGACGTCATGATGCCGATGACGGTGCCGAACAGCCCGATGAAGGGCGCGGCCGAGCCGGTGGTGGCGAGGAAGCCGAGGCGGCCCTCCAGCCTTTCCATCTCGCGTGTCAGCGCCAGGTCCATGGCCTTGTCGATGCGGGTCTGGAGCGCCAGCGGCGATTTCGCGCCCTTTTCGAAGCTCTTCTTCCATTCGCGCATGGCGGCGACGAAGATCGCGCCCATGCCGGTGGTCTTGCGGTCGGCCAGCGTGCGGTAGAGGTCTTCAAGCGACTGCCCGGACCAGAATATCTGTTCGAAGCGGTTCAGCGCCAACTTCATCCGGCTATAGGCGACGAGCTTGTCGATGATGATGGCCCAGGTCCAGATCGACGCGCAGAGCAGGCCGATCATGACCAGCTTGACCACCCAGCCGGCCTGCATGAACAACGCCCAGATCGACAGATGCGCGCCCGGGTCGGCGAGTGCGATGTTTTCCATGACTTAAGTCCTTAAGGTTTTCCGGGCATCGCTGGCGGCTGGCCCATGGGCATTCCTTTGGTCCGATCGCGCGAAGCTTGAAGCTTGCGGGATAAGCCCCGAATGCACCGTTTCGCGGCCTTTTCGAGGCAAATATTGGTGAAAGGAAGGCGCACGGATTGCGCCAATCTTCGCCAATTCCTTCATGAACCGTTATGGTTAAGGATGGGTTAGGACGTAAGGCGCGGCGCATTGCCGCGCATGGCCAGGGCTAGCGGGCGAGGTGCGATGCAAAGGCAAGCTGAGATTCTGGTCAGGCCGGCCTCACCCGAATATCAGCTTGCCCGAGGCATAAAAGCCGCAATCCATTCCTTCGGAAAGCGCTTCGGCCGGCCGCTTTCGCCGACGATCGCCGCTTCGACTTTCGCCTCGACCAGCACATCGCCGCCGCGCTTCAATTGCTGGCCCATGAAGATGCGGGCGCCGGAAATATCGTCGGTGCGCGTGTCGATGGTGAGGATATCGTCCATGCGCGCCGGCGAACGGAAGTCGATCTCCATGCGCCGCACCACCCAGACGATGCGCTCGCCATGCTTGCCGTCCAGGAGCTCGGTGTGATGGACGCCGGTCAGCCTCAGATAGTCGGAGCGGCCGCGCTCGAGGAATTCGAGATAGCGCGCATGGTAGACGACGCCGGAGAAATCGGTGTCGGCATAGTAGACCCTGGCCATCAGCCGATGGCCGAAATCCGTCAGCGCGCCGGAAAGCCCGGCGCTGAGCGCCGCCGATTCACCATGATCGTCCATCGCGCTTTCCTTTTTCGGCCCAGAAAGGCACCTAAGGCCCGCGGGCTTTAGGCATTTTTCTATGCGTGTCGTTGTCCCAAAAACCGCTGCACACTTTTCGGCGACACGCACTGTTTCTCGCGCGGGAACGGGATGGCACTGTTGGGCACGATGATCAAGACCTTGCTGGCGGCGCTGCTTGCGTTTGCCGCTTTGGCGTTGCCGGCCGGGGCGGCGACGTTCTCGATGAAACGCGGCCTCAATCTCGACCAGTGGGTGACCTGGCCGGCCGAGGACAAATGGGGCGAGCGCCAGGCGATCCTGCCCTATCCGGAGTGGCGCAAATTCCTCAAGGAGGACGACTTCAAGGCGCTCAAGGATGCCGGCCTCGACTTCCTGCGCATGCCGGTCGATCCCGCGCCCTTTCTTTCGGAGCAGACCACGGCCCTTCGCGACGGCCTCTATGCCAGCGTGCTGGACTCGGCGCGCATGATCAACCGCGCCGGGCTCAAGGTGGTCGTCGACCTGCATCTGATCCCCGCAGGCGGCAACCGCAAGATCGGCATGGGGCAGGTGATGGACGATCCTGCCGTCTTCGACGCCTATGCCGAGCTGGTGCGCAACATGGCGCGGACGCTGGCCAAGGAAGACCCCAATCAGGTCGCGCTGGAGCTGATGAACGAGCCGATCGTCGATTGCGACGCGAACCGCACCAATCTTTGGCCCGACCGCCAGAAGAAGCTTTTCGCGGCTGCGCGCGCCTCGGCCACCAGGCTCACGCTCATATTGACCGGCGGCTGCTATTCGAACGCGGAGTCGCTGTCCAGGATCGATCCCAAAACCATCGCGGATGACAACATCATCTGGACCTTTCACTCCTACGATCCATTCCTTCTGACGCATCAGGGCGCGACCTGGGCCGGCGATTTCATCCAATACGTCACCGGCCTGCCATACCCGCTGACGGCCGTTCCGAAGGCGCAACTGGACATGACGCTGGACACGATCCGCGACCGGATCAGGGCCGAGGCGCCCTGGGCGCGACGGAGCGGCCTGCTCAGCTATCTCGACGAGCAGGTCGCGGCCCTGGATACCCCCGAGAAGCTGCTCGGCGTGATGGATCAACCGTTCGCGACGGTCGACGCCTGGGCGAAGGCCAACGGCGTCAAACCGCAGGACATCACGCTCGGCGAATTCGGCATGATCCGCAAGGAATATGGCAACGGCTTCGTCATGCCGGCCGCATACCGCGCCGCCTATGCGCGCGACATGATAGCCCGCGCCGAGGCGCATGGCTTTTCCTGGTCGGTCTGGAGCTATGGCGGCGCCTTCGGCATCGTCGACGCCTTCGACGGCGAGAAGGCCGAGCCGGACGTGATGGATATGATCAGGTCGCTGCGCTGAGGGGCTTGGGGGTTGAAGCCGCCCCAACGTCGTCATTCCATGGCGGAGCAAGGAGCGAAG
Source organism: Mesorhizobium sp. BH1-1-5 (assembly GCF_020165615.1). NCBI lineage: Bacteria > Pseudomonadati > Pseudomonadota > Alphaproteobacteria > Hyphomicrobiales > Phyllobacteriaceae > Mesorhizobium > Mesorhizobium sp. BH1-1-5. The sequence continues at coordinate 123,116 of NZ_JAIUIM010000011.1, forward strand.
CGACGCGCGCAGACCATAGAATCCATTCCGTGACTTGGAAGCGCCGCCACGGTGCGGAATTTTGCTCCGAAGCACCTTCGATCAAGGGCCACGGCATGGATCGCGAAGGCGTTTCGCCCAATCTCCAACGCATGCCACCTGCCAACGCAAACAGAGCCGGCCGGTCAAAATCCCTGTGCCGGGGAACTAATGCATGTCGCCCAAAAGTGCGCAGCGGTTTTGGGGGAACGACATGCATCAAAACAAAGACTTAAAGCGCGTCGCCTGAATCCGTTTCAGCGCGACGCGCTTTAGCCAAGGTCGATCTGCAGGATCTCCGGCCGCACCCCGAAACGTATCGGGGCGATGCTGAAGCCCAGCCCTCCCGAAACGATCAGGTTGCGGTCGTTCTCGACGACGTGGCCGTAGGCGTAGCGGTTGCCATAGGCGGAGGGCACGACCGGCGAATAGCCGAACAGCCGCACCTGTCCGCCATGCGTGTGCCCCGACAAGGTAAGCGAGACCCTCCGGGGCACTTTCGGAAAAATATCCGGCTCATGCGCAAGCAGGATGATGGGATCGGTGTCGCCGACCTTGGCGAGTGTGCCGGGAAGGTCGTCGAGGCCGGTGAGCCCATAGCGGCCCTTCGCCCGGTCCGGCAACAGCGCAATCTGGTCGGCCAGGCCGGCGATCCAGAAGCCCTGGCCGTCCTTTTCCAGGCGCACGACGTCGTTCTCGAGCACCGGAATGCCGACGGCCTCCAGCGCCTTGCGAGAAATGGTCGGCCCTGCCCCCGCTGCCTGCGCTGAGCGGTCCTCCCACCAGTCATGATTGCCGAGGATCGAGAACACGCCGAGCGGCGCCTTGAGCCCGGAGAGCGCGGACGCCCATTCCGACGCGTTCACCCAGCCGGTCACAATCCGGGTCCCGGCGGGGTAGTCGCCAAGCATGACGATGACGTCCGGCTGCAGCGCATTGGCCTCTTCGGCGAGCGCCGCGATCCGCTCCGGCGTCATCCAGGGCCGACAGGCATGGATGTCGGCCAGCGCCACGACACGCAGCTTGAGCCCGGCCGGCCAGTGCGGCGGCGTCAGCGTGTAGCGCTTCACATGGGTCAGCAGCATCGGCTCGATGCCGACCGCATAGGCGCCGAGCGACACCATGGCGAAGGCCGAGCCGCCAACAAGGCGCAGGAAGGCGCGTCTGGTGATCATAGGTCAGCCCCAAGCCCTTGGTATTCCATCCAACAAGCCTGGCTTAAAGGCGGCAATTGCGCCCTCAGCTAGGCCGAGGCGCGCAGATTCTGCGCAGACCGGCCGTTGCGCGGCCGAACGGCGAACAAATCTGCGTTACTCTTCCTGGAACAGGCCGATCTGCTGCTGGGCGATGTCCTTCGGCGGGTCGAGACCGAGATGGCGCCAGGCGTTCGCGGTCAGCACGCGGCCGCGCGGCGTGCGCTGGATGAAGCCTTGCTGGATGAGATAAGGCTCGATGATGTCCTCGATCGCGTCGCGCGGCTCGGAGAGCCCGGCCGCTATCGTCTCGATACCGACCGGCCCGCCGCCGAAATTGCGCGCGATCATCGACAGATAGCGGCGGTCGAGCGCATCGAGGCCGAGCGCGTCGACCTCGAGCCTGGTCAGCGCCTCGTCGGCGATCTTCCTGTCGACATGATCTGCGCCGGCGACGCTGGCGAAGTCGCGCACCCGGCGCAACAGCCGGCCGGCAATGCGCGGCGTGCCGCGTGCGCGGCGCGCGATCTCCACCGCGCCGTCGTCGCCGAGCGGCATCGACAGGATGCGGGCGCCGCGGCGAACGATCAGCTCCAGCTCCTCGACCGTGTAGAAATTGAGCCGCACCGGAATGCCGAACCGGTCGCGAAGCGGATTGGTCAGGAGCCCGAGCCTCGTCGTCGCCGCGACCAGGGTGAAACGGGCAAGGTCGATCTTGACCGAGCGCGCCGCCGGCCCCTCGCCGATGATGAGGTCGAGCTGGAAGTCCTCCATCGCCGGATAGAGGATTTCCTCGACCGCCGGATTGAGGCGATGGATCTCGTCGATGAAGAGCACGTCGCGCTCCTCGAGATTGGTGAGCAGCGCGGCGAGATCGCCGGCCTTGGCGATGACCGGGCCGGAGGTCGAGCGGAAATTGACGCCGAGCTCGCGCGCCATGATCTGCGCCAGCGTCGTCTTGCCGAGACCCGGCGGGCCGACGAACAGCACGTGGTCGAGCGCCTCGCCGCGGCCCTTGGCGGCATCGACGAAGACCTTGAGATTGGCGCGCACCGCGGCCTGGCCGACGAACTCGTCGAGCGACTGTGGCCGCAGCGTCTGGTCGGCATCCTCGCCACGCTTATCGGGGGCAATGAGGCGGGGCGAAAGGCTCATGCCGCCTTCCTTGCATAGGACCGACGGCGGGACAAGCGCGGCCTCACCGCGCCAGTTCCTTCAGGCCGAAGCGGATCAGCTTGGACGCATCCGCGCCCTCACCGGCCGATTTCAGCGCGGCCGCAACCGCATTCGCCGCGATGTCGCGCGAATAGCCAAGATTGACGAGCGCGGAGACGGCGTCGGTGATCGGCGCGGCCGCGACGCCTTCGCCGAGCTCCTGCTTGAGGCCGATCGTGCCGGTGGCCTCACCCGCATAGGCCGGTGCCTTGCTGCGCAATTCGGTGACGATGCGCTCGGCCACTTTCTTGCCGACGCCGGGAGCGCGGGAAACCATGGCGATGTCGCGCAGCGCGATCGCATTGGCGAGATCGGCCGGCGCCAGCGTCGACAGGATAGCCAGCGCCACCTTGGCGCCGACACCCTGCACATTGTTCATCAGCAGCCGGAACCACTCGCGCTCCAGTCCGCTCTGGAAGCCATAGAGCCGGATCATGTCCTCGCGCACATAGGTCTCGATGAACAGCACCACCGCCTCGCCAGGCGACGGCAGCGCGGCAAGCGTGCGCGCCGAGCAATGCGCCACATAGCCGACGCCGTGCACGTCGATGAGACAGCTATCCTCGTCGATCTCGTCCAGAGTGCCCTTCAGCTTGCCGATCATGATTGTCCCCTCACGCCAGCGCCGCCATGCGATAGGCCGCGCTCGGGCGGTGATGCGCGTGGCAGATGGCGATGGCAAGGGCGTCGGCGGCGTCGTCCGTGTCGAAGATCGCCTTCGGCATCAGCACCTTGACCATCATATGGATCTGCTTCTTCTCGCCGTGGCCGACGCCGATCACCGCCTTCTTGACCGCGTTGGGGGCGTATTCGGCGACCACCAGCCCGGCGCGCGCCGGCACCAGCATGGCGATGCCGCGCGCCTGGCCGAGCTTCAGCGTCGCCGTGGCGTCCTTGTTGACGAAAGTCTGCTCGACCGCCGCTTCATCCGGCATGGCTTGGTGCAGCACCTCGGCCAAACCGTCATGCAGCTGGCAGAGTCTCCTCGCCAATGACTCCTTTTCGTCGGACCGTACCGTGCCGGACGCGACGAAGCGCAGCGAATTGCCCACGCTGTCGATAATACCCCAACCGGTGCGCCTCAGCCCCGGATCGATGCCGATGATGCGAATCGCTTCCCCCATGCGCCAAGTTTAGCCTTGGCGGCAAGCGATGCCAGCGAAATGTGAACAAACCAGAAACGATCGCGACTCTAAGGTGGCATTCGAAGATCCCATCAAGCTGGCGTTCACGGGCTGGCGTGCCCGAAATCCCGGACCTAGTTCGTCACACGACGGATGGATTTCGACAGCCGCGTGAGAAATGCCGGCCTGGACGATGCGACAAGTTTCCATGCCAGGACTGCATTGCCCATGCGCCGGGGGAGGAGTCCGATGCAGAGGAACCAGGTCGCCAGCGCCGCCCGCCGCCGCCAGGACGCGTTCATTTCCAGACTGGCGGCGGCGCCCGCTCTTGCCAGTCCCAGGCGGGAGTCGGTTTCAACCGGATGCTGGGGCTCGTCGACGCAGAGCGAAGCCAGCCGCTCTTCCAGATGAACCGGATCGCGAAGGCCGGCATCCGGCGGCACGGTCAAGCCGATCTCGGCCGCCCGGCCGGACAAGGCTTCAAGGCGCCGGAAGTCATGCTCAACGCGCCAGCGCGCCCGCTCGGCAAGCTTGTCGGCAAAGACCGAATGGTTGGAACCGTGGATGCGGTAGGCGCCAAGGCAGGTGTCGATGGATTTCACCTCTCCGTGGAGCGGCGCGAGCGTCGCGAGATAGCCATCGGCGCCTTGCCGGAAATCGCTTTCGGGCATCGGCATTATCGGTTCCAGCGCCTCGCGGTCGAACGCCAGCCCGCTTGTCACCGTAGTCTGGTACCGCCCCTTGCGCAGCAATTCCGGGACGACGTCGCCCGAGTCGAACGGCTGTTCCGGAGGCGGAAAGACATCCTTGATATGCTGGTCCTCATCCACGAGATGCAATCTGAACTGCGCCTGGGCGACATCCGCGTCCCACTCGTCCAGCACCTCGGAGACGGCGTTCGGATAGAGATAGTCGTCGGCGTCGAGGAAAAGGACGATCTCCCCGGTGCTCGCCTCGAACCCGGTGTTGAACGCAGCCGCATGCCCGCCATTCCTGCGCCTGAGGCACGGACGGATCTTGTCGCCATAGGATTCGATGACGGCCACCGACGCGTCCGTCGATGCGTCGTCGACGACCACGACCTCGACATTTCGGTGGTCCTGCTCCAACGCGCTGTCGATGGCGCGCCCCAGGAACTGTTCGTAGTTGTAGTTGGGGATGATGATCGATACCGGGATGCGGTCCAATGGCGAATGCACGGGATCAAGCCTCGCAATCTGCTTTGGTCACAGTGACGGTGATTTTTTGCAAGACCGGCTCGGGTCGACCCGGCTGCGGCGAACGGCCCCAACTAGGGTCCCCTCGCTTCAAGGCAAGGGCGATCCTTCTCACGAAGGTCGGCATGGCCTTAAAATGCGATGACGGCTGCCCGATCTCGAAGAGCGATCAGCGTCGCACGCGTTCGATTTGCGGCCAAAACGGCTCGCCGAATCGCGGGGCGATCAAGCGTATGCCGGTTCCCGTTCCGCGCGGCGCTATTGTTGCTGACGCGATTTCAGCCGCGCGCGAACGCCGTGTTCAAGAGGCTGATCTGGTCGGAAACCGGGTTGGCCCGTCGGCTGGGGACGTGCGTCTCGCTGATGACGCCGCCATAGATTTCCTCGTCCATGCGTCGCACCAGCGCCTGCAGGCGCAGCGAGCGCGTCACGAGATCCAGAAAATCCTTGGGCAGCTCGTTCCAGCCAAGCGCCTCGTCATGCGCGGACGCGGTGTCGAGACGCACCTTGGATTTCTCCGAAGCCACCTGGTCGCGCGTCATCTCGCCGGAATTCGCCGCCCGCTGCAAAAGCAGCCAGGAGGCGACCTGCATGAGCCTCGTGGTCAGCCGCATCGATTCGGCCGCATAGAGGGTCGCGGCCGTGCGCGACAATTTCTTGGCTTCGAGCCTGCCCTTGCCATCGAGATATTCGGCGGCCTGCTCGACCAGCCCCATGCCTTCCTGGTAGAGCGGCTTGAAGGATTGGGAGAAAACCCGGCGCTCCGCCAGTTTGATGGTTTTCGCGCTGCCCTTCGAAGGCTCGTTCATCGATACGCCCCTGCACTGCCGCCAGCCGATTCGGCATCCTTGCCGACGTGGCCCGCACCCTAAATGACTGAGGCTTGAAAATGCGCTTCGATACCCATGAAGGCAAGCGCATGTTTAACAAACGGTTAACGCCGCATCGTTCCAGCCATCCGCGAGCGGATGGCGCCGGCCAGCCGGCAGCAGATAAAAAAAGAGCCGCGGATAAGGCGGCTCTCAGGAGTTTAACAGGGAGGCGTCAAACAAAGTGGCTCCAACCACTCGGTAAGAATCCAGCAAAACTGGATGCGCATAGTAAACGCCCGTAAAGCTTAATGAACCCTTAACGCGGCGGCGATTTTTTAAGCGAACGCGCTTTCCTGTGCCGGAACAGGACAGCCGGTTTCGCCGCCCGGAACCATCGAAAACCGGATTTTTCGAACGCCGATCGTGTCGGCCGTAACATGTTGGCTGCCGCCGCGGCATCGTTCCGAAACACGCGCCACGCAAAAGCCCGCTCCTCTGAAGCGGCGCGCAAATCCGCGTCGCTCGAAATCATACGGGATATCCGGGAGCAAACCATGGATTGGTATTCGATCGTCAAATTCCTTCACGTCGTTTCGGCTATTTTGTGGGTCGGCGGCGGCTTCGTGCTGTTTCTGCTCGGCGTGCTCGCCGAACGAGCCGGCAACATCGAGGACAAGCTGCAGGCAATGCGCGCCAGCGGACAGCTCGGCGGCAGGTTCTTCGCCCCCATGTCGATGCTGACGCTGGTCTTCGGCCTCATCATGTGCGGCTTCTGGGTCGGCTTTGCCGATTTGTGGATCGTCATCGGCCTCGTCGGCTATGCCACGACCTTCTCGATCGGCATGTTGATCTTCAAGCCGACCGGCGAGCGCATGGGCGCCATGGTCGCCGAGCAAGGCGTGACGCCGGCCGTCCTTGCCATCGGCCAGCGCATGATGAGCTGGGCGCGCCTCGACTATGCGGTGATGCTGGTGATCATCGCCGACATGGTGCTGAAGCCCACCCTGCACGACATCGGCACCCTGGCCGGCATGGCGATGGTGGTTGCGCTGGGCGCCGCGCTGGCCTTCGGCGGCAGCCGCCAGATGGTGCCGAGCGCCGCTTGAATCTCTGTGGTGAGATGGCCTGACGGCCATCTCACCACAGGCCTATAATGCCATCCCACAGCAGCTTGGCGGCGACCACCGCGACGGTGGCGTAGGTGAACGGATAGAAGACCTCCGGCCGCATGCGGCGCACCAGCCAGGCGCCGGCGATCGTCGACAGCGGCGCAAGCGGCATCAGCACCGCCGAGGCCGTCAGGTTGGTGGTGTCGAACTGGCCGAGCGCGAAATAGGGGACGAGCTTCAGCGCATTGGTGGCGGCAAAGAAGATCGCCGCCGTGCCCGACAGCACTTTCGGGTCGAGCCGGATCGGCAGCGCATAGACCTGGAAGGGCGGACCGCCGACATGGGCGACGAAGCTGGTGAAGCCCGCCACCGTGCCCCAGAAGGCGGCGGCAATGCGGTTCGGCCCCGCCGCATGGTCGGCGCCGTGGCGGAACTGCAGGTAGATCCAGCGCAGCACGAACACCAGCGCGACCGCGCCGACGATCAGCCGCACCATCTCCTCGGTGACCAGGGCCGCGGTCAGCCAGCCGAGCCCGATGCCGATGACGGCGCCAGGCATCATGTCGACCAGCATCCTGCGGTCATAGATGCCCCACCAGGTCCACACCGAAACGATATCCATCAGGCACAGGATCGGCAGCAGGATGGCGGCCGCCTGAACCGGCGGCATGGTCAGCGCCATCAGCGGCACGCCGACGAAGCCGACGGCGCCGCCGAAGCCGCCTTTCGACAGGCCGACAAGGATCACCGCCGGAATAGCGGCGGCATAGAACCACGGATCGCTGAGCAGGCCTGACATCGGCAAGGGAAGGTTGAAGAAGGCGGGAATTCAGCCATAGCGCAGAATACCGCCGTCGGGATAGTCATTAATGCCGGCGTCCGCTATGCCGGCCCGACATTGGCAGCCGGCCGCGCTGCACAGGATCGCCGGTCGGCTCACTGCCTTGGAGGTGTGGACATGAGCGCCATCAGCATTCGCCGGGCTCGCGAAGCGGACGTTGCTGTGATCGTCGCGATGCTTGCCGACGATGCTCTCGGCCAGGCGCGCGAAGACGCCGGCCTGCCGCTGTCGAGGGCTTATCTGGACGCCTTCGCGGCGATAGACGGCGATCCGAACCAATTCCTCGCGGTGATGACCGACGGCGACGATGTCGTCGGCACGCTGCAGATCACCTTTATCGCCGGCCTGTCGCTGCGCGGCGCCCGGCGCGGCCTGATAGAGGCGGTGCGCGTCGCGGCTGGGCGGCGCGGCGAGGGCTTGGGACAGCGCCTGTTCGAGTGGGCTATCGACAAATGCCGCGAGCGCGGCTGCCGCGTCGTCCAGCTGACGACCAACAAGAGCCGGACCGACGCGCATCGCTTCTATGAGCGCCTTGGCTTCAAGGCCAGCCATATCGGCTACAAGCTTGAGCTCTAGGGGAGCAGTTCACCGCCGCGCTTTGACCAGCAGGAACATCGGCCGCTCGAGCTCTTCAGCCAGTTCCGGCCGGGCGGCGATCTGCTCGTCCGTCGGGCGGAATTCCTCGACATGCTCGATGCTGAATCCGGCCTGGATGAGCAAATTGAGCGTGGTGCCGATGGTGCGGTGGTGTTTGACCACGCCCTTGGTGAACCAGTCGGTGGTGCGCGGTCCCTCGACCAGATACCGGTCGACCGGCCATGTCTTCCTGCCCGCGGCATCGACGGACCAGCCCGGGTTGGCCGGCGCCATATAAATCGGATGTTCCGTCGAGAAGACGAAGGCTCCGCCGGGCACCAGGGCCTCGTGAACCGTCGCGAACAGGCGCGCGGCATCGCCGACATAGTGCAAGGCAAGCGAGCTGTAGGCGAGATCGAAACGCGCCTTCGGCAGGCTGAGCGCATCGAGGTCGGCGCGCCGATAGCTTATGGCATCGTCGGAGCCGGCGGCGCGTGCGCGGGCAAGCATCTTTTCCGACAGGTCGAGGCCGAGAACCTCGCTTGCGCCATGCGAACGCGCCCAACGGCAGAACCAGCCGAACCCGCAGCCGAGATCGACGATGCTCGAGCCGCTGACATCGGGCAGCATGGCGCGCAGCGCCGGCCATTCCGGCGCGCCGTCCAGGCCCTCGACCGAGCGGTCGAGCCGGCTATAGCCGTCGAAGAATTCCGGGCGATCGTAGATGTTTTGCGCCATGGGCCTGTCCTGCTTTTGCCGGCGTATCTAGAGCATGATCCCGAAAAGTGGGAACCGGTTTTCGGAGAAAGATCATGCCCTAACAAAAGAGTTGGACCGTGATGGCGATTCAACGAAACGCCATCACGGTCTAGCGGACGTCCTCTCGTCTTCCAACGCCGTCCGCGAAACCCAAACGGGGAACGCAAGCCGCAGCGCCGGTTAAGCATTTTGGCTTTGGCTCCGTACGCCCGCTGTTCAAGCCGCCCCCTTTGCTCTATGCCGCAATGCAACCATCTTCGCCCGGCATAGGCGAAACCGGGACCGAAGGCCAATGAACGATTTAACCCCGCCCAACCGCTGCCGCATCGTGCTGATCGTGCCGCCGCTCGTGCCGGCCGAGCAGATCTGCGCGGCCTTCGAGGGCGGCGACGTCGCCTCGCTGATCCTGCCCGACAACGGCATGGACGATGCCTCCTTCCAGGCCTTCGCCGAAAGGATCGTGCCGATCGCTCAAAATGCCGGCATTGCTGTGATCATCGCCGGCGACAGCCGCGTCGCCGGGCGCGTCCAGGCCGACGGCATCCATGTCGACGTGAAACGCCAGGAGCTGGCCGAGACGATCGAGCGCGTGGCCGGCAAGATGATGGTCGGCGTCGGCGGCGCCAAGACACGCGACGAGGCGCTGGAACTCGGCGAGGAACGGCCCGACTACATGTTCTTCGGCCGCTTCGGCTATGACAACAAGCCGGAGCCGCATCACCGCAATCTCGCCCTCGGCGAATGGTGGGCCGAGATGATCTCGATCCCCTGCATCGTCATGGCCGGCTCCGAGCTTGCTTCCGTCGAGGCTGTGGCGGCGACAGGCGCCGAGTTCGTGGCGCTGTCCAGCGCCGTGTTTGCGGACGGGCGTGATCCGCGCGCGGCGATCGCCGCCGCCAATGCGCTGCTCGATGAAACCGCGCCGCGCTTCGAGGGCTGACATGCGCCTGCGTGTCCCTTGCCTGGTGGTCCTGGGCCTGGTGGTTCTGGGCCCGGTGGTTCTGGCCAGTCCGTTTGCGCCGGCCGCGATGGCAGCCCAGACCGTTCCGGTGCCGCAGCCGCGGCCGGATGCCGGCGACCCAAGCGCCGGCACGCCGAATACGGCCACGCCCAACACAGCCACGCCCAACACCGCCACGCCGGACCTTGGCGTGCCGGACGCGAGCAGGTTCGGCGGCGCTCAGCATATCGACAAGCCGATCCAGAACACCTTGCCGCAGCCGGCCACCATGACGCCGCCATCGGTCGACGCCGTCAATCCCGACCGCTTCGGCGCGAAACAGCCGGACGCCGCCTATGGGGCCTTCCAGCGCGGGCTCTACAAGACCGCCTACAACCTTGCCATGGACCGCGCCAAGAACGGCGATCCGGCCGCCGAGACGCTGGTGGCCGAAATCCTGTCGCGCGGACTGGGCGTGCCGCTCAACCCGGCCGAGGCCGGCAAATGGTATGCGCTGGCCGCCGAACAGGGCGTGCCGGAGGCGCAGTTCCAATATGCGCTGATGCTGCTCGACGGCCGCTATGTGAAGAAGGACGAAAAGGGCGCCTTCGCGCTGATGCAGGCCTCGGCCGAGGCCGGCAACCGGCTTGCGCAGTTCAACTTCGCCCAGCTGCTCGTCCAGCAGGATCCGGGCGACACCGGCCTGGTGAAAGCTGCCGTCTATTACGAACGCGCGGCCGCCACCGGCCTTGCCGATGCCCAATACGCGATGGCCCAGCTCTACGCCAATGGCGTCGGCGGCAAGCCGCATGACGACGCCCAGGCGCGCATCCTCCTGGCGCAGGCCGCGAGGCAGAACTACGACACCGCGCAGGTCGACCTTGCCGCCTGGATGATCGACGGACGCGGCGGCCCGCGCGACCTGAAATCGGGCTTTGCCTGGATGAAGCAGGCGGCGCAAGGCGGCAATGTCGCCGCCCAGAACCGCCTCGCCAAGCTCTATATGGGCGGCATCGGCACCGACCCGGACCTGATCCTTGCCGGCGCCTGGTACATCGTCGCCCGCCGCGCCGGGCTGATCGACCCGCAGATGGACGATTTCCTGCAGGGTCTCGACGACGACCAGACCAGGCAGGCGCTGCAGAAGGCGAACCGGCTGCCCTGACGCGCGGTGCCACGGACGGCATGTCCGCGGCTCGCTTGGGTTCCCTCCCTTGCCACTATGTGCAATTTGTGGTCTTGGAGGCGCCAAAGCGCGACCCGCGCCAGAAAAATCTCACTCGGATCAGTTCATCATGGCCAAGATCAGTGGCAACGAAATCCGTCCCGGCTATGTCATCGAGCACGATGGCGGGCTGTGGGTGGCGGTCAAGACCAACACCGTCAAGCCAGGCAAGGGCGGCGCCTATAACCAGGTCGAGTTGAAGAACCTGATCAACGGCACCAAGCTCAACGAGCGCTTCCGCTCGGCCGAGACCGTCGAGCAGATCCGTCTCGACCTGAAGGATTTTTCGTTCCTCTACGAGCAGGGCGACGCGCTGGTGTTCATGGACACCGAAAGCTACGAGCAGCTCGAGCTGGCGAAGGACTTCGTCGGCGAGCGCGCCGCCTTCCTGCAGGACGGCATGATGGTGACAGTGCAGCTCTACGAGGAACGGCCGATCGGCATTTCGCTGCCCGACCAGGTGACATTGACCATCACCGAGGCCGACCCGGTGGTGCGGGGCCAGACGGCGGCCTCCTCCTACAAGCCGGCGGTGCTGGAAAACGGCATCCGCGTGCTGGTGCCGCCTTTCATCTCGGCCGGCGAGCGCATCGTCGTCGACACCAACGAAATCACCTACATGCGCCGCGCGGACTAGAGCATGATCCCGAACCGAAGGTCAGCGCAGCAAAAAGTTGCAGACTTTTCGGAGAAGATCATGCTGAAGGTTAGGCGGCGAAAAGCAGGAAGAAAAAATGGCGCGTTCCGCTCTCCTCAACGTCATGGTCCAGGCCGCGATGAAGGCCGGCCGCTCGCTGTCGCGCGACTTCGGCGAGGTGCAGAACCTGCAGGTCTCGATGAAGGGACCGGGCGACTATGTCAGCCAGGCCGACCGCAAGGCCGAAGAGATCGTCTTTACCGAACTCTCCAAGGCGCGGCCCGGTTATGCCTTCCTGATGGAGGAGCGCGGCGCCGTCGAAGGCGAGGACGCCCAGCACCGCTGGATCGTCGATCCGCTCGACGGCACCACCAACTTCCTGCACGGCATCCCGATCTTTTCGGTGTCGATCGCGCTTGAGCGCCAGGGCCAGGTCGTCGCCGGCGTCGTCTACAATCCGGCGATGGACGAGCTCTACACAGCCGAGCGCGGCGGCGGCGCCTTCATGAACGACCGCCGGCTGCGCGTTGCCGGGCGCTCCAAGCTGACCGACGCGGTGATCGGCTGCGGCGTGCCGCATCTCGGCCGCGGCCAGCACGGCAATTTCCTGATCGAGCTGCGCAACGTCATGGCCGAAGTCTCCGGCGTCCGCCGTCTGGGCTCCGCCGCGCTCGACCTTGCCTATGTCGCGGCCGGACGCATGGACGGCTTCTGGGAAACCGGCCTGTCGTCCTGGGACATCGCCGCCGGGATGCTTCTGGTGCGCGAAGCCGGCGGCTTCGTCTCCGACATGAGCGGCGGGCAGGAGATGCTCGACAATGGCGAGGTCGTCGCCGGCAACGAGCTCATCCAGCGCGCTTTGCTCAAGACCGTCAAGAAGCCATTGGCTGCTCGCTGACTGACCTCGCTGACTGACTATGGCGTCCTTTGCGCGTCGAAAGGACGCGCGCCTTTAGTCGCAAAACCGCAACCGAAGCTTGAAATACTGGTCCGCGAGCGCCCAGATTAGGGTTGCAGGATCATTTGATGAGCGACGCGCGGCCAGATACCCAGATCGAGATCCCCTTTGTGGGGCGCTGGCACTATTCGCGCGCCGAAATGATTGCCGACGGTGTCGTCCATGCGGTGGGCATCGTGCTGGCGATCGCTGCCGGCTCCGTCTTCCTGGCTTTGGCCGCCTTCCATTCCGGTCCGGGCGAGTATGTCGCCGCGGTGTTCTATGTCGTCTCGCTGCTCACCGTGCTCTCGGTTTCGCTGGCCTATAATCTGTGGCCGGTGTCCTGGCCGGCGAAATGGATCCTGCGCCGCTTCGACCATGCCGCGATCTATCTGCTGATCGCCGCCACCTACACGCCCTTCCTCGCCCAGCTCGACAACTCGCCGCTGGCGCTGCCCATGATCGTTGTCGTGTGGAGCGCGGCAGCGGCCGGCATCGCCATCAAGATGTTCCTGCCCGGCCGCTACGACCGGCTCGCCATCGTCTTCTACCTCGCCATCGGCTGGAGCGGCGTGGTGCTGGCTGGACCGCTGGTCGAGACGCTGCCGACGACCTCGGTCGCGCTGCTCATCGCCGGCGGCATCGTCTATTCCCTGGGTGTCATCTTCTTTGCCTGGAAGGGCCTGCGCTTCCACAATGCCGTCTGGCACGGCTTCGTCGTCACCGGCGCCGGCCTGCATCTGGCCGCCATGGTCGACTGCCTCGTCGTCAACCGGTTCTAGAGCATGATGCCGAAAAGTGTGAAGCGGTTTTCAGACGACATCATGCTCTATTTCTTTGACTTAGAGACGGATTCAGATTTCAGGTCGAACAGACCTGAAATCATCCGGTTCTAGGCCTGCGGCGCAGGCCTATCGGCCATATTGCCAAGCACCATTCAATTTGGTCACAATTCCGTTTAGAGTCGCGGCAATTCTGCGGCGGTGGCATCGGAAACGGGGCACGGATGGCTTTTCTCAGATCCTTCGGCAGGCGATCGGACGTCCTGGTCTATGATCCGCACAAGCTGTCGAGCCCGCAGGTCTTCCTGCTCACCATGGTGATCTTCCTCATCATCGTCGCTTTCATCGCCGCCATCCTCACCCGCCAGATCTCGACCGCCTTCTCCAGCAACCCCGGCCTGAACGGTCTTATCGTCGGCGTGCTTGTGGTCGGCATCCTGCTCGCCTTTGCCCAGGTCGGACGGCTGTTCCGCGAGGTACGCTGGGTCAATTCCTTCCGCGCCGGCTCCGAGACCACCGAGCCGGTCCTGCTGGCGCCGATGAAGGCGATGATCGGCCGTTCGTCCTCGATGGCCTTCTCGACCTCGTCGATGCGCACGATGCTCGATTCCATCGCCACCCGCCTCGACGAAAGCCGCGATACCTCGCGCTACCTGGTCGGCCTCCTGGTGTTTCTCGGCCTGCTCGGCACCTTCTGGGGCCTGCTCAACACCATCGCCTCGATCCGCGAGACGATCGAGGCGCTGGACCCGGGCACCGGCGATGCCGCGGCCGTGCTCGACGCGCTGAAGCAGGGCCTATCGGCCCCGCTCGCCGGCATGGGCACCGCGTTTTCGTCCTCGCTGTTCGGCCTTTCCGGCTCGCTTGTGCTCGGCTTCCTCGACCTGCAGGCAGGCCGCGCCCAGACCCGTTTCTACACCGAGCTCGAAAACTGGCTGTCCTCGGTCACCGATCTGTCGTCGGACATCGTCGTCTCCGACACGACGAAAACAACCGAATCCTCCGAGGACATCCGCCTGCTGTCGGAACGGCTGCGCAGCCTGCAGGAGAATGGCGGCGGCTCCAATCCGCGCGTCGCCACCGCCATGGCCAATCTTGCCGACGGCATCTCGGGGCTGGTGAAGAACATGCGCTCCGAGCAGCAGATCATGCGCGACTGGGTCGAGGCCCAGTCCGATGAGCAGAAGGCCATGCGCAACACGCTGGAAAAAATCGCCGACGCGCTGAAGAAGCAAGGGGTCCACTGACGTGGCCTTGGCAAGACGGCGCGCCGACCGTCGCATCGACTACTGGCCGGGCTTCGTCGACGCGCTGTCGACGCTGTTGCTGGCGATCATGTTCCTGCTCACCGTCTTCGTGCTGGCGCAGTTCCTGCTCAGCCGCGAGATCTCCGGCAAGGACGCGGTGCTGAACCGCCTCAACTCGCAGATCAACGAGCTGACCCAGCTGCTCGCCCTGGAACGCACCAACAGCCAGGATAAGGAAGATACCCTCGCCAACCTGCAAGCTTCGCTATCGGCGGCGGAAGCCGAAAAGAGCCGCCTCGAACAATTGCTCTCGCAGGGCGCCGGCGCCGGCGACGCGGCCAACAAGCGCGCTGACCAGCTGACCGGCGAGCTCTCCAACCAGCGCCAGATCAGCCAGCAGGCGCTGAGCCAGGTCGAGATCCTCAACCAGCAGATCGCGGCCCTTCGCAAGCAGATCGGCGCGCTCGAAGACGCGCTCAACGTCTCCGAGCAGCGCGACCGCGACTCCAACACCAAGATCGCCGATCTCGGCCGCCGCCTCAATGTGGCGCTGGCGCAACGCGTCCAGGAACTCAATCGCTACCGGTCCGACTTCTTCGGCCGGCTGCGCGAGATCCTCGCCGACCGTGAGAATATCCGCATCGTCGGCGACCGCTTCGTCTTCCAGTCGGAGGTGCTGTTCCCGACCGGTTCCGACGAGATCAACGACGCCGGCAAGGTCGAGATGAAGAAGCTCGCCGATGCCATCATCGAATTGCAGAAGGAAATCCCGCCCGAGATCAGCTGGGTGCTGCGCGTCGACGGCCACACAGACAACAAGCCGCTGTCGGGCACCGGCCGCTATCGCGACAATTGGGAACTGTCGACCGCCCGCTCGACGTCCGTCGTGAAGTTCCTGATCGAGAACGGTGTGCCGGCCAATCGGCTGGTGGCCGCCGGCTTCGGCGAGTTCCAGCCGCTCGATCCTGCCGACACCGACGAGGCGCGCAGCAAGAACCGCCGCATTGAGCTGAAGCTCACCGAACGTTGATCCCATGTCTAATGCGCAGCTTCAAGTTTCCTGACCACGATACTCCTACCGGCAACGTCTGATCTTCTCGAATTCGAGAAAGACAATTTTGACCACGGCGGAAAATGACGGATGATTCATCAATCTCTCACGAATCTAACCGTGAGGAAGTATTTGAAATATTGAACAAACGTAGAACCTATAAATATGAACGAGGAATTTTTAGAGACGGTCACAAAATTGCACTAGTGATCGAAGGAGGAGCAATGTCAGGCTTGATAAGCGCTGCGTCTACGCTCGCCTTACAAGAATTAGGTTATACGAATTGCTTCGATGAAGTTTATGGAACTTCCGCAGGCGCAGTTAACGCAGCTTATTTTGTTGCAGGCCAGAGCCATGTCTGCGTGAGTATTTACCTGAAAGAGGTAATCTCTGGAAAATTCATGGGTTTGCTACGTTGGCCGGACCAGATTGACATAAATTGGCTTGCAGAAAACGTCGTCTCGCACGGCGCTAAAAAACTGGATACGGCCGAGTTGGCCAGATCCCGGATCGAGCTGAGAATCCCCGTCACCGACACCGGGTCCGGCGCCTGTCGATTCATCTCGAGCCATTCGGACCCGATCGGACATCTCATTCCCGCCATCAAGGCCTCTGGAAGCAACCCCTTGCTCACGACACATAGCGAAGCAATCGATGGAAAAACCTACAACGATGGGATGGTTCGAGCCGCCGTTGCTTCGGAGGCAGCAAAGCAGGCAGGGAACGATGTGATCGTTGCGCTCCTGAGCCACCCCGTGGGCCGACGAAAGAAGTTTAGCTTCGCTGCTGCCTTGCTTGAGAAAGCTTTGCGTATCCGGCACTATTCACCCGACTACCAAACGGTATTCCATGCACGTGCCGCATTCTACAATGACGCGATGAATATTTTGGAAAATCCAGAGCCAGGCTTGAAGACATTGATACTGGACGCCGCGCTCGGCACGAAAATCGAACGGCCCCTCGAAACGAGGCCGGATGTGCTCTCCAAAGTCGCCGATCTTCAGCGCCTGCATGTGGCGGCTATCTTTAGAGCCGCCAGCGTCTGAAACCGGGCGCCCTACGCCTTGAGTGACAGCACAATAAAGAACAACCACGCAGCTATGAACACGAGGCTTATGGCGTATAGGAAGATTCCCGTGTGAATTTTTCTGCCAGATATTTGGTTGTTTCTCGTAAAAAGGAATCCACCAAACTTCTCTTCTATTTCGACGCAACGAACCAAACAATTTTTTAGATGCGATTGATAGGGGGAAACGCACAGCAGATAGACAACGGAAAGCACAAGGCCAGCCCACGGGGCCAAAATCTGAATTCGCTTTATCAGATCAAGGCCGCCTCCAGAGCTATTCTGCAATTGAAAAGCCGTGACCAATATACCATTTAATATAAGGAAATTCTTCGTGGCGCTGAACCCTATATCAACACCGCGGGAATACATTTCCGCGGACTTCTGATATTCTATCAGCATAAACTCCTTGTCTTCCATTCCTGATCCCCGCCAGACCCACACCGAGATTGACGACCCCTTTATGGAGTCATATTGGTCAACCCCCTCCCTACGCTAGCTTGATTGTCTCAGCTAAGAAAGTACCGATCGCAGCGCCGTCAAGCATCTGTCGTTCCGTGGCGGATGCGCGGCGACCGCCGCATTGAGCTGAAGCTCACGAACGATGATTCAAAGCATGTCTCCCGAAAATGGGAACCGGTTTCGGGACAAAGACATGCGTAGAATCAAAGCCCTAGAGCGCGCGGAGCGTATCTGAAGGATCGCGACGCGCTAAAGGATCACGCCAAGTCACGGGAAGTTGTTTGTCGGCTGAATACTTAGCGCGGCAAGTTTCGGCGGCAAGAGCTGAAAACATTATCTTTTTTTAATTACACATCGCGAATCGACGCACCTAATTTGCTGCGCAGGGCCGGGGACCGCCGGCGATGCCTCCCATCGCGACGCGACGGAACCGGACGGCCCGGAAAGGTCGGAAGGCAATGCGGCAGGGCCGCTTCCTTCCCCCATAGGAGGATGCGCCGCCATGCGCGCTTCAACATCTCTCAAGACAGTAACCCTGGCCGCTGCGCTGATCGCGGCCCCGCTTGCCGGCGCTTATGCGGCCGGGCATCACAAGGGGCTTCTCGACGCGACCCCTCCAGCCGATTTCGTCGGGCCGCGCGTGACCGGCCTGATCGATCAGGTCCAGGGCGTGGATCAGGGCATTACCGACGCCCGGCAGGCAAACAACATCTCGGCTTCCGAAGCGCAGCAACTGCATATGCGCGCCGCGCGCATCAGCCAGGCGGCGGAGCATGTCGCGGCCTCGGACCACGGCAGGATACCATCCGCGCAATATCACGACCTGCTGCGGAGGCTCGACAATGTCGACCAGAGGCTGATGAATGACACCGGCAGCGGCTTCATGACGGGCGACGGCTCCGACGGCGGGAATTACCCGAACGGCTGAAGCGGTTCGCCAATTCGGGGAAATGGCCAGCACACAGGAAGGGACTAACTGGCGCCCACGGGACCTGGCCCCGAGGGCGTCCTTTTTGGACCACGTCCTGCTTCGATTACACGCCGAGCCAAAGCGCGCCGACGGCGAGCACCGCCGGCACAGTCTGGATGAAGAGTATCTTGCGGCCGACGGTCGCCGCGCCGTAGAGGCCGGCAATAGCGACGCAGATGAGGAAGAACATCTTGATCTGAAACCCGGCGGCGCCGAGATAGAGACCCCAGATCAGCCCGGCGGTGAGGAAGCCGTTATAGAGCCCTTGATTGGCGGCAAGCACCTTCGAGGCGCTGGCGAACTCCGTTGTCAGTCCGAACGCCTTGTGGCCGCGCGGCGTATCCCACAACACCATCTCCAGATAGACGATATAGCAATGGATCAGCGCCACCAGCCCGACCAGGATATTGCCGATCATTGTCCCCTCCAGCAGTTTGTTCGCGGCATTGATCACGCAGTCGCCCTACAAGGCAAGACGGCTGGTTCCATCCCGGCCGATCAGGGTTGCCAAGCTCGATCCCTTGGTATCTTTTCGCGCCAGCCAAATTGAAGCTGGGTAGCCATCATGTCCTTCCAGAAACTCGACCAACTCGGCCACAAGCTCGAAGCGCTTGAGCACGCTTTGGCCATCCTCGGCGCCGACGAGGCGACGCATATGGCGGTCGGCGGTGGCGAGAAGCGCGCCGAGGCAATGTCCTCGCTTGCCGGCATGCTGCACGCCCAAGCGACAGCGCCGGAGATCGGCGACTGGATCGCCGCCGAAGCCGAGCAGCTCGGCGAAGAGCAGCAGGCGGCGGTCAGGGAGTTGCGCCGCCAATACACCAACCTCACCTGCCTGCCCGTCGAATTCGTCGAGCGCCAGACGGTGGCGCGGATGCGCTCCGAGCAGCTCTGGCGGAGCCTGCGCGCCAGGAACGACTGGGCCGGCTTCCTGCCCGCGCTGGAAGGCGTCATGGCCCTGGTCCGCGAGGAAGCGGCGCTGCGCGCCGACGCGCTTGGCCTCGCTCCCTATGACGCGCTGATGGAGCAGTACGATCCCGGCAACCGCGCCGCCGACATCACGCCGGTGTTTGCCGAGCTGAAGGCCTTTCTCAAGGATTTCCTGCCGCGTGCGCTGGCCGCGCAGGAGACGCGGCTGGCCAGGCATCCGCTGAAGCCGCTGTCGGGCAGCTATGCCGTCGACCGCCAGCGCGAGCTCGGCCTTGCCATGATGGCGGCTGTCGGCTTCGACCTCACCCATGGCTCGCTCTCGGTATCGCATCATCCCTTCTGCGGCGGCGTGCCGACCGACGTGCGCATTACCACCCGCTACAAGACCTCCGACTTCCTGTCGGCGCTGATGGGCGTGCTGCACGAGACCGGCCACGCGCTCTACGAGCAGAACCTGCCCAAAGCCTGGTCGCACTGGCCGCTCGGCAAGGCGCGCGGCATGGCGGTGCATGAGAGCCAGAGCCTGTTCGTCGAAAAGCAGATCGGCCGCAATCCGGCCTTCTGGCGCTGGGCGTTGCCGGTGGTCGAAAGACATCTCGGCGAAGCCTGGTCGCTCGACGACATCCTGCCGCATGTCCACCATGTCGAGCGCGGCCTGATCCGCGTCGATGCCGACGAGGTCACCTATCCGCTGCATGTCATCCTGCGCTACGAGCTCGAGCAGGAGCTCGTGTCCGGCCGGCTGGAAGTGGCCGACCTGCCGGAGGCCTGGGACGCCAGGATGCGCGACTATCTCGACCTCTCGACTATCGACAACCCGGCCGACGGGCCGATGCAGGACGTGCATTGGCCGAGTGCGGCCTTCGGCTATTTCCCCTCCTACACGCTCGGCGCCATGATGGCGGCGCAGCAATGGGCGGCGCTAACCAGGGAGCATCCGTCGGCCGACGATGATCTCGCGAAAGGCGATTTCAGCTCCATCAATGGCTGGCGGCGCGACCGGATCTGGTCGCAAGGCTCGCGGTGGTCGACACCGGAATTGCTCGAGCGCGCCACCGGCGAGAAGCTCAACGCTTCCTATTTCACCGAACATTTGCGCAAGCGCTACGGCGGCTGACGCAGGTCAGTTCGAAACCAGCCGGGTCGGGCGCGGCTACTCCGCCGCGCCCTTGAAGGCGCTGGCGCCTGTCTCGAACTGCAGCTTGGCGAGCCGCGCATAGGTGCCACCCTTGGCGACCAGGCTCTGATGCGTGCCTTCCTCGACGATGCCGCCGCCTTCCATGACCAGGATGCGGTCGGCTTTGAGCACCGTCGCCAGCCGGTGCGCGATGACGATGGTGGTGCGGCCGCGCATCAGCCGCTCCAGCGCCCTTTGCACCAGCGTCTCGCTCTCGGCGTCGAGCGCCGAGGTCGCTTCGTCGAGCAGGAGGATCGGCGCGTCGCGCAGGATGGCGCGGGCGATCGCGATGCGCTGGCGCTGGCCGCCGGACAGCGTCACGCCACGCTCGCCGACCTGGCTGTCATAGCCCTTGTCGAGCCTGGCGATGAATTCGTCGGCAAGGGCCGCCTTGGCCGCGGCCTCGATCTCGGCTTCGCTGGCCCCCTGCCGGCCGAAGCCGATATTGTCGCGCACGCTCGCCGCGAAGATGGTGACGTCCTGCGGCACGATCGCGATGCGCTGGCGGATGGCGGCCGGATCGGCCTCGCGCACGTCGACGCCGTCGATGACGACGCGGCCGCTCTCGGGATCGTAGAAGCGCAGGATCAGGGAGAAGACGGTGCTTTTTCCGGCGCCTGAAGGCCCGACGATCGCCACCGTCTCCCCGGGCTTCACCTGGAAGCTCAGGCCATGCACGGCGGCGCGGTCCGGCCGCGCCGGATAGGAGAAGGACACCTCGTCGAAGCTGATCGCGCCCTTGGCCGTGGCCGGCAACGCAACGGGGTCGACAGGCCGGTGGATCGTCGGCGTCTCAGCCAGGATCTCGGTCAGCCGCTCGGCCGCGCCCGCCGCCTGCGACAGCTCGCTCCACACTTCCGACAGCGCGCCGAGCGCGCCGGCGGCAAACACCGAATAGAGCAGGAACTGGCCGAGCGTTCCGGCCGACAGCGTGCCGGCGAGCACGTCGCGCGAGCCGAACCACAGCACCGCCACGACCGAGGAAAAGATCATGAAGATAGCAAAGAAGGTCAGGAAGGAGCGCGCGAACACCGAGGCCCGCGCCGCCTCGAAGGCTGCGTCGACGGCGCCTGCGAAGCGGCCGGTGACCAGCTTCTCGTTGGTGAAGGCCTGGAGCGTGCGCACCGCGCCGATCTGCTCGCTGGCATAGGCGGTGGCCTCGGCGAGCGTGTCCTGCGCCTGCCGGGACTTGCGCCGCACCGAGCGGCCGAAGGCGACCAGCGGCAGCACGATGACCGGAATGGCCGCAATCACCAGGCCAGACAGTTTCGGGCTGGTGACGACCATCATCGCCACCGCGCCGAGGCCGAGGATGACATTGCGCAGCGCGACCGAGGCGGTGGCGCCGACCGCCGACTTCACCTGCGTGGTGTCGGCGGCAAGCCGCGACACGATCTCGCCCGAATGCGCGCGATCGAAAAACGCCGGCGACAGCGTCGTGACATGAGAGAAAACGTCGCGGCGGATGTCGGCCACGACCCGTTCGCCGAGCGTGATGACGAAATAGTAGCGGCTGGCCGAGGCGGCCGCGAGCAGCGCCGCCATTGCTACCAAAGCCGCGAAATATTCGGCGATGAAGATGGAGCCCGAGGCCTGGAAACCATGGTCGATCATGCGCCGCACGGCCATCGGCAGGGCAAGCGTCGTCACTGCCGCGACAATCAGCGAGATGATGGCGCCGATGGCGAGCTTCCGGTAGCGGGTGATATAGGGAAAAAGGCTGCGGAGCGGCCGGACCGAGCGTCTGCGCTCGCTTGCGCTGCCACCGATTTCCGCCATGAGCGTTTCCTCTGGCCGCTCGGCGGCGCCGCATTTCAATATGCGCCTGCCGCGGCCTTGTGATTCAATTCCGGCTGATGTATAGGCTCGCCGACCGTTTTAGAAGCCGTGGCTTTTCATTAGCTGCGGCTTCGAGTTTTAAAAAGGGGCGCATCGACGCAGGCCTTGGGCCCGTCACCAGCGCCGGCAGCCAGGAAACACGACAATGAAGGCCGATATCCATCCCGACTACCACACCATCAAGGTCGTCATGACCGATGGCACCGAGTACCAGACCCGTTCGACCTGGGGCAAGGAAGGCGACACGATGAACCTCGACATCGACCCGACCACGCACCCGGCCTGGACCGGCGGCCAGCAGACCCTGCTCGACCGCGGCGGCCGCCTGTCGAAGTTCAAGAAGCGTTTCGAAGGTTTCGGCCTCTAAGCCGGATACGTCTGTCGGATTTGAAGAACCCGCCTTCGAGGCGGGTTTTTTGTTGGCCGCATCCCTTCTTTCTCCTCGTTCAACGGAGAGAAGGTGCCCGAAGGGCGGATAAGGGGCAGCGCCGAAGCTGAAGTTCAAGGTTGGTTCCTCGCCCCACGCAGTGGGGAGAGGTGGCTCGGCGAAGCCGAGACGGAGAGGGGAGCGCCCTACGAAGGCCCCCGCTCCGTCCGCTTCGCGGACATCTCTCCCCGCCCTTGGCGGGGGCGAGGAACCCAAGCCTTGCGACGCTGCGGAAATCGTTCCTACCCGCCCACCAGCTCCCTCAGCGCCATAGCCTTATAGGCTGCGACCAGCCTGTCGCCCTCTTCGCGATCGACGGAGATTGCCAGCCGCACGGCGGCCTCGCCCATCTGCCACACCAGGAAGGCCGTCGTTTCCAGCTGGACCGGATCGGCATCGGGCCGCAGTCGCTTCAGCACCGCGACCAGGAATTCGGCATTGGCGCGGCTGTCGGCCAACTCGAGCGCGCGCAGCGCCTTGTCGGCCTGCGTGCCGGACCAGACGTCGCGTATCACCGGCTCGGCCAGAAACAGCTGGTAATAGATGTCCACCAGCTCTGAAAACGCGCTCTTGAAGCCCTCGGCGTCGCCGACGTCCTTCAGCGCCGCCGAGATGCAGGCCTGGCTTTCGGCCGTGTAGCGCTCGGCCAGCGCCCAGACGATCGCCCGCTTGTCCGGAAAGAACTGGTAGAGCGAGCCGATCGACACCCCAGCCCTTTCCGCCACCTCGCCCATGCGCATCGCATCGCTGCCTTGCTCGGCGATCAGCGCCGAGGCGGCCGCAAGCATGCGCTCGACCCGCTCGCGGCTGCGCTGCTGGCTCGGCGACCGGCGCGGCGAAGCGATGACGGCCTGGTCCGGCTTGGCCGAGACTTTTTCATCCATGGTTCTCTCCGGGCGATTTCCGAAAACTGGCTTGACTTACAAAATACGAGGATTTATCACGTTTTGCAAATGTGAGGATAACTCATGTTTTTGAGGGAATCGAGATGACTGACACGACACAAAAACCGATTTTGATCCTGGGCGGCACCGGCAAGACCGGGCGCCGGCTGGCCGAGCGGCTGACTGCAAAGGGCATTCCCGTGCGGATCGGCTCGCGCAGCGGTACGCCGTCCTTCGACTGGCAGGACAGGGAAAGTTGGGACGCGGCACTCGAGGGCGTCGGCGCCGTCTACATCAGCTACTATCCCGACATCGCCGTGCCGGGTGCCGCCGAAACCGTCGAGGCGCTGGCCCGGCTTGCGGTGAAACGCGGCATCAGGCGGCTGGTGCTGCTTTCCGGCCGTGGCGAGACCGAGGCGCAGCGCGCCGAGGAGATGGTCAAGGCCTCGGGCGCCGACTGGACGATCCTGCGCTGCTCCTGGTTCTCACAGAATTTCAGCGAAGGCTTCCTCGTCGAAAACATCATCGAAGGCGAAGTCGCCCTGCCGGTCGGCGCTGTCGGCGAACCCTTCGTCGATACCGACGACATCGCCGATGTCGCCGAAGCCGTGCTGACGCGGCCCGGCCATGTCGGCCAGCTCTATGAGCTCACCGGCCCGAGGTTGCTGAGCTTTGCCGACGCTGTCGCCGAGATCGCCAAGGCCACCGGCCGCGACATCCGCTTCCGCCGGATATCGCATGCCGAATTCACGTCAGCCGTGGCTTCCCACAACTTGCCGCCGGAGTTTGCCTGGCTGCTCGACGAGCTCTTCACCGAAGTGCTCGACGGCCGCAACGAGACGCTGACCGACGGCGTGCAGCGCGCGCTCGGCCGCCGGCCGAAGGACTTTTCCACCTATGCAACCGAAACCGCCGCCACCGGCATCTGGAGTAACTGAGATGATGAAACTTGTTCCCACCCTCACCTTCATCGCCGCGATCGGTTCCGGCGTCGTCGGCGGCGTGTTCTTCGCCTTTTCCAATTTCGTCATGGCCGCACTTGCCCGGCTGCCCGTCCCAAGCGGCATCGCGGCGATGAATTCGATCAACATCACGGTCATCACGCCGACCTTCATGGCGGCGCTGTTCGGCACCGGCCTCATCTGCCTGGTGCTCATTGCCGCCGTTTTCCTTGGCTGGAGCCAGTCCGGCTCGTACTGGCTGCTTGCCGGCGCGGTGATCTATTTCGTCGGCAATCCGCTCGTGACCATGGTCTTCAACGTTCCGCTCAACGACGCTTTGGCCGCCGTCGACCCGGCCAGCGCCAACGGCGCCGCCGTGTGGGCGAACCATCTGAGCGAATGGGTGATGTGGAACCACGTCCGCACCATCACGGCCATCGTGTCGATGGCCTGCTTCATCATGGCGCTGATCTGAGGACGGGCAGCCCGCGAGTGCGAAAGACTCCGCCTCAGGCGGGGTCTTTCGATTTATGGCCTTTGCGGTCGGAGTGGCCAAGATCCCGATCCGGATCGATGACATCGCGGACCAGTTGCTTGAGCTTCGCCGCATCCGGAAAACCGCCATCGCGCTTGCGGTCCCAGATGAGTTGGTCGTTGCAGGAAATGGTGAAGATGCCGCCGGTCCCCGGCACCAGCGTCAACTCGCCGAGATCGGTGCCGAAGGTGGACAACAGTTCCTGTGCCATCCAGCCGGCCCGCAGCAGCCACTGGCACTGCGTGCAGTAGGTGATGCGGATGACGGGAAGCGGCTGCGAATTCATCTAGGAACCGGGCAGCCGATCACGCCGCGCTGAGCTTGGCCATGGTTTCGTCGTCGACCTCGAAATTGGCGTAGACGCTCTGCACATCGTCGTCATCTTCGAGCGTGGCCACCAGCTTCATCAGCGACTGCGCCCGCTCTTCGTCGACCGGGACGTTGTTCTGCGGCTGCCAGATCGGCTTGACCGACTCCGCCTCGCCGAGCGCTGCTTCCAGCGACTTCGACACTTCGCCGAGATTTTCGAAGCCGCAATAGATGGTGTGGCCTTCCTCGTCGGACTCGACGTCGTCGGCGCCGGCTTCGATCGCGGCTTCCATCACCTTGTCGGCGCTGCCGGCGGAAGCCGGATAATAGATTTCGCCGACGCGGTTCCACATGAAGGACACCGAGCCGGTTTCGCCGAGCGCCCCGCCGGCCTTGGTGAAGGCGGCGCGCACATTGGAGGCCGAGCGGTTGCGGTTGTCGGTCAGCGCCTCGACGATCAGCGCCACGCCACCCGGACCGTAGCCCTCATAGCGCACCGCTTCGTAGTTCTCGGCATCACCCATCGACGCCTTGTTGATGGCGCGCTGGATGTTGTCCTTGGGCATCGACACCGCCTTGGCGTTCTGCACCGCGAGGCGCAGGCGCGGGTTCATCGATACATCGGGCGTCCCGCTTTTGGCGGCGACGGTGATTTCGCGCGCCAGCTTGGAAAACATTTTCGACCGCACCGCGTCCTGGCGGCCCTTGCGGTGCATGATGTTCTTAAACTGCGAATGGCCAGCCATGGCACCCCTGTCGTGTTCGGCTAGAGCGTCGCGGAGCGAAATGAGACCATTTCACCATCCGCGACTGCTCGAATTCAATTTAGAACGCTCCAGGCATGCCTGCGAAGGCGCGCGGCGCTCTTTATCGGAATGGCCGGCTTATAAATAAATCGGCTCAATTCGTCCAGACGCGCCGTCACTTCGGCGTTGAGCCGGCCCGTTCATCCCTCCAGATCGGATTTCAGCCGGTCGAGAATGCTGATCGCATGGCCGGCATATTGGCTGATCCAGCGATCGTGGATCTGCCTTATCGGCAAGGCATTGAGATGGTTCCAGCGCTCGCGCCCCTCGCGCTTCGCCACCACCAGGTCGGCTTCCTCCAGCACCTTGAGGTGCATCATCACCGTGCAGCGGTCCATGTCCGAAAAAGCCTCGCACAGCATGCCGGTGGTCTGCGGCTGATCCTTCAGGCGATCCAGCAACTCGCGCCGGCGCGGATGCGCCAAGGCCTTGAAAACATGATCATCCGTGGTTTGGCTTGACATGTTATGTTTCTATAACATATCGTTTGAGCAAGCAAGGAAGGAGCTGTGGATATGTCCCTTGGATTCAGTATCTCCGGGCGCATCGGCAAACCGGTCGCCGAGGTCTTCGACGCCGTCGTCAACCCGACGAAGCTCAGCGGTTATTTCACCACCATTGGCGGCGCCTCGGCTCCCCTTGTCGCCGGCACCACGGTCACCTGGTGGAAGATGGTGCCGGTGGAGGTCGACGAAGTGACGAAGGACAAGCGCATCGTGCTGCGCTGGGACGCCACCGACACCGGCGGCAAACCCACCTACAAGACCCGCATCGAGATGAATTTCGAGCCGCTCGAGGACGGTGGCACCTTCGTCACCATTGCCGAGCAAGGCTGGCACGAAGGCGAGGTCGGCCTGAAGAAATCCTACCTCAATTGCGAAGGCTGGTCGCAGATGCTCGCCTGCATGAAGGCCTATCTCGAATACGGCATCAATCTGCGCGACGGCTATTACCGCAGCGAGCTGAAGGGCGAGCCGGCCAACGAAACGAACATCTGAACAACGGAGGTTGCCGATGACGAAAGTGACGCCATTCCTGATGTTCGAGGGAAAGGCCGAGGAGGCCATGACCCTCTATTGCGAGACCATTCCCGAAAGCAGCGTCCTCGACGTCACGCGCTACGGTGCGGGCGAAGACGGACCCGAAGGAACCGTCAAGCTGGCGCGGGTATCCATCGGTGGCGTGGAGGTCACGGTCTTCAACAGCCCGGTCCATCACGCCTTCACCTTCACGCCGTCCTTTTCCTTCTTTGTCGACTGCTCGTCCGAAGAGGAGCTGGAGCGTATCGTCGGCGTTCTTTCCAAGGATGGCAGCTTCCTGATGCCGACCGGCAGTTACGGCTTCAGCCGTCGTTTCGCCTGGCTCAACGACCGCTTCGGCGTCTCCTGGCAGATCAACCTGCCATGACAGGACGCACTTCCGTCACCAGGACAACACCCCAACGCATGGAGAAGCGCATGAACGCGGAGATCGCCGGCGGCGTCAACATCGCCATGAAGGTGCCGTCGCACCAATATGAGGCGACCATTGCCTTCTATCGCGATGTCATCGGCCTGAAGCCGTTCACCGCCAAGGCGCCGGCGATCGGCTTCGAGCTCGGCCCCAATCGCCTCTGGATCGATGAGGCGCCGGCGATGAGCCAGGCCGAAATCTGGCTGGAACTCTTCACCTCGGATTTTGCCGGCGCCGCCGATCACCTCGGCAAGCCGGGTGTCGTGCGCTGCGACGCCATCGAGCCGCTGGGCGAGGGCTTCCGAGGCGGTTGGATCATCAATCCGGCCAACATCGTTCACATGCTGCGGGAGCCGGACGCTTGGTGACCTGTTTCGAAAAGGAGAACGCAATGGAGATCAAGGAAGCTCCCACCGCTGAAGCCGCCATGCTGATCCGCCGGCCGGTCGCTGAAGTCTTCGAGGCGATCGTCGAACCAAGCATCACCACGAAATTCTGGTTCACGCATTCCAGCGGCCGGCTGGACGAGGGTAAGCCGGTCGAATGGGAGTGGCGCATGTATGGCGTCTCGACCAGGGTCGAGGTCAGCGAGATCGTTCCCAATGAAAAGATCGTCATGCGCTGGAGCGATCCGCCGACCACAGTCGTCTGGACCTTCACTGAAATGCCCGCCGACACCACTTTCCTCGAAGTCCACAATTTCGGCTTCGCCGGCTCCGGCGACGAGCAGGTCAACCAGGCGGTCGGCTCGACCGGCGGCTTCTCGCTGGTGCTGGCCGGCGCCAAGGCCTGGCTGGAACAAGGCCTGACGCTCGGCCTGATCGGCGACCGTCACCCGAAGGGTTTGTAGAAGGCTAGGATCGACGCCGCTCCTGCTCCATCACATAGCGGCGAAGCACCCGGTTGATTTCCGTTTGATAACCACCGCCCTTCTCTACATGCTCTCTGAACCAAGCGAGCACGTCGGCATCGAGACGAATGGTCACGGGCTGTTTGAGGGGCCGGTAGAACTCTCCCCGGCGAGCGTGGACCCAGTTCTCTGCCGGCACTTCCGGAATATCCAAAGTGTCGATCTGGTCGTCAGGCAGATCGGCCAGCTTGGCCAGTTGATGACGCTGATCCTGGCTAAGGTCCTTCCTGCTCATAGCGCCTCCTTTCATGCGGGGTGGCCTTGCGAGCACCGACAATTCTAACACGTTCTTCGTCTGCCGCGGTCGGGTACGTGTGAACAACGAGCAGGATCACCTGAGTTCCAACCATGCCGATCGCATGCCATCGCTGTTCTCCGTCCTCAAAACGATCGGGCACAATCAGATGGAGCGGATCGTCGAAAATCTTCTTCGCGAGGTCAAAAGGCGACGCCATGTTTGGCAAGGTTGCGCCGGGCTTTTTCGGGATCCCAATCGAACCGCATCGCGCTCTCTCAACATACGATTATGTACGTACAAATCTGTAAGAGTCAAGACGTCAATGCCCGCCGCCGGTCCTTTGCTTCTTGCGATTCCTTGCCAGCATGTTGAGGCCCTCGACCAGCGCCGAAAAACCCATGGCGGCGTAGATGTAGCCCTTGGGCACGTGGTAGCCCATGCCGTCGGCGATCAGCGTCATGCCGATCATCAAGAGGAAGCCCAGCGCCAGCATGACGATTGTGGGGTTCTTGGCGATGAAATTGGCGAGCGGCGTCGCCGCCAGCATCATCACGCTCACCGCCACGATCACGGCGATATACATGATGGCGATCTCGTCGGTCATGCCGACGGCGGTGATGATGGAATCGATCGAGAAGACGAGGTCGAGCAAGAGGATCTGGAAGATGGCGCCCGCGAGGCTCATCTGCAGCGTGCCGCCGACCATCGTGTCCTGATGGCCCTGCGGATCGACCGTGTGATGGATTTCCTTGGTTGCCTTCCAGACCAGGAACAAGCCGCCGGCGATCAGGATAAGGTCGCGCCAGGAAAAGCCGTGGCCGAAGGCCGTGAACACCGGCGCCGTCAATTGGACGATGATCGAGATGGTAGCGAGCAGGATGAGGCGCATGATCAGCGCCGCCGAGATGCCGAGCCGGCGCGCGCGGGCGCGCTGCGCTTCCGGCAGTTTGTTGGTCAGGATCGAAATGAAGATCAGATTGTCGATGCCGAGCACGATCTCGAGCACCACCAGGGTCAAAAGCGCGACCCACGCGGTCGGATCGGAAACAAAGTGAAAGTGCGGCGCCAGAAATTCGACAAGCTGCATGGAGGTCGTCCCCTCTACGATCTAGAGCAGTGTTGCCGGCAATTAGGTACTTTGCACACTCATATCAATGTCACGACCAGAAGGACGGCGCCGTTTCTTCCAGCCGCGGCCCGCGACGAAACGGCGCGATCTTCTCCGCAAGCCCGGTACGGTCGGAAATATCGACGCCGACGCCGCAGAGCGTCGCTGGCCCCGAAGCCGCCTCGAAACGGCCCTTCGGCACCTTGGAAAGAAACCGGTTGAGCGGCTCTTCCTTGTCCATGCCGAGCGAGGAATCGTAGTCGCCGCACATGCCGGCGTCCGAAATATAGGCGGTGCCGCCATTGAGGATCTGATGGTCCGCGGTCGGCTGATGCGTATGCGTGCCGACCACGAGGCTGGCGCGGCCGTCGACGAAATGCGCGAAGCACATCTTCTCAGACGTAGCCTCGGCATGGAAATCGACGATCGCGGCATCGGCCTGCTCGCCGAGCGGACAGGCGGCAAGCTCGCGCTCGCCGGCCTGGAACGGGTCGTCGAGCTCGGGGTGCATGAAGACGCGCCCCATGATGTTGGTGACCAGCACGCGCGCGCCGTTGCGCGCGATGTAGACGCCCGAGCCACGTCCCGGCGTGCCCTTGGGAAAATTCGAAGGCCGCAGGAAACGCTCCTCGCGCGGCGCGAAGATCAGCGCATCCCGCTGGTCCCAGACATGGTTGCCGGTGGTGACGACATCCGCGCCCGCGGCGAGCGTCTCGCGAAAAATCTCCTCGGTGATGCCGAAGCCGCCGGCGGCATTCTCGCCATTGACGATGACGAAATCGAGCTTGAAGTCGGAAATCAGCCCCGGCAGCTGTTCCCAGACTGCCGTGCGCCCCGTTTTGCCAACCATGTCGCCGAGAAATAGGAGTCTCATGCGGCGCTACGCGTCCCGAGCGCCCTCGACACCGTTTCCGGCTCCTTGGCGATAACCTGCAAATAGGCCTGCGCCGCCTGGTCGGGCTCCGTTCTGCCCTGCTCCCAGTCTCTAAGCGTGCCCAGCGGAATGCGGTAGCGGATGGAGAATTCCTCCTGGGTAAGATGCAAGGCCCGACGGATCACTTTGACACGCGCGACAGGCGCCAGTCCGGGCCGGTCCGCGCTGAGCGGAGGATTATCCTTGTCCGCCAAAGCGCCAGCCTCCGCCTCCGCGTCGCTCATGGCTCGTAGACGATCCCAATCGGATTCAGTCCCGGAGTGCTTGGTCATATGCTTTCTGCTCATGGCGTGTCGCCTTTCTGGCGGAGATCAGTCTTATTCGGTCGCCGCGTTCGGTGTAAACCACCGTCAGCACCAATCCATTGACGATACCTATGCCGATGAAGCGCTCCTCTTCGTAATCCATGGAGCGATCCGAATAATGCAGAGCATGGATGTCGTCGAACAGGCGCTTGGCATCCGCAAATGCCACACCGTGCTTGGCAAGATTGCTCGCTGCTTTCTCGTCATCCCACTCGAATTCGACCATGTCGAACTACTGGATTTCCGTAGTATTCGCCAGACAGGCTCGAACGTCAAGCGTGGGTGGCAACCGGTCCTAATGCCGGCCGAAAGTGCCGGACTGCTGTTGCCTTGCGCCCGACATGCGGGTGGCCGCGGACATCATCGGCGAGGTCGGCGGCGCGTTGCGCCCGCGCAGCCAGAAGAACCAGACATAGAAGGCGACGAAGCCGCCGGTGACCGCAAGCAACAGCAATCCGCCACGCCAGCCCTTCATCGCCGCGGTATCGAGGTTCGATGGATCGGCGGGGTCGTAGTAGAATTCTATCCTGTCGCCCTTGGCCGCCGTGTAGAGACCGACATCCTTGCCCTTGCCGGACCATGTCGTCGGCGCGTCGTTGGCGACATAAGCCAAGGCGACATCGATGCCGTCCGTCTTGAGGCCGTTCGCCTGCATTTCGCTGTAGGGACTGACATCCGTCACGGTGGCGACCGTGCGCTGCCAGGCGGCCTGGTGATGCAGCGAGGTTGCGATGATGTGCGACGCCATCAAGAACAGGATCACCGCGATCAGCGCGAACGGCATCAGCAGATAGCGCGCAAGAACAAACACCACGACCCCCGCCGGCTCGACTATAGCTGCGGGACTATTATCCGACTTGTCTTCGGAACGCGTTAAGCAGGTCGCGATAGTTTAAGCGATATCGAAGCGGCGCAACCCGCTCTCAGTCAGTATTTCCGCAATGATGACGTCGTGGTCCTCTTCCGGCACCCGCTCGACTTCCTGGCAGTCGAAGGCGATGCCGATCAGCCTGGGCATGATGCCCTTGTCGGCGAGCCTGGCGATGGCGCGGTCGTAATAGCCGGCGCCGTAGCCGATCCGGTGGCCGCGGGCGTCGAAGGCGGCGAGCGGCACCAGCATCAGCGTCGGGTCGAGCACTTCCGCCTCCTCGTGCGGCCCGACCGTGCCGAACCCCATCTCGACCATCGGCGCGCCGCGCACAAGCTCGCGGAACACGATCGTGGTCTTATCGAGGATCGCCGGCAGGCAGAGCCTGGCGCCCTTCTCGCGCAGCGCGAACATCAGCGGCCGCACATCGACCTCCGAGCGCATCGGCCAGAAGCCGGAGACGACCCGGCCGGGCTCGAAGTCGATTTTCTCCTTCGCGGTCTCGGCCATTTCCAGCGCGATTTCGACGCGCCAGAATTCGTCGAGCGCATCGCGTCGCGCCAGCGCTTCCTTGCGAAGCTGTTTTTTCAGGTCTTTTGAAGGTGACATGCGCCGACGGTAGAGATGACCAGATCTGGGCGAAGTTGCAGGAGCGACGTTTTCTACCGCATGGTTCTCAAAATCGGGAGAGTGACGATCCACACAACCGGTGGAGATGTCGATCCCGGGTGCCTACAAAGTAGGTGGGCGCCGTGTGAGAAAACCCACGGGTCTTCCCAGGGACAGCTCCCTAAGGATCGATAAGGCCCCGGGGATAAGTTTCTCCTGCCGGGAAGCGCAGACCGCCGGAAGCAAATATAGGCCGATGGTTAGCCGAGCGCCAGAGATAGGGCGTCGTGGTCGACGTTATTCTCACCCTCCATATCCCAGCCTTGCGCGCATGCGCATGGCTCCTTAGGGTCCAGCCGCACGGACAGGAGAAAAGATGCGTTTCGAAGGCACCGCGGCCTATGTCGCCGACAAGGATCTGATGGTTGCGGTCAACGCCGCGATCGCGCTGGAACGGCCCTTGCTGGTCAAGGGCGAGCCCGGCACCGGCAAGACCGAACTTGCGCGTCAGGTCGCATCGGCACTCGGGCTGGAGTTCATCGAATGGAACGTCAAGTCGACCACCAAGGCGCAGCAGGGCCTCTACGAATATGACGCCGTCTCGCGGCTGCGCGACAGCCAGCTCGGCGACGAGCGCTTCAACGACATCGCCAACTACATCAAGCGCGGCAAGCTGTGGGATGCCTTCGCGGCGCGGAAGAAGGTCGTGCTCCTGATCGACGAGATCGACAAGGCCGACATCGAATTCCCCAACGACCTGCTGCAGGAGCTCGATCGGATGGAGTTCTTCGTCTACGAGACCGGTGAGACCATCCGCGCCGATTTCAGGCCGATCGTCATCATCACCTCCAACAACGAGAAGGAACTGCCGGACGCTTTCCTGCGCCGCTGCTTCTTCCACTATATCCGCTTCCCCGACATCGACACGCTGCACCGCATCGTCGAGGTGCACTACCCCGGCATCAAGCAGAATTTGGTGCGGGCGGCGCTCACCCAGTTCTACGAGATCCGCGATGTGCCCGGCCTGAAGAAGAAGCCCTCGACCTCCGAGGCGCTCG
Organism: Mesorhizobium sp. BH1-1-5; assembly: GCF_020165615.1. Classification (NCBI taxonomy): domain Bacteria; kingdom Pseudomonadati; phylum Pseudomonadota; class Alphaproteobacteria; order Hyphomicrobiales; family Phyllobacteriaceae; genus Mesorhizobium; species Mesorhizobium sp. BH1-1-5. The sequence continues at coordinate 156,627 of NZ_JAIUIM010000011.1, forward strand.
ACTGGATCCGCCTGCTGGTCGCCGACGACATCGCGCCCGAAGATCTGCGCGCCGACCCCAAGAACATGCTGCCGAAACTGCATGGCGCGCTCTTGAAGAACGAGCAGGACGTGCATCTGTTCGAGCGCCTGGCCTTCATGGCGAGGCGCCAGCAATAGCGCTTTCCCCGTCCGTGGACCGTTGCCGACCAGTCGTCCTCAGCGCAGCTTCGGGCCTAAATGTTGGAGGAAAAAATGTCCGAGATCATCATCCGCCCGCTCGCGCAGTCCGACCACGCCGAATGGCGCCGGCTGTGGACCGACTATCTGACCTTTTACGAGACGAAGCTGCCGGAAGAAGTCTACGCGATCACCTGGAAGCGCCTGTTCACGGATGGCGAGTTCGAGCCGAAGGGTTTCATCGCCACGCTCGACGGCAAGGCCGTCGGCCTCACCCACTATCTCTACCACCGCTCCGGCTGGTCCGAGAAAAACAACTGCTACCTGCAGGACCTGTTCGCCGACCCGAAGGTGCGCGGCAAGGGCGTGGGCGCGGCGCTGATCAAGGCGGTGCAGGACGAGGCCGGCAAGATCGGCGTCAAGAACGTATACTGGATGACACACGAAACCAACGCCACGGCGCGCAGGCTCTACGACCATGTGGCGCGGCGGACAGGCTTCATCGAATACGATCTGCTATGAAGAGCGCGGGATTTAGCACTGCAGAGCGGGCTGAATGACTCGCTATATCGGAATTTTGGATGGCTCCAATAACGTGTGGGGCGTGCGGGTGCCTGACCTTCCAGGCTGCCACGGAGGCGGCGTAAGCCCCGAGCAAGCGATTGCCGACGCGGCGTTCGCCGTCTGTGAGTGGACCGAAGCTCGGATAGCGAAGCACTTGCCCGTTCCCAAACCGCGTGCGCTGGTGGATTTGTTGCGATCCGGCGAAATCGACAGTGCCAGCGGTGATTCCGCCGTGATCGTGAGACAGGGATAGCAAGTGTTCATCCCCTTCTTCCTCGAGCTGAAGGCCGCGCGGGTTCCCGTTTCGCTCAGGGAATATCTGTCGCTGCTGGAGGGGCTGGAAGCCGGGTTGGTCGATTATGACGTCGAGGCTTTCTATTACCTCGCGCGCTCGGCACTGGTGAAGGACGAGCGCCATATCGACCGGTTCGACCAGGTCTTCGCGCATGTCTTCAAGGGGGTCGAGGCGCTCGGTGGACCCGATGCCGTCGATGTCGCCAACATCCCGGAGGAATGGCTGCGCCGGCTGGCCGAAAAGCACCTGACCGACGAGGAGAAGAAGCTGGTCGAGGCCTTGGGCGGCTTCGACAAGCTGATGGAGACACTGAAGCAGCGGCTGGAAGAGCAAAAAGGCCGGCATCAGGGCGGCTCGAAATGGATCGGCACCGGCGGCACCTCGCCCTTCGGCGCCTATGGCTACAATCCCGAAGGCGTGCGCATCGGCCAGCACGAAAGCCGGCATCGCCGCGCGGTGAAGGTTTGGGACAAGCGCGAATTCAAGAATTTCGACGACACAGTCGAGCTCGGCACCCGCAACATCAAGGTGGCGCTGAAGCGGCTGCGCCGCTGGGTGCGCGAGGGCGCCGAGGAGGAGTTCGACCTGCCAGGCACCATCCATGCCACCGCCGAGCACGGCTATCTCGACGTCAAGACGCGGCCCGAGCGGCGCAATGCGGTGAAGCTTTTGATGTTCTTCGATGTCGGCGGCTCGATGGACGACCATATACGCGGCGTCGAGGAACTGTTTTCGGCGGCGCGCGCCGAGTTCCGCCAGCTCGAATATTTCTACTTCCACAATTGCCTCTACGAGCGCGTCTGGAAGGACAATCGCCGCCGCCTCGCCGAAACGATCCCGACCTTCGACCTGATCCACAAATACGGGCCGGACTACAAGGTGGTCGTCGTCGGCGACGCCTCGATGAGCCCCTACGAGATCGCCCATCCGGGCGGCTCGGTCGAGCATTGGAACCCGGAGGCCGGCAGCGTGTGGCTGGCCCGCCTGTTGCAGCAATGGCCGAACGCGATCTGGCTCAATCCCGAAGCCGAGAAGAACTGGCGCTACACGCATTCGATCCAGCTGATCAGCGATATCTTCGGCGGCCGCATGTTCCCGCTGACATTGGCCGGGCTTGAGGTCGCGACCAGGCAGTTGTCGCGCAAGCATTAGCCCACTTCCGCTGGAAGCGTCTGTAACAAACGCCTATGTTCCGACGAATACCCGTTGCAACCAACAACGAGCCGCCAAGGCCGAGGAGATTTCATGGACACGCACGCCTATCCCGTCACCCGCACCGATGCCGAGTGGCGCGCCCGGCTGACGCCGGAGCAATATGCCGTGATGCGTAATCACGGCACCGAGCGTCCCGGCAGCTGCGCGCTCCTCTATGAGAAGCGCGCCGGCACCTTCTTCTGCGTCGGCTGCGACCAGCCGCTGTTCGAATCCAAGCTGAAATTCGAGAGCGGCACTGGTTGGCCGAGCTTCAACGATCCGGTCCCGGGTTCGATCGAGACCACAGTCGACCGCAGCTACGGCATGGTCCGCACCGAATGCCATTGCGCGCGCTGCGGCAGCCATCTCGGCCATGTCTTCGAGGACGGCCCGCCGCCGACCGGCCTGCGCTATTGCATCAATGGCGTGACGCTGCGCTTCGAGACGACGGCTTGATGCCTCGGAACCGGCTTCGCAAAGGGCGGCTTCGGCCGCCCTTTTTCGTATAGCTCAAACAACGACCGTCGCGATCAGCCAGATCGCCGAGCCCAGCATCATCAGCTGCGCCTTCAAGCCGCCGCTCTTCTCGGCCGTCCGCCAGACGGCGATGGTGAGGAAGATGTTGTAGGGAACGGGGAGGAAATGCACCGCCAGCACCAGCCAGAGCGGCAGCTTCAATCCAAGCAGGATCAGCGCCAGCGCCGAAGAGGCGATACTCAAGAACGTCCCGACAATCAACATGTCGCGCCAGAACAGCCGATCGGGCGGAACCTCGCCCCTCCAGCGCGTACGGAAGAAGTCCGTCATCGCCGGCGACCTATTCCTGCCCCAGAACGTCGGTCACGGCTTCTTCGAAGCGCGAGCACTCCGTCACCAGCCAGTCGGTCATCGCCGGCCAATTGTCCTCGGCATAGCAGTTCACGTGCCATAGTGAATTGATGCCGAGGTCTTGCGCGCTCTGGTCGGGCTTGAGCTTCAGCTTCGCCTCGATCGCCGACTGGAACGGCTTCAGCCGCGACCAGGACTCGGTGGCGCCGAACTTCTCATTGCGCCCGAAGAAGACGCCGACATGGTTCTGCGCCGGCGCGACATACATCGAAAGAACCAGGGCGAAGTCCGGCAGCCCACGCTGCCAGAACCAAGGCCCGCGTCGCGCCATCCTTGGCCTTTCTTCCGGATGCCGCTCGGCGAACAGCGCCCAGAAGCCGCGATGGCGGAACTCCGAGGCGCGGCGGCCACCGAAGTCGAATTCGTTCATGGCCGGCTGCCCCGCTGGCCGAGACTGTTTCGAAATTCGCTCTGGCGAGTCATATGGTGGCGGTTTCGAGAACCGTATCGCAGCGGACTTTTGGGTTCGTGAGCCTGCGCATGACCCCGAAAATCGAAATCGATTTTCGGAAAGGATCATGCGCCAAGTAAAATTGCTGCAGCGTCCTTTGCGCGTCCAAGAGGACGCGCGGCGCTGCAGTAGCGCAGAAAACGCCATCAGATGGCCGCCGGAGTAGAATTTCCAAACAGTCTCCTCAGGCCATGCCGAGAGCGGCCTTGTAGAGGTCCAGGATGGTTTCCTCTTCCTGGCGCTCGGCCTGGTCCTTCTTGCGCAGCCGCACGATGGTGCGGATCGCCTTGGTGTCGAAGCCGGTGCCCTTGGCTTCGGCATAGACGTCCTTGATGTCGTCGGAGATCGTCTTCTTCTCTTCCTCGAGCCGCTCGATGCGCTCGATGATGGTGCGCAGCTGGCCGGCGGCTACAGTCTGGCTGGTCTCGGTGATTTCGTCGGCCATTTTTCTCTCCGCGTCTTCTGGAGCCGTGGCGATTCCCGTCACGGCGAATTGGAGCGGGTTCCCTGCCCGAGCGGGCGCGGCGGGTCAAGACACTTGTCGAGCCCCTGTGGACGACTGCTGTCAGTCGTCCATCCGACTCCAGTTCGAGCCGTCACTTAAAGGCTACGAGCAGATCCTTGGCATCGATCTGGTCGCCGGCCTTGACCAGCACTTCGGCGATCTCGCCGTCGCGTTCGGCATGCAGCGCGGTTTCCATCTTCATCGCCTCGATCGACAAGAGCACGTCGCCCGCCTTGACCGCCTGGCCGGCCGCCACGGCGAGCGCCGACACCACACCGGGCATCGGTGCGCCGACATGTCCCTCATTGCCGGGCTCGGCCTTGCGGCGCGCCTTGGCGGCGGAGGCGCCATGCGCCCTGTCCGGCACCTTGACGCGACGCGGCTGGCCGTTGAGCTCGAAGAACACGGTGACCATGCCCTTGTCGTCGACATCGCCGAACGCCTGGCAGCGGACCACCAGGGTCTTGCCCTTCTCGATGTCGAGGAAGATCTCGTCTTCCGACTTCATGCCGTAGAAATAGGTCGGCGTCGGCAGCACGCTCACCGGCCCATAGGTCTCCTGCGCCGCGGCGAAGTCGGTGAACACCTTCGGGTACATCAGCCACGACGCGAACTCATACTCCGAGAGCCTGCGCTCGAGCTTGCCCTCGATGTCCTTGCGGCTGGCCTTGAGGTCGGCTGCTTTCAGCAGCGAGCCGGGCCGCGCCGTGATCGGCTTCTCGCCCTTCAGCGCCTTCTTCTGCAGCGCCGCCGGCCAGCCGCCGGGCGACTGGCCGAGATCGCCCTTGAGCATCGACACGACCGAATCCGGGAAGGCGATGTCCTTGGCCGGGTTCTCGACATCGGCGACGGTGAGATCCTGGCTGACCATCATCAGCGCCATGTCGCCCACCACCTTGGACGAGGGCGTCACCTTGACGATGTCGCCGAACATCAGGTTGACGTCGTGATAGGCCTGCGCCACCTCGTGCCAGCGCGTCTCCAACCCGAGCGAGCGCGCCTGCTCCTTGAGGTTGGTGAACTGGCCGCCCGGCATTTCGTGCAGGTAGACTTCCGAGGCAGGTCCCTTGAGATCGCTCTCGAAGGCGGCGTACTGGTTGCGTACCGCCTCCCAGTAGAAAGAAATGTTGCGGATCCATTGCGGGTTGAGGCCGGGGTCGCGCTCGGTGCCCTTCAGCGCCTCGACGATCGAGCCGAGGCAGGGCTGCGAAGTGTTGCCGGAGAAGGAATCCATCGCCGCGTCGATGGCGTCGGCGCCGCTCTCCACCGCCGCAAGCACGGTCGCCGCCGACAGGCCCGACGTGTCATGCGTGTGGAAATGGATCGGCAGGTCGGTCGCCTCGCGCAGCGCCTTGAACAGCACGCGCGCTGCGGCCGGCTTCAGCAGGCCGGCCATGTCCTTGACGGCGATGATATGCGCGCCGGCCGCTTCCAGCTCCTTGGCCAGCCCGACATAATATTTGAGGTCGTATTTGGCGCGCGCCGGATCGAGGATGTCGCCGGTGTAGCACATCGCCGCTTCGACAAGCTTGCCCTCGGCGCCGACCGCGTCCATGGCGACGCGCATGTTCTCGACCCAGTTCAGGCAGTCGAAGACGCGGAACAGGTCGACGCCGCCGCTGGCGGCTTGCTTGACGAAATGCTGGACGACATTGTCGGGGTAGTTGGTGTAGCCGACGCCGTTGGCGCCGCGCAAAAGCATCTGCAGCAGAAGGTTGGGCGCGGCCTCGCGCACTTTGCTCAGCCGCTCCCACGGGTCCTCGGTGAGGAAGCGCATGGCAACGTCGAAGGTGGCGCCGCCCCAGCATTCGAGCGAAAGCAATTGCGGCAGCGCCCGCGCATAGGTGCCGGCGATGCCGACGATGTCATGCGTGCGCATGCGCGTGGCAAGCAGCGACTGGTGGCCGTCGCGCATCGTCGTGTCGGTGACCAGCACCTGGCGCTGCTCGCGCATCCAGGTCCCAAATTTCTCGGGGCCGAGCGCATCGAGCCGCTGCTTGCTGCCGTCCGGAACATTGCCGTTGAGATAAGGCACGACGGGTGCGGCCGCATTCGCCTTAGGCATCGGCCGGCCGCGCGTCTCGGGGTGGCCGTTGACGCTGACATCGGCCAGATAGGTGAGCAGCTTGGTGGCGCGGTCCTGCCGCTTCACCTGCTCGAACAGCTCCGGCGTCGTGTCGATGAACCTGGTCGTGTAGGAATTGTCGGCGAAGCGCGGGTGGTTGATGATCGCTTCGAGGAAGGTGAGGTTGGTGGCGACGCCCCGGATTCGGAACTCGCGCAGCGCCCGGTTCATGCGTGAGATCGCCTCGCCGGGCGTCGGCGCCCAGGCCGTCACCTTCTCGAGCAGCGGATCGTAGAAACGGGTGATGACCGCGCCCGAATAGGCGGTGCCGCCGTCGAGGCGGATGCCGAAGCCGGCCGCCTCGCGATAAGCGGTGATGCGGCCGTAGTCCGGAATGAAATTGTGCTCCGGATCCTCGGTGGTGATGCGGCACTGCAGCGCGTGGCCGTTGAGCCTGATGTCCTTCTGCGCCGGCACGCCCGATTGCTTGGTGCCGATGGCGAAGCCGTCGAGGATGTGAATCTGCGCCTTGACGATGTCGATGCCGGTCACCTGCTCGGTGACGGTGTGCTCGACCTGGATGCGCGGATTGACCTCGATGAAATAGAACTTGCCGGTGTCGGCGTCCTGCAGGAACTCGACCGTGCCGGCGCCGATATAGCTGGTCTCGCGCGCGATCTTGAGCGCATAGGCGCACAGCTCCTGGCGCAGCTCTTCGCTGAGATAGGGCGCCGGCGCGCGCTCCACGACCTTCTGGTTGCGGCGCTGGATCGAGCAGTCGCGCTCGAACAGGTGTACGGCGTTGCCATGGGTGTCGCCCAGCACCTGCACCTCGACATGGCGGGCGCGCTCGATCAGCTTTTCGAGATAGACCTCGTCCTTGCCGAAGGCGGCCTTGGCCTCGCGCTTGCCTTCCATGACCTCGCGCGCCAGGTCGGCCTCGGCGCGGATGGCGCGCATGCCGCGGCCGCCGCCGCCCCACGAGGCCTTCAGCATCACCGGATAGCCGATTTGCGCGGCGAGCTTCTTGACCTCGTCCATGTCGTCCGGCAGCGGGTCGGTTGCCGGCACGACCGGCACGCCGACCTCGATCGCCAGGTTGCGCGCGGCGACCTTGTTGCCGAGCCGGCGCATCGTTTCCGGCTTCGGGCCGATGAAGGTGATGCCGGCCTCGGCGCAGGCCTCGGCGAATTCCGGGCTCTCCGAGAGCAGGCCGTAGCCGGGATGGATGGCGTCGGCGCCCGACAGCCTGGCGACCCGGATCACCTCCTCGATCGACAGGTAGCTCTCGATCGGGCCCATATCCTTGCCAAGATGCGGTCCGCGCCCAACCTGATAGCTCTCGTCGGCCTTGAAGCGGTGCAGTGAATATTTGTCCTCCTCCGCCCAGATCGCCACGGTTTTGAGGCCGAGCTCGTTGGCCGCGCGGAAGACGCGGATGGCAATTTCGGACCGGTTGGCGACGAGTATCTTCGTGATGGCCAAGGACTGGGCTCCAGCAGCGTAAGGAACGTTGAACCGGCGCAATGATTAGCGTGAAAATGCTGCAGTGCAAACAAATTTGAGCGACACCTAAAACGATTTAAGTCGCTTGTTTGCGCCAAATCGTCATTGCTATTGTTCGAACACCGGCGGTCGGCGGTGGGTGGCCGATCCGGGGCAGGGCGCTGCGCTTTCCGGTCAGTCGCGCCCACAAACGAAAATGCCCGGCGCTGAGCGCCGGGCATCCGTGAAAAGTCGGCTAAAGCATGTCTCCCGAAAGTGTGCGGCGGTTTCGGGACAAAGACATGCTTGAAATGAAGAACCTGAAGCAGGTCTCACGCCCTGCTTTAGAGTTCGCCGGCTTATTTCTCGAAGTAGCTGTACTTGCCGTCGTCGCCCTTCTTCCATTCGTAGATCACATAGTCCGGACGGGTGATGTCGCCCTTGGCGTCGTAGCCGATCTCGCCGATGGCCGTCTTCCACGGACCGCCCGACTTGATCGTCGCGGCGACCTTCTGCGGATCGTCAGCCGAACCGGTCTTGACGATGGCCTGGGCGATGATCTGCACCGCGGCATAGGAGTAGAGCGTGTAGGCTTCCGGCTCGAAGCCGGCGGCGCGGAACTTCTCCACGACTTCCTTGGCGGCCGGGTTCTTGCGCGGATCCGGAGCGAAGGTGTTGAGCGTGCCGGCAACGGCATCGCCGGCGATCGAGGCCAGTTCGTTGGAGACGATACCGTCGCCCGAGAACAGCGGCGCCTTCAGGCCCTGGTCGGCCGACTGGCGGATGATCAGGCCGGCTTCGGTATGCAGACCGCCCCAATAGATGAGCGTGACGCCGTTTTCCTTCATCTTGGCGATGAGGGCGGAGAAGTCCTTGTCGCCGACATTCACGCCTTCATACATCACTTCCTTGATGCCGTCGGCGTTGAGGTTCTTCTTGGTCTCGTCGGCAAGGCCCTGGCCGTAAGGCGTCTTGTCGTGGATGATGGCGATCTTGGCGTCCTTGAAATTCTTGGCGATGTAGTCGCCGGCCACCTTGCCCTGCTGGTCGTCGCGTCCGCAGGTGCGGAAGGTGTTCCACAGGCCGCGCTCGGTGAACTGCGGGTTGGTCGCGGCAGGCGTCATCTCGAGGATGCCGTTCTCCGCATAGACTTCCGACGCCGGGATCGAGACGCCCGAGTTGAAGTGGCCGTCGACATACTTGACGCCGTCGGCGACGAACTTGTTGGCGACCGAGATGCCCTGCTTGGGATCGGAGACGTCGTCGCCGACCTCGAGCTTGAGCATCTGGCCATTGACGCCGCCCGCCGCGTTGATGTCGGCGACCGCCTGTTCCGCGCCCTTCTGCAGCTGCGCGCCGAACGCGGCGTTCGGGCCGGTGATCGGACCGGCGACGCCGATCAGGATGTCAGCGGCCCACGCGCTGCCGCTGAACGCGATAAACGCGGTCAGCGCAACGGCGGACAAAAGTGACTTTTTCATTGAAACGCTCCCATTTACGGAGTGGGCGTGGATGATACTTTCATGCGATGCCCACCCTTATCGCAGAAAGCATAGAATGCCGATTTTCAGGCACTTGTCACGCCGATTCATGCCCGAAACGGCGTAATGGTGAACGTCAACCTTTCGGTTTCCAGCTTAACAAGGAAGCTCTTTCATAGAGCCAGTTGTACTGCGTGACCATTTGGTTGGTGCGCGTGTATTGATAGCCGAGGAAGCCCAGTATCATCAGCACGATGGTGTCCACGATATAGTAATGCAGCGAGAACATCGTGCCCTCGAACAGCGCATGATGGATGAACCTGACGCCGACGCCGAGACCGAGCATGTAGAAGAACAGCTGTACATACGTGTTCCAGGTTTGCGCCGCCGCCTTGCCGGTCATCCATGCCGCCCAACCGCCGAGCAGGCAGGTGACGAACAGGAACTGCCAGACCGAGGCCTCTTCGTAGATAATGCCCATGGTGAAGTCCCCTCTTAGTGATGTCCGCCTTCGAGATAGGCGGCGCGCACTTCCGGATTGGCGAGCAGTTCCTTGCCGGTGCCGCTCATCGTCACATTGCCGTTGACCATGACATAGCCGCGCGTGGCGAGTTTGAGCGCTCCAAAAGCGTTCTGCTCGACCAGGAACACGGTCAGCCCTTGCGTCTTGTTGAGCTCGCGGATGGCGTCGAAGATCTGCTTGACGATCAGCGGCGCCAGGCCAAGCGAGGGCTCGTCGAGCAGCAACAGCTTCGGCCGCGCCATCAGCGCGCGCCCGATCGACAGCATCTGCTGTTCGCCGCCCGACAGCGTGCCGCCGCGCTGGGCGACGCGCTCCTTCAGCCGCGGGAACAGTGTGAACACCTTCTCGACGTCCTCGTCATAATGTTTGAGGTTGTCGAGGCTGGCGCCCATCTGCAGGTTTTCCATCACCGTCATGCGCGGGAAGATGCGTCGTCCTTCCGGCGACTGGGCGATGCGCAGGCGGGCGATCTCGTGCGTCGGCAGTTGCGTGATGTCGGTGCCGGCGAAGGTGATGGTGCCGGTTCGCGCGCGCGGCGCGCCGAAGATGGTCATCATCAATGTCGACTTGCCGGCGCCGTTGGCGCCGATAAGCGCCACGATCTCACCCTGGCTGACCTGCACATTGACGCCGTTCAGCGCGCGGATGTTGCCGTAGTAGGTCTCGACGCCCTTGATGTCGAGCAGCGTTGTGCCGGCCATTATTTGCGCCCTCCACGCGTCGCGGGCTTGGCCGCCAATTCCTTCGCCAGCGTCTTCGCCTGGCCGATCCAGTCTTCGCGGGCGATGCGCCCGTCAAAGGCGAGATAGGCTTCCGCCGCTTCGATGTCGGCCTTCGTCCAGGCGGCGATCTGGTCGAAATGGAAGATGCCGTGCTCGTTCAGCTTCCGCTCGTTGACGGGGCCGATGCCTTTTATGCGGATCAGGCTGTCGGCCTTGCCGCCACGCGGCGCGTCGAGGCGGTTGGAGATGCCCCCGGCTTTTGCTGCGGGAGCCTTCGCGGCCGCCTTTTTCACAGGTGCTTTTGCTGCCGGCTTCTTCACCGCCGGCTTTGCCGCGGCCGCCGGGCTCGCGGGGGGAGCAACCACCGGCTTGCTGGCGATTGACGCGGCGCGCGCGTCGATCTGGGCCGCTTTCGAGGCGCCCTTCGATACAGTGACCCGCTCGCCCTCGTCAGCGTGTTCGACGCTGTCGGAAACCGGCCCGGCCATCATCGACGCGGAATTTCCCGGGCCGTGCGCGGCATCCGGCCCGGTATCGAGCTGCTCGATGACATCCTCGTCGCCGACTTCGGTGAGCACTTCCTGCACTTCCTCGTCGTCGACGCCGAGATAGGCGGCGATGACGCGCGGGTCGGTCCGGACGGATTCTGGATTGCCGTCGGAGATCTTGCGGCCATATTCGAGCACCACGACATGGTCGGAGATCTGCATCACCACCGACATGTCGTGCTCGATGAGCAGGATCGAGGTGCCGGTGCCCTTGATGCCCATCAACAGTTCGTTGAGCGCCGCCGATTCCTTCGGATTGAGGCCGGCGGCCGGTTCGTCCAGGCACAGAAGCTCCGGCCCCGTGCACATGGCGCGCGCAATCTCCAGCCGGCGCTGCGCGCCATAGGGCAGGTCGCCCGCCGGATCGTCGGCGCGGTCGACGAGATCGGCCTTCTCCAGCCAGTGCCTGGCGAGATCGATCGATTCGGCCGAAGCCTGGCGATAGCTCGGAAAGCCGAAGAGGCCGAGGAAGGTATAGCCCGAGGCCTTCATCAGCTTGTTGTGCTGCGCGACCAAAAGGTTCTCCAGCAGCGTCATGCCGGAGAACAGCCGGATGTTCTGGAAGGTGCGCGCCACCTTGGCGCGCGCCGGGATCTCATGGTTGGGCAGGCGCTCGAGCAGATAGGTCGAGCCGTCGTTCCGGTTGAGGGTGATCATGCCTTCCGACGGCTTGTAGAAGCCGGTGATGCAGTTGAACACCGTGGTCTTGCCGGCGCCGTTCGGGCCGATCAGCGCGGTGATCTCGCCGCGTCTGGCCTGGAACGACAGGTCGCCGATGGCGACCAGGCCGCCGAACTTCATCGACAGATGCTCGACTTGCAGGATGAAGTCTTTCGAGGAAGGGGTCGCGTTCATCAGCCGTGACCCTCCTTGGTGAAGGAGGCTGAGACCGCTCTTCGCTCTTTAAGGAATGCGGTCGGTTCTCGACTGCCGACGAAACCGCGCGGCTTCCACAGCATGACGATGACCATGGCCATGCCGAACAAAAGCATGCGGTAGAGTTCGGGCGTGAAGTCCGGCCCGAACACCGCCTTGAGGAAGTCGAGCTCGCGCAGGATCTCGGTACCGCCGATCATCACCAGCGCCGCCACCGCGATGCCGCCCAGCGAGCCCATGCCGCCAAGCACGACGATCGCGAGGATGATCGCCGATTCCAGGAAGACGAAGGATTCAGGGCTGACGAAGCCCTGGCGGGCGGCGAAGAACGAGCCGGCGAAGCCACCGAACATGGCGCCGGTGGCAAAGGCCGTCAGCTTGGTGGTGGTGGTGTTGATGCCGAGCGAGCGGCAGGCGATCTCGTCCTCGCGCAAGGCTTCCCAGGCGCGGCCCACCGGCAGGCGGCGAAGCCTGATGGTGACGAAGGCGGTGAGGAAGCAGAGCGCCAGGGCAAGGTAATAGAGGAAGATCTTGTAGTAGGCGCCCGACTGCGCGATGTGCAGCACCTTGGCGATGTAGTTCGGGTCGGAGACGTTGAACGACACCAGGCCGAAGAAGGAGACCTTCGGGATGCCGGAAATGCCGGCCGAGCCGTTGGTCACTTCGCGCCAGTTGATCAGCACCAGACGGATGATCTCGCCGAAGGCAAGGGTCACGATCGCCAGATAGTCGCCGCGCAACCTGAGCACCGGGAAGCCGAGCAGGATGCCCCAGAACGCCGCCATCGCGCCGGCCGCCGGCAGCAGGATCCAGAATGACAACCCGTAATGCGTGCCGAGCAGCGCATAGGCATAGGCGCCGACCGCATAGAACGCGACGTAGCCGAGATCGAGCAGGCCGGCCAGCCCGACGACGATGTTGAGCCCCCAGGCCAGCATGACATAGATCAGGATCTGGATGCCGAAATTGTCGACCCACTTCAGCGAGCCCTGGAAACCGAAGAGCAGTACCATCGCGATCGGATAGAGGATCAGCAAGGTGGCGCCGATCTTGTTGAAGTTCTGGCGCACGAAGCCCGGCTCGGACACCACCGCCGGCGCCTGGACCCTTTCAGCCTTCGACCTTTCCATCGCCGGAACCGCATAGGCGACATAGAGGAACCGGCCGATGGCAACGGCGCCCACCACGATGGCCAGCAGACCCCAGCGCTGAACCAGGATCAGTTCGTTGCTGATGTTCTGGTCGGTCCTCAGACCGATGAACAGCACGAACAGGCCAAGCGAAATGACGCCGGCGTAAAGCGCCTCACGCAAAGCACGTTGCACGGGAGTAGCGACGGCGTCGCGCTCCGAAGACACGGTAGCGGCCATGAGGATCAGACCTTTTCGACTTCAGGCCGGCCGAGGATGCCGGAGGGCAGGAAGATCAGCACGATCGCCAGGATCGAGAAGGCGGCGACGTCCTTGTAGTCGATCGAGAAATAGGCCGACCACATGCTCTCGATGAAGCCGATGAGCAGTCCGCCGAGCACGGCGCCCGGCAGCGAGCCGATGCCGCCCAGCACCGCCGCCGTGAAGGCCTTCACGCCCGGCACGAAGCCGTCGGAGAAAACGACCACGCCGTAATACATCAGGAACAGCGTTCCCGCGACGGCGGCGAGCGCGGCGCCCATGATGAAGGTGATGGAGATGGTGCGGTCGACGTCGATGCCGAGCAGCGCCGCCATCTTGCGGTCCTGCTCGCAGGCGCGCTGCGCCCGGCCGAGCGCCGTCCTGTTGACGAGGTACCAGAAGACCGCCAGCAGCGCGATCGTCACCAGCACGATGATGATCTGCTTCAGCGAGATGCTGATGCCGTCGATCGTGTAGACCTGGCTGACCATCGGCGGGATCGGCTTGTTGCGCGGACCCTGCGTGACCTGCACGAAATTGGACAGCGCGATCGACATGCCGATGGCGGTGATCAGCGGCGCCAGCCGGAACGAGCCGCGCAGCGGCCGGTAGGCCACCTTCTCGATCGTCCAGTTGTAAAGGCTGGTCAGAAGCATCGCCACGATCATCATGATCAGAAGCGCCACCACAACCGGCACCGAGTAGAACAACGCGCCAAGGATCAGGAAGACGATGAGCGCAGTGAAGGCGCCGACCATGAAGATATCGCCATGGGCGAAATTGATCATGCCGATGATGCCGTAGACCATCGTATAGCCGATTGCGATCAGCCCATAGATCGATCCCAGCGTCAGCCCATTGATAAGCTGCTGGACGAAGTACTGCATATTTATGCGGCTCCCCTGGAATGTCGCCTTTGCGGACGCATTCCTTTTCGTATTTCCCCTAGTCGTAAAGTTTCGAGCCCGGATTGCAACGTGATTTTTCAACCGCTCCGCGTGTTTTGGAAGCACGCCGCCCGATTGCTCGTTTTTTCGCGCCCGACCCCTGGACTATCGCGGACCCTAGCATTGGCACAACGCAATGTCTTTGACGATTCAGCCCTATAATGCCCACCCTTTCGAAGAAATCGCCGTCAAAATTAGTTGATGAGAAGATTTCTTGCGTGAACGGAAGCAGTCCATTTTAGCCGGAGCGCCTTCCGTTACGTGAGGGCGTGACGCTTATGTGACGATGAATCCATGCGCGAACGGATCGCGGTCGTCGATGAAGATGGTGTTCAGTCCGGTCATGCGGGCCCAGCCGCCGATCGAGGGAATGATCCCCGGCTTGCCGGCCACGCTGACCTCTTTTTCGACCCTGCCCTTGAACAGCGAGCCGATGATCGATTCATGCACGAAGCTGTCGCCTTCCTTGAGCCTGCCCTTGGCATGGAGCTGCGCCATCCGCGCCGAGGTGCCGGTGCCGCAAGGGCTGCGGTCGATCGCCTTGTCGCCATAGAACACGGCGTTGCGGGCATCGGCCTCGGCATGCTGCGGCTTGCCGGTCCACAGCATGTGCGACAGCCGGTTGATGCCGGGATTCTCCGGATGGACAAACGAGTACTTTTCGTTGAGGCGCTGGCGTACCACCGGGCTCCAGGCGATGAGGTCGCCGGCCGTATGGTCGGCCATGTCCTTGTAGCTCTTCTGCGGCTCGACGATGGCATAGAAATTGCCGCCATAAGCGACGTCGACGCTGATCTCGCCGAGCACCGGGCATTCGACCGTCAGCCCTTCGGCATAGAGGAAGGACGGCACGTTGGTGATGCGCACCTCCTCGACATATTCGCCGACCTGTTTGTATTCGGCGATGACCAGGCCGGCCGGCGTGTCGAGCCGCAGCACGCCCGGCGTCTTCGGCTTGATCAATCCGTGCTCGATCGCCATCGTGACCGTGCCGATCGTGCCGTGGCCGCACATCGGCAGGCAGCCCGACGTCTCGATGAACAGGATGGCGATGTCGCAGTCCTCGCGCGTCGGCGGATAGAGGATCGAGCCCGACATCACGTCATGGCCGCGCGGCTCGAACATCAGCCCGGTGCGGATCCAGTCGTATTCGGCAAGGAAATGCGCCCGTCGCTCCATCATCGTCGAGCCTTCGAGCAGCGGCCCGCCGCCGGCGACGAGGCGCACCGGATTGCCGCAGGTGTGGCCGTCGATGCAGAAGAAGGATTTCTTGGCCATCATACTCTCTTTTCAGAAACGTTCTGGGCGGAAAGGGGTGAGATCGAGGGGCGGAGTCTGCCCGAGAATGAGATCGCGGATCAAGCGGCCGGTCGCCGCCGACTGGGTCAGGCCGAGATGGCCGTGGCCGAAAGCATAATAGATGTTTGGCGCGCGCGCCGCGCCGATCACCGGCAGCGAATCCGGCAGCGACGGCCGATAGCCCATCCACTCGCGGCCGCCTGACGGGTCGAGCCCGGGCAGGAAACGCTTCGCCTTCTCCAGCATCGCCTTGGAGCGCGCGAAGTTGGGCGGCCTCACGATGCCGCCGAGCTCGACGGCGCCGCCGACGCGCAGGCCCGTTTGCAGCGGCGTGATGACGAAGCCATGCCCGGAAAAGATCAGCTGCCGCTTCACGTCGAAGGCGGACACAGGCAGCGTCGTGTTGTAGCCGCGCTCGGTTTCGAGCGGGATGCGGTCGCCGAGATTTTTTGCCAGGAGATGCGACCAGGCTCCCGCGGCGATCAGCAGCTTCTTCGCTATACGCCTGGTGCCGTCGGCCAGAACGATCGTCGCGCCGTTTGTGCCCGCTTCTATGCGCTCGACCCGTGCATGCTCGAAGCGGGCGCCGAGCTTTTCCGCATGGGCCCAGACCGCCTTGCCGAGCAGCTTGGGGTCGGCGACCGTTTTCCAGCTGGGCACGAAGGTGCCCTTGACGAAGCGCGGCGCCAGACCCGGCTGGAGCGCCGTCATCTCCTCGCCCTCGACATGGCGGAAGCCGATGCCGAAACGCTGGCGCTCGGCCCAGCCGGGCAGCGACGCCCGGAACTCCGCCTCGCTCTCATAGAATTCCAGCGAGCCGTCCTCGCGCAGCATCGGCCGCGTGCCGGAGCGGTCGAGCAGTCCCATCCACTCGGCTTCGGCGAGCCTCATCATGCCGACCTGCGCCGCCAGGCTCGCTTCATAGTGCCTCGGCGCGCCGGCCCGCCAGAAGCGGATCAGCCAGGGCAGGAGCTTGGGCAGATAGGCCGGCGGAATGGCCAAAGGCCCGAGCGGATCGGCAAGCCATTTCGGCAATTGCCGGATCATCCCCTTATGCGCGAGCGGCAGCACGTCGGAGAAGGCGAAGGCGGCGGCATTGCCGGAGCTCGTCTCCTCGCAGATGCCGGTGCGGTCGAAGACGGTGACGCTGCGCCCCGCCTCGGAGAGCAGGGTCGCGGCGCAGATACCGATGATGCCACCGCCGATGATGGCGATGTCTTCCCCTTCTCCCCGTTCGCGGGGGTGAGGAGTGTTCCGCGTAGCGGACGGAAAGCCAATTGCTTGGCTTTCCGAATGACGAACGCCCGCAGCGATAGCGGAGGGCCGCGGTGCCCGAAGGGCGGATGAGGGGCGGTGCCCCTCCTCGGAATCTTCCTGCACGTGAAGGCTGTCCCTTATTCGGCCGCCACCAGCTTGTCCGTCGATCGAGCAGACGTCTGGAGCGACGGCAGCTTCGGCCGCACCGCCAGCGCATCCCGGACGATCTTCTCGACCGCCTTGCGGCGTTCTCCCGACAATGGCTGGCGCGGCATGCGCACGCGGTCATTGGTACCGATCGCCAGCACTTCGGCAAGCTTGATGTTTTGGACCAGATAGGTCGACACATCGAGGTCGAGCAAGGGCCGGAACCAGCGATAGATTGCCAGCGCCTCCTCGCGGCGGCCCTGCCGCATCAGCTGGTAGATGGCGACCGTCTCGCGCGGGAAGGCGGTGACCAGGCCGGCGACCCAGCCGATGGCGCCGACCGACAGCGCCTCGAAGGCGAGATTGTCGACACCGGTGAAGAGGTCGTAGCGGTCGCCGAAGCGGTTGATGATCTCGGTCGAGCGGCGGATGTCGTCGGAGGATTCCTTGATGGCGACGAAGCGACTGTCCGAGGCCAGCTCCTCCATCAGCTCGACTGTGACGTCGACGCGATAGGCGAGCCGGTTGGAGTAGATCATCACCGGCAGGTCGCCGGCTTCCGCCACGGCGCGAAGGGCGGCGACCGTCTCTTCCGGATTGGTGTGGTAGATTGGGCTCGGCACCACCATCAGCCCGTCGGCGCCTTCCTTGGCGGCGCGCTTTGCAATGCTCGCCGCCTCGCGGGTGCCGGGCTCGTTGACGGTCAAAAGCACCGGCTTCTTGCCGGCGACTTTCTGCGCCGTCTTCAGCACCTCGATCTTCTCGTCAGGCGACAGCATCGGCCCTTCGCCGAGCGAACCGCAGACGATGATGCCGTCGCAACCGGCCTCCATCTGCAGCCCATAGCAGCGCTCCATCTCGGCATGGTCGAGGCGGTCGTCGGCGGTGAATTTGGTCGTGACGGCGGGGAAAACTCCGGTCCACATGGTTGTCGCTCCAGTTGATATATCAGTCGTATATCTATTAAGAGCTGGCTCGTCAATGCTGAATCCGTTATGATATATGAAAAATATATCAGGAGCCTGCCATTGATCTCCCCACTGATATCCGCTGACGCGAACGCGACCTTCGAGCCGGCGGCGACCAAGGCCTATCGCGCGCTGGAGCACATGATCGTCACGCTCGAGCTGGCGCCGTCGAGCTTCGTCACCGAAGGCGCGCTGATCGAGCGGCTGGGCCTCGGACGCACCCCCGTGCGCGAGGCGATCCAGCGGCTGGCCTGGGAAGGGCTTCTCGACATCAGGCCGCGCGCGGGCATCGCGGTCGCGCCGCTTCACGCCGGCGACTGGTTGCGGGTGCTCGACGCACGGCGCGGCATCGAGGTGGTGCTCGCCCGCTCGGCCGCCCGCTTCGTCACCCGCGAGGCCGCCGACCTTTTCCACGAGGCGGCCTTGGCGATGCAGAAGGCGGTGATCTCCGGCAACGTGCTTGCCTTCATCCAGGCCGACAAGGCGCTCGACGAAGCGCTGGCCATCGCCGCCGACAACCCCTTCGCGGCACGCGTCGCCGCCCCCTTGCAGACCCACAGCCGCCGCTTCTGGTATCGCTACAAGGCCGACACCGGGCTTGCCGAGTCGGCCGAGCATCACGTCGCGCTGATCCGCTCCATCCTCGACGGCGACGAGGAAGGCGCCGCCAAGGACGCCAAGAAACTGATGGCGCTGTTGCGCGGCCATGCCGAGGTCGCCGCCACGCGCTGAGTGCCTGACCGGGGCGTCCTCAGCCGCCCGGTTGCCCGACCGCGGTGGCCCGCGTGTCTTCCCACCCGTCGCCCGCCGCCAGGATGCAGCTCTGGCCTTTGACGTCGGTCATCAGGATGGTCCAGGTTCCGCTCGGCGAAACGAACACCTCGAAGAGGGCGGCCTGTCCGGCCACACCGTAGCCCAGCCGCTTTTCCTCGAATGCCGCCGCCAGCCGCCTTGCGACCAGATAGTCGTGGCCGCCGCAGATCACCTGCGCCCGCGCCGGCAAAGCCGACAGCGCCAGCACGGCGCCGACGGCTGCAAGCTTGACCCATCGAAACGAAAATTCGCGTGCCATGGGGCACCTCCTTCGCCTTCGCATTCCGGCAAGGGAGGCACATTCGGCCGCCTCAGTGTGCCGGAAGGCTCCAGGCCGGATCAGACGTCTTCATCACGTCGCTCCTTCTGGTTTCCGGTCTGTCGTCGGGAGATCATGACTCCCTGGATTGGATATGGTGAAGCTTCGCGCCGTAAACAAGCCGCTCGACGACACGCTGGACATCGGTTGCCGACAATCCCTTCGCGGCACACGTCGCCACCCACAGCCAGGTTGCGGCAACGCGATGGATCAGCCTTCGGCAGGCTCCTTCCGCGCCGCCCACTTCAGCAGGGCGTCGAGAGCCGGGCATAGGGCCTGACCCCAGTCGGTCAGGCAGTATTCGACTTTTGGCGGCACCTGGTGATGCACGATCCGCCGCACGATGCCGTCGGCTTCCATCTGTCGGAGCTGCTGGATCAGCATCTTTTGCGAGATCGCCGGGATGGCCCGTTCGAGATCGGAGAAGCGCAGCACCTTGCCGCCGAAGAGGTGAAACAGGATCACCAGCTTCCACCGACCTTCGAGAATGCGCAGCACGTTCTCGACGCCGGTCGCCGCGGATGAGGGCGTCAGAGCCTCGGGCTTACTTTCGGGTAAGTACCTTACTTTTTCGTCGGTTCTTGTCATTTCCACAGCATACCTCATCTTAGCGGCCGGGCAAGCGCCACCCGCCTCGAACGGCGCCGGCAACCCACACGGAGACAAGCCATGGCCATAGAACTTCCCAAGCCGCTGACGATCTATTTTGCGGCCAAGAACCATCACGACATCGACGGCATGCTCCTCCCCTTCTCGCCGGATGCCACGGTCCGGGACGAAGGCGAGGTCCATCGCGGACCGGCCGCCATCCGGGCCTGGATGGAAACGACCACGCGTAAATACCGGGTGACGGTCGAAGTCGCCGACGCAACGGCGAATGGCGGTGCATGGCGGGTCGCGGGCATAGTCTCAGGCAATTTTCCCGGCAGCCCGGCAACGCTCCACTACAATTTCACGCTGGCCGCCGACCGGATCGAGAAGCTGGAGATCGGCGCATGACCGTCCCGCAGAAGGTTGCGGTCGGTGAGCAAGAGTTCGCGGGCAAGCGCGTGCTGGTCACCGGCGGCACCAAGGGTGCCGGCGAAGCGGTCGTTCATCGGCTTGCGGCGGCGGGTGCGACGGTTGCTACGACGGCCCGCTCGCCTGCCGCGACGCCCGCCGGCCTGTTCGTGGAAGCCGACATCAGCACGCTGGAAGGCGCGGCGAAAGTCGCCGCCGCTGTCATCGATGGCCTTGGCGGCATCGACGTCGTGGTCCACAGCGTCGGCGGTTCGAAAAGCCCGGGCGGCGGATTTGCGGCGCTGTCCGACCCGGCCTGGCACGACGAGCTCAGCATCAATTTGCTTGCGGCGGTAAGGCTCGATCGCTTGCTCGTACCCCGCATGGTCACGCAGGGATCCGGTGTGATCGTCCATGTCTCATCGATCCAGCGTCGCCTGCCCTTGCACGAATCCACCATCGCCTACGCGGCTGCGAAGGCTGCGCTTTCGACCTACAGCAAGGCGTTGTCCAAGGAGCTCGGCCCCAAAGGCATCCGCGTCAACACCGTGGCGCCGGGCTGGATCCACACCACGGCATCGGAGGCCATGGTCAAGCGGCTGGCCGTTCATGCCGGCTCGGACGAAGAAGCCGCGCGTCAGGGCATCATGGATGCGCTGGGCGGCATCCCGATCGGTCGGCCGGCTTGGCCGCACGAGGTTGCGGAACTGGTGGCCTTCCTTGCTTCAGATCGCGCATCGGCAATCCATGGCGCCGAATACGTCATCGACGGCGGTACGATCCCGACGGTCTGAATTGTCTTGCCGTCCGCGCTTCAGGCGCCCGGCATCGCCGCGGTGATCGACCGGCTGTCCCAGCCCTCGCCGACGGAGAGCACGCAGCTCTGGCCCTTGGTGTCGGAGGCAAGCACGGTCCAGCTGCCCTGGTCCGAGACGAAGATCTCGAGCACGACGTTCGGGTTGATCAGGCCGCGCCCGGCCTCGTTTTCGTGGAACTTGTCGCCGAGCGCCTTGATGACGTCGGCGCGCGGAGCGCATTGCGCCGCAGCGTTTGCCGACGCCGATCCACCGATCACCGCCGCCACCAGCATTGTCGCCATAAGAAATCGTGTCATCTGACACCTCCTCGCGCCAGACGAGAACCCCGGCTGCCACCGGCGCTGTTCGATTGCCTGCACGCATGGCAGGAATACAGGCTAAGACCGATGGTGGTCTGTTGGTTCCATCACACGGGGGTGGAATTATTAGAAGATGCGGATGCTCTCTAAGCGAGCTGCGTTGCGGATCATATACCTGAAGTTGCACCGTAATGACGGGGCGCCGAAAAAGCAGGAGGTGACGTGCCACAAAAAGAAAGCGCGGCTCGCGCCGCGCTTCCTCAATGTTGACTTAGATGCCGTCCGCTCAGTTCATCGTCGGGATGACGAACTCGGCGCCGTCCTTGATGCCCGACGGCCAGCGCGAGGTGACCGTCTTGGTCTTGGTGTAGAAGCGGAACGCGTCCGGGCCATGCTGGTTGAGATCGCCGAAGGACGACGCCTTCCAGCCGCCGAACGTGTAATAGGCGATCGGAACCGGGATCGGCACGTTGACGCCGACCATGCCGACCTGGACTCTGGATGCGAAGTCGCGCGCCGCGTCGCCGTCGCGGGTGAAGATGGCGACGCCATTGCCCATCTCGTGGTCGTTGGCGAGCTTGATGGCATCCTCGTAGCGCGGCGCGCGCACCACCGAGAGCACCGGCCCGAAGATTTCTTCCTTGTAGATGCGCATGTCGGCGGTCACGTTGTCGAACAGGCAGCCGCCCATATAGTAGCCGTTCTCATAGCCCTGCATCTTGAAGCCGCGGCCGTCGACGACGAGCTTGGCACCTTCCTTGACGCCGATGTCGACATAGCCCTTGACGCGCTCCAGCGCTTGGCGCGTCACCAGCGGGCCGAAATCGGCCGCCGAATCCGTCGACGGGCCGACCTTCAGGCTTTCGACGCGCGGCACCAGCTTTTCCATCAGGCGGTTGGCGGTGTCGTTGCCGACCGGAACCGCCACCGAGATCGCCATGCAGCGCTCGCCGGCCGAGCCGTAACCGGCGCCGATCAGCGCATCGACCGTCTGGTCCATGTCGGCGTCGGGCATGATGATCATGTGGTTCTTGGCGCCGCCGAAGCACTGCACGCGCTTGCCGGCCGCGGTGCCGCGCGAATAGATGTAGTGGGCGATCGGCGTCGAGCCGACGAAGCCGATGGCCTTGATGTCCGGATCGTCGAGGATGGCGTCGACCACTTCCTTGTCGCCGTTGACGACGTTGAGGATACCGGCCGGCAGGCCCGCCTCGAGGAACAGTTCGGCAATGCGGATCGGCACGCCCGGATCGCGCTCGGACGGCTTCAGGATGAAGGCGTTGCCGCAAGCGATGGCCGGCGCGATCTTCCACAGCGGGATCATCGCCGGGAAGTTGAACGGGGTGATGCCGGCGACGACGCCGAGCGGCTGGCGCATCGAATAGACGTCGATGCCGGGGCCGGCGCCGTCGGTGAACTCGCCCTTCATCATATGCGGGGCGCCGATGCAGACCTCGACCACTTCGAGGCCGCGCTGGATGTCGCCGCGCGCATCGGCGATGGTCTTGCCATGCTCGCGCGCCAAGATGTCGGCCAGTTCGTCATAGTCGCGGGCGACCAGCTCGAGGAATTTCATCAGCACGCGCACGCGGCGTTGCGGGTTGGTGGCGGCCCATTTCGGCTGCGCCGCCTTGGCGTTCTCGACCGCGGCGCGCAGTTCCGCCTGCGAGGCCAAAGCCACCGTGCCGCGCACGGAGCCGTCCATCGGCTGCATAACATCCTGCTTGCGGCCGCTGGTGCCGGCGACACGCTTGCCGCCGATGAAATGA
This sequence comes from Mesorhizobium sp. BH1-1-5, assembly GCF_020165615.1. Taxonomy (NCBI): domain Bacteria; kingdom Pseudomonadati; phylum Pseudomonadota; class Alphaproteobacteria; order Hyphomicrobiales; family Phyllobacteriaceae; genus Mesorhizobium; species Mesorhizobium sp. BH1-1-5. The sequence goes on from NZ_JAIUIM010000011.1 coordinate 179,408, forward strand.
CCGTATTCGATCATGCTTCTCTCCCTTGTTTGGTGATGGCGTATTCTCCGCCTTTGCGGCGGCGATGGCAACGCGAGGAAGATCGCAACCGTTGTGCGAAAAATAGACAACAACGATGGAGTGTGCATTAATTGTCGCAAATGGCGACATGCCGAAAGGATCGAAGGTTGTGCTCCTTCACACCCCCCTCTGTCCTGCCGGACATCTCCCTCGCAAGGGGGGAGATCGGCAGTTCCTTCGATGGCGCTTCTCTTTCGTCGCTGAAGATTGGCGAAAGCGGGTGTGACGTCCAATCTCCCCCCTTGCGAGGGAGATGGCCGGCAGGCCAGAGGGGGGTGGGCGGGAACTCGGCGCCCGCGACTAATCAGGACCATCCCCATGAACTGGGATGACGTCCGCATCTTCCTCGCCGTGGCGCGCGCCGGGCAAATCCTCGGCGCGGCGAAACGCCTGGAGCTCAACCACGCGACCGTCTCGCGCCGCATCGTCGCGCTCGAGGAGGCGCTCAGGACAAAGCTATTCCGCCGGCTGACCACCGGCAGCGAACTGACCCCGGCCGGCGAGCGCTTCCTCGACATAGCCGAGCGCATGGAAGGCGACATGATCGCCGCGCGCTCGACCATCGCCGGCGAGGGCGACGACGTTTCGGGAACCGTGCGCATCGGCGCGCCCGACGGCTTTGGCGTTGCTTTCCTGGCCAAGCGGCTTGGCGAACTGACGGCGCTGCACCGTGAGCTCACCATCCAGCTCGTGCCGGTGCCGCGCTCCTTCTCGCTGTCCAGGCGCGAGGCCGATATCGCGATCACCGTCGAGCGGCCGACCGAGGGCCGGCTGGTGGCGGGCAAGCTGGTCGACTATACGCTGGGGCTCTTCGCCTCGCGCGCCTATGCCGAGGCCAACGGCCTGCCCGAAACGCCGGCCGAGCTCGGCCGGCACACGCTGATCGGCTACGTGCCGGACCTCATCGTCAGCCCCTCGCTGGACTATGCCGCCGAGTTCAGCCCCGAATGGCGCACCAGCTTTGCCATCTCCTCGGCGCTCGGCCAGGCCGAGGCGGTGCGCGCCGGCGCCGGCATCGGCATCCTGCACACATTCGTCGCCCGTTCGATGCCGGAGCTGGTGCCGGTCGACATCGTCGCGCCCATCCGCCGCGCCTACTGGCTGGTCTATCATGAATCGGTGAGGCCGCTGCGCCGCGTCCAGCTCGTCGCCAACTTCATTACTAGGGCGGTGGAACGCGAGCGCAGTCTTTTTGTCTAGGGCATGATCTAGCTAGGACCGCTTAGGCGAAACGTTCCCCGGCACAAAAATCTTGATCGGTCGGCTCTGTTTGCATTGGCAGGCGGCATGCCTTGGAGATTGGCCGAAACAGTCCGGCCTCGTCATCCACGGGCGGAGCAAGGAGCGTAGCGACGCGCGCAGACCCGAGGATCCATTCCGTGACGCATGAGCGCTGCCGCGGTGCAGAATTCTGCTCCGCTGCACGCTTCGATCAGGGTCACGGAATGGATTCCAGGGTCTCCGCGACGCCGCTTCGCGGCTGCTCCGCCCTGGAATGACGAGGTTGGGAGGCTTCTGCCGATCCCCAACGTCGGTGCTGACTTCACCGAAATGGACGGTGGAAATCTTGCCCGCCGACAGGCCTGCAACCTTTCGGGTCCCTGCTTTGAGGGACTAATCCGCGTCGAGCACGAACGAGCTCACGATCTTACTGGCCTCATCCGCCAGCGGCGCCCATTTGCGCGCCGCCTCGTCAGCGCTGTCGCCCGCGACCCCGCAATTGGCGAGGCCGTAGCGCGTGCCGCGCAGCGAGATCGCGACCTCGGCATGACCGTAGAAATCGACGTCGCTATCGCTGTAGTGAAAATCCATCTCGGCGATCCGCACCGGATAGCCGTCGGGGAGCCGCGCCAGCCTGTCCTTGCTGAACTGGGCGGTCCCAAACGCGGCCCCGACCATTTTCTGCCAGCTATCCATGGACCAGTCCTTCTCGATATAGGTCTTGGGGTCGCGCGGCATATTTGGATCGAGCGGATCGTTGAGGCCCGCCGACACCCGGCAGACAAGGCCCTTTTCGCCGGACTTGACCTTGAGCTTTATCGAGTTGCCCGGCGTCGCTTCATTCGTCCATTCTTCCGGATAGGTCAGTGAAAAGCCATCGTCCGTGTCGTGGACGGTCTTGTTGGCGGCAGAGGCCGCCGAAGCACCGATCAGGCCGACCGTCGCCGTCGTCAACAAAAACAGACGCATCCCGAACTCCCTCGCCGCTGCCGACCTTATCACGGGCAGTTGGTGGTTGCCGCCTTGCCTCCGCCACAAATTCAGCGAGTGTGGCACCAGCGCTTCGCCATACTGTGGCCGGGCGAGGGGATAATTCTTGCAACGCCGGCGGGGAAATGCGAGCCGTTCTTGCCATTCTGCCGCTGTTTTTACTGTCCGACTGCGCCAATCCCTGGACGAACGTTCCGGAAGCGGAGCTGCCGAAGCCGATCCGCTATGCCATGTCGCGCCCCTCGCCTTTCGTCATCGGCAATTATTGCGGCCCGGGCACGCGCACCGGCGATCTGTCGGCCAGACCGGTCGACCGTCTCGATGCCGCCTGCCGGGTCCACGACGCCTGCTACATTGCGAGGCACAATCATTGCGACTGCGACGGCGCGCTCGTCGCTTCCGCAAGGACGATACGTGACGACAGCACCGCCCCGCGCAAAATGCGAAACGAGGCCGAATTGCTGATCGCCACCTTCGCATTTCCCCTCTGCAGGATCCTCCCGCAAGGCTTCATGCCGCCGCGCGACCCGGCTCAACTCAAGGCCATGAACGGGAAGACCGGATGAGTGTCAGGTCGGCCATCACCAAGGCTTTGGCTGGACTGGCGCTAACGGCGCTGGCGAGCTGCGCCGGCATGCCCGGGCATTCGGCCTGCGCCTTCTTTCCGGGCGATGACGCCTGCGGCAGCCTGCCCGTCTCGGCGGATAGCAGCGGCACCGAGATCGCCGGGGCCCACTATTTCGCGAGCGACGGCAACAGCGCCTATGAGAAACAGTTCCAGGCGCTGCTTGCCCAAAGCCGCCTCGATGCGCTCGACCGCGCCAACGGCACCGGCCGCTTCGGCCGCGACTGGCGCGATGTCCAAAACAGCGGCTTCCACGCAACCTATCCGGCGCTGCAACGGCTGGCCAAACCGCTCGACAAGACGGAACTCACGCCGACGCCAGGCAAGCCGGGCGAAGGCCGGTTCACCGGGCGCTGGCGCATGTCGCGGCAGACGCTCTATCTCGATGCCGCCGCGCGGCCTTCGGCGCCCAAGACCTTCAGCTTCTCGGGCCTTGAGGCGCGCTCGGTCGAGATCGTGCTGCGCCAGGCAGGACAACAGCCCGTCGACATCGGCGGCACCTGCGACGGTCCGCTCGCGATCCGCGCGTCGGGACGATCCATCACGGTCGCCAAGGCCATGCCATTCCATTTGAGCCTGCCGGTCTTCGAGAGCTCCGTCAGCCTGTTTCCGGACCAGGCGCTGACCCGCTGCGATCTGCGCGTCGGCTCCACCCTGGCCCCAGCCGGCGCGCCGCTGACCTTGCTGCGCGAGGAGATCGCCGATCCCTGGATCGCGGGGCTCGACAGCCGCTACGACCGCTGCCCGGTTCCCAATCCGGCAGGAATGGAGGAGCTCGACCGCGTCTTTTATGCCAGCCGCTGGCTGTCGCAGACCTGCGCCCTGCCGCTCAGGAGCCCGACCCTGCTGCGCAAGTCGCGCGACGGTTTCAACGCCAAGGTCGAGGCCCTGCTCGGCAGGACGCTGCCGGACAGCGCCTTCGACAAGGCCGATCCCGAACTGCCGCTCGATTTCTCCAACGCGCCGAAGCTCAGGCTGATCTATCTGTCGTCGCTGGAGTTCAAGGCGGATTTCTCCGGCCGCATCATGGAGCGGCTGGTCCGCCATCACGCCGCACTTGGCACCAAGGTCCGCATCGTGGTGACCGACGTGCTGGAACGGGAGAAGGACGACGCCATGCTGCACCGGCTGGCGGCGGAGTTCCCCAATGTCCAATTGCAGGAATATCGCTGGCAGGCGGACCACGGCGCGCCGTTCGACGAGCAGATCTCGCAGTTGCACAAGGTTCACCATGTCAAGATGCTGGCGACGCTGGCCGAGCAGCCCGGACGCTCGCGCGTCATCATCGGCGGCCGCAACATCCATGACGGTTTTCTGTTCCACAAGCCGGTCGACCTGACCCGCTATCCGGACCTGGAGCAGTATGGCAAGACCGACGGCTTCTCGCTGAATTACTATTCCAACTGGAGCGATTTCGACATCGAGATCGCCGACCCGGCAACCGTCGAGACACTGGCCGCGCATCTGTCGACCGTCTGGCTGCGCGACGCCGACACCAATTTGTCGCGGCCGTTTTCCATTCCGGTCCGGACCATAGCTGCCCCGCGCGGCGTGGCGCGGCATTTCATTTCCGTGCCCTACGAGGATGGGCACGCGCTGGAAGCCTATTTCGTCGAGCTGATCGACACCGCCGAGCATCGCATCGAGATCGTCAATCCCTATCTCAACCTGACGCCCGATATCGCCCGGGCCTTCGATCGGGCGCTGGCCAGGGGCGTGAAGATCGACGTCGTCGGCCGTATCGACCTCAAGGGCGACATCGGCGGCCGGTTCCTCACCGCGCTCAACAAGCTGTTCGTCGAGAAATATGGCGACCGCATCAACATCCGCGAGTTCAAGGCGCCCGATGTCGTCTTGCATTCCAAGATCATGATGATCGACGAAAGGCTGGTCGCCATCTCCTCGGTCAACCTCAACAACCGCAGCTTCTTCCACGACTCGGAGAACGGCATGGTCGTGCTCGATCCGGCTTTCTATCGCCGCATGAAGCCGGTCTATGACGATTACCTCGCCCATTCCCGCCCGGTCGCCACCAACGTCACGATCGGCTGGGCCTACCGGCTGCTGTTCAGCGACATCTGGGTCCGGGAGGCGTTTTGAACGCCACCGCTCGACAGGAATTAAGGTGTATCGAGATTCAGGTCAGGCCGAGTCGAAAATGACGTTCTCCGATAACCGGAGCGGAGCGTACTTGAAGTACGTGAGCACCGGAAGCGCAGGAGATCGGCATTTGCAGGCCGGCATCACCTGAATACCGACACACCTTAGATGGGCTTCAGATACCGCTCGGGGCTCAGATCGCGCGCGTTGATCTCCGGCACCCGGTTGGACATGATGTCGGCCAGCACCTTTGCCGAGCCGCAGGCCATGGTCCAGCCGAGCGTGCCGTGGCCGGTGTTGAGATAGAGGTTGGCAACCTCGCTTAGCCCGATCAAGGGCGGCCCGTCCGGCGTCATCGGCCGCAAGCCGCACCAGAAGCTCGCCGCCTTGAGGTCGCCGCCGCCGGGGAAGAGATCGCCGACCGAGTGCTCGAGCGTGCGGCGGCGCGATTCATGCAGGCGAAGATCGTAGCCTGAAATCTCCGCGGTGCCGCCGACGCGGATGCGGTCGCCGAGCCTGGTGATCGCCACCTTGTAGGTCTCGTCCATGACGGTCGACACGGGTGCTGCCTCGGCATCGCTGATCGGCACGGTGATCGAATAGCCCTTCACCGGATAGACCGGGATCGGCCGCCCCAGCGTGCGCATGAATTGCGCCGAATAGCTGCCCATCGCCATCACGAAGGCGTCCGCGGATTTCCATCCGGTATCGGTAAGGACATTGGTGAGGCGGTTGCGGTTCCTGACAATTTTCCGGATGGTCGAGCCGTATTCGAAGGTCACGCCGCGCGCCACGCACAATTCGGCGAGCTTGTCGGTGAACATCTTGCAGTCGCCGGTCTCGTCGCCCGGAAGCCTGAGGCCGCCGACGAATTTGTCGCGCACCGCGGCAAGCGCCGGCTCGGCCGCGATACAGCCGTCGCGGTCGAGGATCTCGTAAGGCACGCCATATTTCTTCAGCACCTCGACGTCGCCGCCGGTGCCGTCGAGCTGCTTCTGCTTGCGGAAGAGCTGCAGCGTGCCTTTGGTCCGTTCGTCGTAAGTGATGCCGGTCGCCTCGCGCAGCGCCTTCAGCGTGTCGCGACTGTATTCGGCAAGCGGCACCATGCGCGACTTGTTGAGCGCGTAGCGCTCGGCCGTGCAATTGCGCAGCATCTTGAGGAGCCACGTCCACATATTCGGGTCGAAGGCAGGCCGCACCACCAGCGGGCCGTACTTCATCAGCAGCCATTTGACGGCTTTGACCGGAATGCCGGGCCCGGCCCAGGGCGAGGCATAGCCCGGCGATACTTCGCCGGCATTGGCGAAGCTGGTTTCGAGCGCCGGCCCCGGCTGGCGATCGTAGACGGTCACTTCGTGGCCGGCCTCTGCGAGGAAGTAGGCGGTGGTGACCCCGATCACGCCGCCGCCCAGCACGATAACTTTCATTCTATGCTCCCTCAAAGGCCGATCATGCCGCCGAAGGGCCCGGATCGTCCCCTTCTGTCTGCCGGATTTTGCCGCGCCCGCCAAGAGGCCAGGCATCGGCGGGTGCGCTGTGGACGAGCCTGAGGACATGGCGAGGCCGTTCGGCGGCGCGATCCTGCGCCGCTCGCTGCGCGGCCTCCGGCTGATAGGCCACATCCTCGAGAAGGACCTCCTCGGCAGGGCCGTCGGGCCGCTCGGCCAGCGCCGATTGGCCCGCTTTCATGCCAAGCAGGCAGAGGCCGCGCCACGTGGCGACTGGCAGGCCGGAGCCGACGGGAGCGGATGCTTCGGCCTGCACCAGCGTCCGTGTCTGCGACGAACCGCCGCCGATGCGGAAAGTCACCCGGCTGTTGAGCGTGGCGAGGTCGGACTCGACCGCCCCCGTCGCAATGACGCGGCTTTCGGCGAGCTTGCGTTCGAGCATCGGCGCGATCGGATCGGCAAACGCGCGGCGGCGCATCAGCATCGCCTCGATCACCGCGAAGTCCCTGGCCGTCAGGCGGTAGACGGTCCTGGTCATGGCGCCCTCCGCGTTTGCTCGACGGCGTCGATCGTCGCCGAGAGAACCCGGCTGTCGCGGCTCCGCCAGGAGACCGTGCGGCCGGCGCGCGCGCCGATCAGCGCCGTTCCAAGCGGCGTCAGCACCGATATGCGTTTCTCGGCGATGTCGGCCTCCGCCGGATAGACCAGCGTCACCTTCTGAGTACTTCCCTCGGGGTCGTGAAGCGTCACCGTCGAGCCCATCCGCACCACGTCGGCGGGCATTGCCGCGTCAGTGGCGACCCTGGCGCGGTCCATCTCGGCAAGCAGGTCCTCGGCCATATCGGGCACACGCTCGAGAAAGGCCCTGGCGAGACTGCTCAGCCGGTCGTGATCCGCTGCGCTGACAAGGATGGTGTTTCGCGAACGCGATTGCGTTGCTGCATGCATGGCATACCTCATATGCTGGCGCATCGGGCAAGCGAATGCGCGCAAGCCGCCGGCTCCCGGTCGTTCCAGGAACAGAGGCGGCGAACAAAGCCCGGCCACAAGGGCCGCCGGCTCGATGAAAATGTCTGGAATTCAAACGCCCCGGTTCACGCGGCCGCCAGCATGGGCGGTCGCGCCGGGGCTACGCTCCCGCGATGGGGCAAACCCTGAAGCAGGTTTTGATATAAGCGAGGTTGCTCATGCCCCGAACCTTGCCGAGAAGCCCCGGCTTGTCAAGCGAAGCCCCCGGTTCAGCCACCGATGTAGCGGCGGTGAAAGCGCGCACCCAGGCTGGTCAATATCTCGTAGCCGATAGTTCCGGCGTGGCCGGCCGCGTCGTCCACGCTTTGTGACGGACCAATGAGCTCGACGAGGTCGCCTTCGCCGAGCCGGCCTGCCGGAAGCGCCGAAATGTCGAGGATGATCGAATCCATCGAGACGCGTCCGACGAAGGGCAGCTGCACGCCTTCGAACCAGGCGGCCGAAGCGGCGCGCCGGTGCCAGCCATCGCCATAGCCCAGCGAAATGGTCGCGAGACCGAGCGGCCCGTCCGCATGGTGGGTGTGGCCATAGCCGATGCCGGCGCCGGCGCCGACCTGCCGTGTCTGCGCCACCTTGGCTTGCAGCTTTATCACCGACAGCATCGGGTTGGGTTCGCCGGGCGTCGGGTTGACGCCGTAGAGCGCGGCCCCCGGACGGGCAAGGTCGTAATGATAGGCCGGCCCGAGAAAGATGCCGGAGGAATTGGCCAGGGAGGCGGGCGCCGCTGGCAGCATCTTGCGCAGCCGTTCGAATTCGCGCCGCTGCTTCTCGTTGGCCGCCTGTTGCGGCTCGTCGGCGCGGGCGAGATGGCTCATCACGAAACGCATGTCGATGCCATCGAAGGCGCCGGCCTCGCGCGCGACCGCCTCGACTTCCCTCGGCGCCATGCCGAGCCTCGCCATGCCGCTGTCGACCTGGACGGCGGCAGGCAGGCTCTGGCCCATGCCTCGCGCGGTCTCGCACCAGGCCTTCAACTGCGTGGCGCTGTTGATCACCGGGCAAAGCCCAGCCGCCGCGGCTTCCGGTTCCGAACCCGGCGGCAACCCGTTCAGCACGAAGATGTCGGGCCCTGGCCCGATCGCCTTGCGCAGCGCGATGCCCTCGCCGAGCAGCGCGACGAAGAAGATGTCGCAGCCCTCTTTCGCCAGCGCCGAGGCCACTTGCGCGGCGCCAAGCCCATAGCCGTCTGCCTTGAGCACGCCGGCGCAGCGAACGCCGTTCAGCCGTGCCTTCAGCCGGCGATAGTTTTCCCGGATAGCGCCGAGGTCGACGGTAAGGATCGCGCCAGCGGCCGCCTCGCTCACCGTCGAACCGCTGCTTGCCTCATGTGCCGGAAACTCGCGTCCGGTGTCGTCGTTCATGGCGACCCCCGCTCATTGCATCGGCCATCAATACGGCCATGGGGCCGCCGCGACAACCGGGAGGACTGGTTCGTCAGGGAGCCAAGTGCTGGAACGCCGCGACCACCTGCTCGTAGACCTTGCGCTTGAACGGCACGATCAGCTCGGGCAGGTCCCGCATCGGCCGCCAGGCCCATTCGTCGAACTCGGCCGTGTGGCCACCGGGCGGCGGATTGATCGCGATCTCGCTTTCGTCACCCTCGAAGCGATAGGCGAACCATTTCTGCGTCTGGCCGCGATAGCGGCCCTTGAAGGCGACGCCGACCAGATGCGACGGCAGGTCGTAGTTGATCCAGTGCGCCGCCTCGGCGAGCAACGACACGCTGCGCATGCCGGTTTCCTCGTATAGTTCGCGCCCGGCTGCCTCGATCGGCTCCTCGTCCTTGTCGATGCCGCCCTGCGGCATCTGCCAAAGCTGCGTCGTGCCGGCGAACTCGCTGTCCGGCTCGGCGATGCGGTGCCCGACCCAGACCAGGCCCGCTCTGTTGAGGATCATCAGCCCGACACAGGGACGGTAAGGCAGCGTTTCGGGGTCGATCTTCTTGGCCATAGGTCAACGTTCCAGCGGTCTTTGAGAATGGACTCGGGCGAGGCGGGAAGGGTTAGCCCTTTTGCGGATCGATGGCCACCGCCGAGATCGGCACGATCTCGATGCCGCGCTTCTTCGCTTCGGCAATCCAGGACGTCACCGTGTCGACGGTGATATCGAAGGCCGAACCGATGCCGACCGCGGAGCCCTTGGCCCGCGCCGTCGCTTCGAGGCTATCCAGCTTCTTGAGGATTTCGCCGCGATCCTGCACGGCATCGATCGCCATGTCGCCGGCGACGAACGGCACGCCGTCCTTCAGCGCCAGGTCTGGCGCAACGCTGCGCGAGGATGAGCCGTCGTCGATATAGGCAAGGCCGCGCTTGCCGAGCTCGGCCATGAACGGCCCCATCGCGTTGGCATCGGCGGAAAAGCGTGCGCCCATATAGTTCATGACCCCGGTATAGTTCGTGGTCCTGGACAGCGCCCAGTGCAGGCTCTTCAGGTTTTCGTCCGGGCTGGCCGACACGGTCAGCGTGTTGCGGCCGGGATTGACGTTCGGATAATCGAAGGGCTCGAGCGGCACCTGCATGACGATCTCGTGCCCGCCCTGCCTTGCCGCCTGCATCCAGCGGCCGATGCTGTTGCCTTGCGGCGCGAAGGCGAGCGTCACTTCGGCCGGCAGCTTGGCGATCGCGGCTTGCGTGCCGGTCTGCGAGACGGCGAGCCCGCCGATGATGATCGCAACCCGCGCCCCGCGCGCGCCGGACCACGGCCGCGCATAGACGTCGAAGGGCCGCCTGCCGTCGGCGGAACGCATCGGCAGCGGACCGGTGTCGCTGGTCTCGATCAGTGTCCGGTCCGGAATGTGGGCGACCTTGAGATTCTGGCCAAGCGTCGATGGGTCACGAATGACGATCGCCGCTTTCGGCGGGCCGTCGCCCTCCTCGGTCTGGACGTGGATGATCTGCGGCCCGCCGCTTTTCATCGGCGTGCTGGCCTGCGGCGCCGCTGCCGCCATCGGAGCCGGTGCGGGCGCCGGCGCGGGTGCGGCGGGAGCAGCGATGACCTTCGGTGTCGAAACCGCCACCTCTTCCGGCTTGCGGAACGGCTTTTCACGCAGCGCAATCGCGCCGGAGACGCCGATCACGCCAAGCACGGCCAGCACAGCGACAACCGGGCCGGAGCCGATGCCACGCGAGGCAGGCCGCTTTGGCTGGAGCGACTGTCCAAGCGGGCGTTCGATGTCCTTGCCGATCTCAGCCAAGTCGTGTTCCCCGGAAGCACGCCACTTAAGTGAACGTCACGGTTTTCGTGACATCTTGCGTAAACTCCGCAATCGCTGGCGCGATACCCCAGACGCGTGGCGCCCCATCCGCAGTCCCCGAATCAAACTGCCGGAACCTCGCGGTCCCGGCAGCATTGCATTGCTTCGCTCTGCCGGCCAGAGCCGGACTGCTTACTGGTTCAGCACGGCCTTGTCCGGGTTCGGCGGGAACGACGGATCGGTCTTCTCGCCGCGCAGTAGCTGCTCGGCATAGATCAGCTGCAAATCGTCCTTCGGATCCGGCGGCACATAGGCGGCCGAGCCCGAACCGGTGGAGCTCTCGTCGGCGCCCTTGATGTGGCCCTTGAGGTCGGATTCGCCGCGGGTCAGGTCGCGACCCTGCAGATCGGGCGGCAGCGGCTGGTCGACCTTGATGTCGGGCGTGATGCCCTTGCCCTGGATCGACTTGCCCGACGGCGTGTAATAGAGCGCCGTCGTCAGCCTCAGCGCGCCATTCTCGCCAAGCGGGATGATGGTCTGCACCGAGCCCTTGCCGAAGGACTGCGTGCCGACCACCGTGACGCGGCGCAGATCCTGCAGCGCGCCGGCGACGATTTCCGAGGCGCTCGCCGAACCGCCATTGACCAGCACGATCATCGGCTTGCCGTTGATGTCGTCGACCTGCTTCGGCTTGGCGTCGAAGCGGGTGACGTCCTTCGGATCGCGGCCGCGCGTCGAGACGATCTCGCCGCGCTTGAGGAAGGCGTCCGATACGCTCACCGCCTGGTCGAGCAGGCCGCCCGGATTGAGGCGCAGATCGAGCACATAGCCCTTCAGCTTGTCGTTCGGCACCTGCTTCTTGATGTTCTCGATGGCGTTCTCGAGATCGTCATAGGTCTTTTCGGTGAAGGAGGTGATCTTCATGTAGCCGATGTCGTTCTCGACCCGGTACTTCACCGCCTTGACCTTGATGATGTCGCGCACCACCGTGATTTCGATCGGCTTGTCGGCGCCCTGGCGCAGGATGGTGAGCTTGATCGGCGTGTTGACCGGCCCGCGCATCTTTTCCACGGCGTCGTTGAGGGTGAGGCCGCGGACCTCTTCGCCGTCGATCTTGGCGATATAGTCGCCCGACAGCACACCCGCCTTGGCGGCCGGCGTGTCGTCGATTGGGGTGATCACCTTGACCAGGTCGTTTTCCATGGTGACCTCGATGCCGAGGCCGCCGAACTCGCCCTTGGTCTGCACGCGCATGTCCTGCGCCTGCTCGGCATTCATGTAGGAGGAGTGCGGATCGAGCGAGGCCAGCATGCCGTTGATGGCGTTCTCGACCAGCGACTTGTCGTCGGGTGGCGTCACGTAATTGGCGCGCACGCGCTCGAAGATGTCGCCGAAGATCGCCAGCTGCTTATAGGTTTCCGAACCCGCAGCGTTCGCCGCCGAGCCCGGTGCGCCGTAGACCAGGCTCATTGCCGATGCGCCCATCAGCGCGCCGGCAAACAGAAGCGACAGTTTCCGCATCATTTCACGTCCTTCCAGAAAATCGATCCGCCCACCACGGGGCCGGATCGACGGGTTTTCCATCCTTACGGAACTCGACATAGAGTTCCGACGTCGAATTCTCATTCCGCGAGGCCGAGGTGCTTGCCACCCGGGCCTCTCCCATCGCACCGATCGGCTCTCCTGCGAGCACCGACTGTCCGGTCGCGACGCTGATTCTGCTCATCCCCGCCAGGACGACATGATACCCGTCGCCGGCATTGAGGATCAAGAGTTGACCATAGGAGCGAAACGGCCCCGCATAAAGCACGTTTCCATCCGCCGGCGCGGTGACGATGGCCCCCGATTGTGTCGCAACCATGTCGCCCTGCATCGCCGCGCCGTTGCCGTCGTCGGCGCCGAAACGCAGTTTGATCTTGCCGATGACAGGCAGCGCGATCTGGCCTTGCAAGGCCGAAAACGGCGCCGATCCCGTGAGGCGGTTGGCCTCCGGCACCGGCAGCGCGGCGAGCTCGGTGGTCGAGGCCGTCGTGTCGCTGTCGGTCGATTTGCGCTCGCCCGCCTTGACCTGGTCCTGCGCCTTGCGCGCCTTGTCGGCCTCGAGCGAGGCGATCAGGTCCTTGAGACTGCTCGCCTTCGCCGCCAGCTGCTGCGAGTGCTGCTGCTCGGCCGCGATCGCCGTTTGGGTGTCGGCCTGCAGCTTCTTCTTGGCCTCGAGCAGCATGGTGAGCCGCTTCTTCTCCGCCGTCTGGTCGGTGACGGCGGTGGTGAGTCTCGCCCGTTCTGCCTCGATCGAGGCCGTTACCCTTGTCTGTTCCTTGAGATCGGCCATCAGCCTGTCGGTCTGTTGGCGCAGTTCCGGCACCACGGCGCCGAGCAGGATGGCGCTGCGCACCGACGACAGCGCGTCCTCCGGCTTGACCAGGATCGCCGGCGGCGGATTGAGCCCCATGCGCTGCAGCGCCCCCAGCACCTCGGCCAGCACGTCGCGCCGCGCCATGAGCGAGGCGCGCAGCTTCGTTTCCTCGGCCTTCAGCCCTTCGAGCTTGGCGCCGATGTCCTCGATGTCCTGGCCGAGCTTCTGCTCCGTCATTGCCGACTGGATGAGCGCCGCGGTGATCGAGGCATAATCCTTCCGCACCGACGCGATGTCGGCGGCGAGCTTGGCCAGCCGCTCCGACGAAAGCGTGATCTCCTTGGAAACCTGCTGGTATTCGGCCCGGCTCTGATCGGGATCGGGCGCCGTGTCGAGCGTGTTCTCGGCCGCCCGGACCGACCCGAGCGCGACCGCTGCGGCGACAAGGGTCAAACCGCAACGGCTGCGCCAGGCGCGCGCTCTCGAATTCCAGCCTTCAGACATCAGGCCTCGACTCTATGCGCCGCATCGTTAACGAACCATCAACCATGTTGGAAGCGCCATCATAACCCCCTTGTCGGGCGATTGAGGCGGAAATCCTGTCTCGTGACGGCATTCCCCAGTTTTCGGCTGACAACAATCATCATTCACGAGCGATGGTAGGGGTGCCCCGCCAGGATCGTGGCGATCCGGTAGAGCTGCTCGCCCAGCATCACGCGCACCAGCTGGTGCGGCCAGGTGAGCACGCCGAATGACAGCACAAGGTCCGCCTGCTCGCGCAGGGGCTTGTCATGGCCGTCGGCGCCGCCGATGGCGACGACCAGCGCCTTGCGGCCGCCGTCGCGCAACTGGCCGATGCGAGCGGCCAGGTCTTCGGAGGTGAGCGACTTGCCGCGTTCGTCCAGCAGGATGAGAACGGTGCCGGACTGCAACTGCGCCTGCAGCTTCTGGGCTTCCTCGCGGCGGCGCTCCTCGGCGCTCTGTCCGCGGCTCTCGGGGATTTCGACGATGCCGGCGAACTCCAGCCCGACCGCGGGCCCGCTCTTGGCGAAGCGCTCGAAATAGCGGCCGGCCAGTTCTCTCTCGGGGCCGGTCTTCATCCGGCCCACGGCATGAACAGTGATCTTCATCCTCGCCCCGGCGAGCTTGTTCTAGCGCATACCGTGACGGGTCACGGCATGCGGATCAAGGCTCAGTGCAAGGTCTCTTCCTCGAGGTCCGGCGCCTGCCACATCTTTTCGAGATTGTAGAATTCGCGGACTTCGGGGCGGAAGACATGGACGATGATGTCGCCCGAATCGATCAGGACCCAGTCGGCGCCAGCCAACCCCTCGACGCGCGCCGTGCCGAGGCCGGCATCCTTCAGCGCCTTGAGGAGATGATCGGCGACAGCCGAGACATGGCGGTGCGATCGGCCCGAGGCGATGACCATATAGTCGCCGAGGCTTGATTTTCCCTGGATGTCGATTGAGACGATGTTTTCGGCCTTGGAGTCTTCCAGACTGGCAAGGACTGTGTCGATGGCGAGGGTCGCGGCGGCGTTGCCGCTGATCCCGGCCGGCGAAGGCATGATATCAGCCTTCTTCCGCAGTGCTGTTCTCAGTGTGTTTCCTTTCCCAACAAGAACAACCAAATCACCATGCAAATCAGGTGACGCCACTTAGATAGGCAGAGTTCCATTGCAGTTTCAAGACGAGGGCCTCGAAGCGTGATCTCGACGCCATCGCCCAGGAGGCCTTCCGCCAGGCCGCAAAGGGCGGGAACCCATCTCCGGCGCATGGGTTATCGGCGCACCGACCAACGGGATTCCCCGCCATGCCCACCGACCCGCAAAGCGCTCTCATCACCATCCAGGCCGGGCTCGCGCAGCTCAGCACGCTGATCGTTTCCTATTCCTTCTCGGCCATCGGCGCCGTCATCCTCCTGATTGTCGGCTATTTCGTCGCCGGCGTTGCCGAGCGCTCGATTTCCGCCGGCCTCGGCCATATCCATGGCTTCGACGCCACCTTGCGGCATTTCTTCTCCAAGATCGTCCGCTACGCCATCCTGATCCTGGTCACCATCATGGTGCTCGGCCAGTTCGGGGTGCAGACGGCCTCCATCATCGCGGCAATAGGCGCCATTGGCCTCGCCATCGGGCTGGCGCTGCAGGGCACGCTGCAGAACATCGCCGCCGGCATCATGCTGTTGGCGCTGAGGCCCTTCCGCATCGGCGAATATGTCGAGGTCGGCTCGATTGCCGGCACCATCGAGGAGATCGGCCTCTTCGCCACCAAGCTGCGCTCCGTCGACGGCGTCTACGTGCTGGCGCCCAACTCGACGCTGTGGAACCAGCCGGTACGCAATTTCTCCCGCAACGGTGTGCGCCGCACCGACGTTACCTTGAGCATCGGCTCCTGGAACGACATCGACCGCGCGCAAAAGACGCTGCTCGCCATCGCCGGCGCCGAAAAGCGCATCCGCCGCGAACCGGCGCCGATCGCTTTCGTCGCCGGCCTTGGCGACAGCGTTTCGCTCACCTTGCGCTACTGGACCTCGGCGGGCGACTATTTCCCGACCCAGATCGACATGACCAAGCGCGCCAAGCAGGCTTTCGACAGCGAAGGCATCTCGATCCCGCTGCCGCCGCCGGAAGTGCCGGCGCCGGAGGCACGCAAGCAGTAGCGGGGGATCGTCGCGGCGGCGATTTCAATCTTCCGGCATTCTGAACCGATTTCGAGGTATCTCGGCTATTGCCGTGATCTCGATCTGCAAGTCCGGATGATAAAGCCGCACGATCTGAACGGTTGTCGTCACCGGATAGGGTTCAAAAAAGAATTCTTTGCGGATATCTCCAGCCGCCATGAACTGCTCGATATCGGTTGCGAATTGGGTCAGCGACACGATATCGGCCATCTCTCCACCGATGGCCGCGAGCACAGCCTTGATGTTTTGGAGCGTTTGCCGGACCTGAGCCCGCATATCGCCCTTGCCGACTAACCGTCCCTCCCTGTCGAGCGAAACTTGGCCCTTCAGATGCACGAGCTGCCCGCCTTCATGGATTTTCACCATGGAGAACGCGCCAAACGGCTTCCACACAGTTGGAGGATTATAGCTTCTCGCCATCTCGGTTCTCCTGTGTTGCCGCGAAATCTCGCGAGGCCATCAACCTCACAGGCGAACATCCAGCGGATTGTCAGTCCTTCGCGTGCCGTGTCGTCTCGTCCGGCGCAAAGGCAAGCTCTACCGGCAAGGGCGTCTGCGCCGACATCGGCGCGAAACTGCCGCTCGTGGCCGCCGGTGTCGGCCGGCCCGCCATCACGCGCCACAGCACGAACAGACAGAAGGCCGACGCGATGACGATGCCGACATAGATGAAGGTCGCGGTGCCGAAGACGGCCGAAAGCGCCGTCACGATGCCCGGCACGATGAAGCCCGCCAGCGACCAGGCAAACAGCATCGAGCTCGACAGCGCCAGCATCTCGTCCTTGGCGGCGCGGTCGGCGGCATGCGCGCTGGACAGCGCATAGATCGATTCCGCCGCGCCGTCCCAGATGAGATAGATCACCACCAGCGCCATCAGCGCGCCGCCGTCGAAGGCAATGGCGAGCACGCTGGCAATGACGGCCAGGGCCGCCGCGCCGGCCAGCACGTAGCGACGGTCGGTGCGGTCCGAAATCCAACCGAGCGGGATCTGCAGGATCAGCGTGCCGACCGGCATCGACGACAAAAGCAGCGCCACATCGGCCTGGCTGTAGCCCTTGGCGGTGGCATGGATCGGCGCGAAGCCGGAGACGATCATCGACAGGCCGCCGACGGCCAGCATGCCGGCGACGCCGACCGGCGAGATCCGCCAGGCGCGGCGAAGCGCCACCGATGCGGCCTGCGGCGCCGGCGGCTGGGCAAGGCGCGTCATGCCGACCGGCAAGATCGACAATGCGGTGAAGGTGATGCCGATCAGGGACGCGGCCGCGGTATGGATATCGACCACGGCAAGCGTTGCATAGCCGACGCCAAGGCCGGCGATGTAAGCGACGTAGAACACCGCCATCACCCGGCCGCGTATGGCGTTGGGCAAGGCATCGTTCAGCCAGCTCTGGGCGACGATGAAGAGGCCGCAGATCGAAAATCCATAGAGCGCTCTGGCTGCGATCCACAGCAGTGGGATCGGTCCGGCGCCGATCGCCGCGTTGGAAAGCGCGATCAGCGCCGACAGCACCATGAAGGCGCGCGCATGCCCGACCCTTTTGACCATCGGCCCGGTCAGGATGCAGCCGGCAAGCCCGCCGGCCGAAAGCCCGGTGACGATCAGCCCGGCCCAGGTCGGGTCGAAACCGTCGGCGCCCAGGCGCACCGGGATATAGGCGAACATCAGCCCGTTGCCGATCGCGATCAGCGCCATCGACACGATGACGCTGGCAATGGCGATCAGCGGCGCCGATTGCGCGGTGTGGCCCGGATCGTTCGCGGTGGGATTCTTCTTCAGCATGCGTGCGCAGCTTGGCTTACCGGAGAGCAAAAGGCCGCCGTAAAAGCGACATGGCCGGACTTCTCTTCCCCCCTTGTAGGGGAAGGGAAGAAGCTCACCCCTTCGCCGCCTTGCGGATCGCGGTGGAGGAGAGCGAGGAGCGCGGGCCGTGGATGAAGGTCCAGGCCGGCGCCGGCATGCGGGCAAGCAGCGGTGCGTCGCCCTCGTCGACGCGGGCATAGTCGAAGGTCTTGGCGACCACCGACGACAGGAAGGAGAGCGTTGCGCCCGGGCGATCGATGACCGCGATCGGAAAGGTCAGCACGATCTCGCGCCAGCGCTGCCAGCGGTGGAAATCGCGCAAACTATCCGCGCCCATGATCCAGACGAAATCGACGCCCGGATTGCGCGCCTTGACCAGGGCAAGCGTGTCGGCGGTGTAGCGCACATGCTGCGCCGCCTCGAAGGCGGTGACCTTGATCTTCGGGTTCCTGGCGATCTTTTCGGACAGCTCGATGCGCTCGGCAAGCGGCGCCAGTTCCCGCGTGCTTTTCAGCGGATTGCCGGGCGTAACCATCCACCACAGCTGGTCGAGCGCCAGCCTTCGCAGCGCGATCTCGGCGACCAGCGCATGGCCGGCATGCGGCGGGTTGAACGAGCCGCCGAACAGCCCGACGGTCAGGCCCTTGGCGGCGTGCGGCATGCGGAGGTAGCGCGAGGGGACGGCGGGTTCGGAAAGGGAAAGCATGGTGCTAGGCCCCCCTCTCTGCCCTGCCGGGCATCTCCCCCGCAAGGGGGGAGATTGGCAGCTCAGGCGCCTCGCCTCTCCTTGCAACCTTGGCGATTGGCGAAAGCCGGCGCGACATCCGATCTCCCCCCTTGCGGGGGAGATGGCCGGCAGGCCAGAGAGGGGGGCCTGGGCGCAAGCTTCAATCCCTTAAGGCAAAAAGCATCAAGGCCTCACCTGTCCAGACCCGCGCACGCGGTATTTGAACGAGGTGAGCTGCTCGACGCCGACCGGCCCGCGCGCATGCATCTTGCCGGTGGCGATGCCGATCTCGGCGCCCATGCCGAACTCGCCGCCATCGGCGAATTGCGTCGAGGCGTTGTGCAGCAGGATCGCCGAGTCGATCTCGTTGAAGAATTTTTCGACCGCCTGCGCATCCTCGGCGACGATCGCCTCGGTGTGGTGAGACGAGAAGGTCTCGATGTGCTCGATCGCCCCAGTGACATCGTCGACCAGCTTCACCGCGATGATGGCGTCGAGATACTCCGTCAGCCAGTCCGCATCGGTCGCCGGGCTGGCGTCGGCGAACGCTTTCATCACCTCGGCGTCGGCGTGGATCTCGCAGCCGGCGGCGCGCAGCGCCTCGAGGATCGGCACCAGATGCGTGGAGGCCACCGCGCGATCGACCAGCAAGGTCTCGGCGGCGCCGCAGACGCCGGTGCGCCGCATCTTGGCGTTGACGGCGATCTTCACCGCCATGTCGAGCTTGGCCGAGCGGTCGACATAGAGATGGCAGATGCCTTCCAGATGCGCGAAGACCGGCACCCGCGCCTCGGTCTGCACGCGCCCGACCAGGCTCTTACCGCCGCGCGGGATAATGACGTCGAGATTGCCGCCGAGCCCTTTGAGCATCTCGCCGACAGCGGCGCGGTCGGTGGTCGGCACCAACTGGATGGCATCCTGCGGCAGGCCGGCCGCCTTCAGCCCTTCGACCATGCAGGCATGGATCGCCGACGACGAATTGAGCGAATCCGAACCGCCGCGCAGGATCACCGGATTGCCGGCCTTGAGGCAGAGCACGCCGGCATCCGCCGTCACGTTGGGGCGGCTTTCATAGATGACGCCGATGACGCCGAGCGGCGTGCGAACGCGCTCGATATGGAGTCCGTTCGGCCGGTCCCAGTCGGCGATGACGTCGCCGACCGGATCCTTGAGCGCGGCGATCTCGCTTATGCCCTCGGCCATCGCCTTGATGCGCGAGGGTGTCAGCTTCAGGCGGTCCATGAAGGAGCCGGACAGCCCGGCTTCCTCGCCATTCGAGATGTCAATGGCGTTGGCGTCGAGGATCGCCTGCTCGTTGCGCAGGATGGCATTGGCCATGGCGACAAGCGCGGCATTCTTGGCCTTGGTGGAAGCGACGGCCAACGGTCGGGCGGCGGCACGGGCGCGGCGGCCGATATCGGCCATCAGCGCCACAATGTCTTCGCCGGATTTTTCATGCAGCTTCAGCATGGTTCATCCCTTTGTTCCCACGCAATTCCGGACGGAAAACCGCCTCACTTTTCCTGGAATTGCTCTAGTCGTCGGCCAATACTTGGTCGCCGGCAAGGCTTACCACAAGGTCGTCGCGATGGATCATCGCCGAACGCGCCTCGTAGCCGAGCACATTTTCGATCTCGGCCGTCTTCAAGCCCGCGATCCTTACGGCATCGGCGGCATCGTAGGCAACCAGCCCGCGCGCGATCTCGCGGCCTTCGGGCGACAGGATCGCCACCGTGTCGCCGCGCGAGAAATTGCCGCTCACCAGTTTTACCCCAGCCGGCAGCAGCGACTTGCCCGATTTGAGCGCGCCGATGGCGCCGGCATCGACAGTGAGCCGGCCGGCCGGCTCGAGCTGGCCGGCGATCCAGGTCTTGTAGCCCTTCACCGGATTGGTACTGGGCTTGAAGAAGGTCGCGCGCTCGCCGCGCTCGATCGCCATCAGCGGCGAGAGCCTGGTGCCCGAGGTGATGATCATGGCGGCGCCGGCGGCATTGGCGATCTTGCCGGCGTCGAGCTTGGTGCGCATGCCGCCGCGCGAAAACTCCGACGCCGCCGCGCCCGCCATCGCCTCTATGTCGGGGCTGATGCGGTCGACCACCGGGATGAATTTTGCTGCCGGATCCTTGGCCGGCGGCGCCGTGTAGAGCCCGTCTATGTCGGAGAGCAGCACGAGCAGATCGGCGCCCATCATCGTCGCCACCCGCGCGGCCAGCCGGTCGTTATCGCCATAGCGGATTTCGGAGGTCGCCACCGTGTCGTTCTCGTTGATGACCGGCACCGCCTTCATCTTGAGCAGCGTCGAGATCGTCGCGCGCGCGTTGAGGTAGCGCCGGCGTTCTTCGGTGTCGCCGAGCGTCAAGAGGATCTGGCCCGATTTCAGCCCGTCCTTGCCGAGCGCCTCCGACCAGGCGCCCGCAAGCGCGATCTGGCCGACGGCGGCGGCGGCCTGGCTCTCCTCGAGCTTCAGCGCGCGCTTGCCGAGACCGAGAATGGTACGGCCGAGCGCGATGGCGCCCGACGAGACGACGAGCACCTCCGCGCCGGCATCGGCAAGCACCGCGATGTCGTCGGCGAGAGAGGTCAGCCAGCCGCGCTTCAAGCCTGTCGCGCGGTCGACGAGCAGCGCCGAACCGATCTTCACGGTGATGCGCCGATATGATTTCAGCGATTTCATGGGTCTTACCGCCAGCGCGTATCGACAGGCGCCGGGACGGCATCGCGCGATTCCGCGACCACCGCCATCAGCGCGCGCAGCACCGCCTCGACGCCTTCGCCGGTGACGGCCGACAAAAGCATCGGCGCGCGGCCGGCGGCGCGCTTCAGCGAGGCCGCCTTCTTCTTGCGCTGATCCGCGTCGAGGATATCGATCTGGCTGAGCGCGACGATCTCGACCTTGTCGGTCAGCCCATGGCCATAGGCATCGAGCTCGGCGCGCACGGTCTTGTAGGCCTTGCCGGGATTTTCCTCTTGCGCGGAGACGAGATGGAGCAGCACGCGCGTGCGCTCGACATGGCCGAGGAACCGGTCGCCGATGCCCACCCCTTCATGCGCGCCTTCGATCAGGCCGGGGATGTCGGCGAGCACGAATTCGCGGCCGTCGATGCGGGCGACGCCGAGGCCCGGATAGAGCGTGGTGAAGGGATAGTCGGCGATCTTCGGCTTGGCCGCGGTAACGGCAGCAAGGAAGGTCGACTTGCCGGCATTGGGCAGGCCGACCAGGCCGGCATCGGCGATCAGCTTGAGCCGTAGCCAGATGCTCAGCTCCTCGCCGGGCAGGCCGGGATTGGCGCGCCGCGGCGCCTGGTTGGTGGAGGTCTTGAAATGCTGGTTGCCGAAGCCACCATTGCCGCCCTTGGCAAGCAGGAAGCGCTGGCCGACCACGGTCAGGTCGCAGATCAGCATCTCATTGTCCTCGGCGAACACCTGGGTGCCGGCGGGCACTTTCAACGTGATGTCGGCGCCCTTGGCGCCGGTCATGTTGCGGCCCATGCCGTGCGTGCCGGTCTTGGCCTTGAAATGCTGCTGGTAGCGATAGTCGATCAGCGTGTTCAGCCCGTCGACCGCTTCCGCCCAGACATCGCCGCCGCGGCCGCCATCGCCGCCGTCCGGCCCGCCGAACTCGATGAATTTCTCGCGCCGGAACGACACCGAACCGGCGCCGCCGTCGCCGGAACGGATATAAACCTTGGCCTGGTCGAGGAATTTCATCGTCGTTTCGAGTTTCTGCTATTGCGCTTGCGGGATTGGTCTAAACCAAGGCGGGGCCTAGAGCAATTCCAGGAAAAGTGTGAACGGTTTTCCGTTCGGAATTGCGTAAAAACAAAGAGATAGAGCGGTTCGCCGTTTCCTTGAAACGGTGAAACGCTCTATTGCGAGACCGATTTGCGACTAAAGCGCCGGATGCCCTTTTGCCGGGGACGCGGTAGCACTGATGCGGGGTGGACTGAAGGGGAGCGGGAATGAAGATCGTCACCTACAACATCCAGTACGGTATTGGACTCGACGGCAAATACGATGTCGGCCGCATCGCCGACGCCGTGCGCGGCGCCGACGTGATTGCTCTGCAGGAAGTGACCCGCAACAACCCGCGCAACGGTGACCGCGACATGGTGGCCGAGATCAGCGAGGCGCTGCCCGATTATTTTGCCGCCTATGGCAGCAATTTCGAGGTCAATATCGGCTCGCGCCTGGAGAACGGCCGCGCCATCTCGACCTCCTTCCAGCTCGGCAACATGGTGCTGTCGAAGACGCCCATTCATCTGTCGCGCAATCTCCTTTTGCCGCGCAGCCGCAGCCTCGAGGCGATGAACTTCCAGCGCGGCGCGATCGAGGCGCTGATCGAGACGCCGCTCGGCTTCATCCGCTTCTATTCCACCCATCTCGACCATCGCAGCCCCGTCGAGCGCCAGAGCCAGATCCGCTTCCTGCGCCAGCGCCTCTTGAACTATGCGCTGGAAGGCGGCGGCCTATCGGGAATTCCCGAGATCGGCCTGCCGGACCTGCCCTACCCGGAAGCCTTCATCGTCATGGGCGACTTCAACATGCTGCCGGGCTCGCCCGAATATGTCGAGCTCGCCGGCCGCCCGGACCACGAGTTCGGCATGCCGCTGACCGCCGATCTCGCCGTCGATGTCGCCCAGCGTCTTGCCGTCGCCGACCTCGTCACCTGGGTCGACCCGGACCGCCCCGGCGACAAAAGCCGCCACAAATGCATCGACTACATCTTCACCAGCGCCTCGCTAGCCAGATCGCTGAAGCGCCTGTGGTCCGACCGGGACGCCGTCGGCTCCGACCACCTGCCGCTCTGGGCCGACCTGAGCTGAGCCGCGGAACTTCCCCTCATCCGGCCGCTACGCGGCCACCTTCTCCCCAAGGGGAGAAGAGGTTGGCGTCGGCGCTTACCTGCTCCTCTCCCCTCGGGGAGAGGTCGGATTGCCCCGAATTGCTATTCGCAATTCGGCTGGCAATCCGGGTGAGCGGCGCTTGCTCAGGCCTATAAAGCAACCATCAAAAATGCACCCAGTTGCGCAGGCTGGTCCAAGTCTTCCTGTCCAGCCGGTAGCGCTCGACCGGCACCTGGCCGGCAACGATCGAGTTCAGCATGCCCTGGCCGGCATACTGGAAGCCGCATTTGTGGATGACCCGGCGCGAAGCCGGATTGATCACCCTGGTCGAGGCATGCAGCACCTGGATCGAGGTCCGCTGGAAGGCGAGGTCGACGAGCGCGTGCGCTGCCTCGGTGGCATAGCCACGCTTCCAGTAGGGTTCGCCGATCCAGTAGCCGAGCTCCAGCCCGCGACCGGTGGTGTTCAAGCCGGCGCAGCCGACAAAGGTGCCGGCGCCGGCAAGGGTGAGCGCATAGACGATGCCGGCGCGGCGCGACGCCGCCATGGCGAGGAAGGTACGCGCTTCCGCTTCACCGTAAGGATGCGGCATGCGGGCGAGCATTTCGGCGACATGCCGGTTGTCGGCAAGCGTGACGAGTTGCTCGAGGTCGCTCTCGCGCGGGGCGTGCATCACCAGCCGCTCGGTGGCCAGCACCGGGCAATCGATCGCGTAACTTTCGTCTTCGGTATCTTCCGCTTCGGCAACCATTTTAGTCCTCCAGGGCAAGAAAAAATGAAAAAGGAGAGAGGGCAAGCCCATCTCTCCTGATCCTTTTCCTGGCCTGGCCAGACACCGGTTCCCGAGATGGGCGCCGGTGTTATGGTGCGGAACCGGCTACTCCGCTGCTTTGGTAATCGGGTTGACCGATACGTAGGTTCGACCGTTGGCTTTTTTGTTGAAGGTGACCGCGCCGGCTTCGAGCGCGAAAAGGGTGTGGTCCGTGCCCATGCCAACATTGGTGCCCGGATGCCAGGTCGTGCCGCGTTGGCGGATGATGATGTTGCCGGCGATGACGGCTTCGCCGCCGAACTTCTTCACGCCGAGACGCTTGGAGTGCGAATCGCGACCGTTGCGCGACGAACCGCCAGCTTTCTTGTGTGCCATTTGACTAACTCCGATGCGCCCTGAGGCGCTTGAATGGTCTTATGAACGCGTTCGCGTTCCGTTTCAAGTCCGTGCCGGCGACGATCGTCGCCGGAAAAATTACTTCTTCGCCAGTTCCTTGGCCTGCTCGCGCCAGTCCTTGATCTGGTCGGCGCTGAACGGCATGTGCTCGTCGATCTTGGCGACATCCTTGTCGGTGAGCTTGGCGAGCTGCGCGAAGGTGACGATGCCCTGCTCGGCGAGGTCCTTCGCCGCGACCGGGCCGATGCCCTTGATCACGGTCAGGTCGTCCGGCTCGCCCTTCGGCGCCTTGAACAGCGGCGCGGCCTTTGCCTCTTCGCCCGAAGCAGCTTCCGCCTTCGGGGCGGCTTCCTTCTTGGCCTTAGGCTCCTTCGGAGCGGTCTCGGCCTTCGCCTCGGCGGCGACTTCCGCCTTGGCCTCGGGGGCCTTTGCCTCTGCCTTGGCTTCCGGCTTGGCAGCGGCCTTCTTCGACGGCTTGGCGCCACCCAGCAGGATCTCGGCGATCCTGACGGTGGTCAGAAGCTGACGGTGGCCGATCTTGCGGCGCGAATTCTGGCGGCGGCGCTTCTTGAAAGCGATGACGGTGCGGTTCTTGCCCTGCTCGACGACTTCCGCCGTGACCAGAGCGCCATCGACGAACGGCGCGCCGAAGGTGACATTCTCTCCCTCGCCATGCGCGAGCACATTGCCGATCTCGACGATATCGCCGACCTTGGCTTCGAGTTTCTCGATCTTCAGGAGATCGTTGGCGGCGACGCGATACTGCTTGCCGCCCGTTTTAATGACTGCGAACATTTTTTTGCCTTTCGCTGTTCGGTCGGCCTTGATGAACCGCTTCAGGCGGTTCGGCCGTCTTTTTGTCAGTCTGCGGGTTCAAAAAACAAGCGGCGCGGAAGAGCCTCCACGCCGAATGCGGGCTGTCCCTAACCGAAGGTTGCGCCGGAGTCAAGGCGAGCGGGCCCGCCCCTTGAGATGCACCGAGCGACGTTGCCGGCAAATATCGGTCCGCCACGCCGCCGCCGCTTTTCGCGGAAGCTGGAAATCGCTCGAATAGGGCCTTGTAACTCTAGCAGTCAGCCGTTATCTAGTGCGCCGCGCCGGCAACGGCCGACCATGACCTCGCGGAGAGGTGGCAGAGTGGTCGAATGCACCGCACTCGAAATGCGGCATACTCGCAAGGGTATCGGGGGTTCGAATCCCTCCCTCTCCGCCATCCTGCTTCGCGCTGCGCGCTTCGCAGGACCAGCGCCGTCTTCCCCGCGGGCGGGATGCCCTCCGAAGCCTTGGCGAAGGAGGGCCGGAATCCCCGACTTAATATGCCTCTGGTCCAGACCACGCGTCTCGATCGATCCATACTCCGGTCGTGAAGCAGCACACAGTCGCGTGACAAAAATCCGGCCATGGTTGATAGTCATGCGATTTCAGGGGATCAACCTGCGGAGGATCGTTCGACATGCGCTCTGGGCGGAATCCAACGATGTCCGGTCGCTGTGGCGGCTTCGCCACGGGTGATAGGATGAGCGCGCGAACCATAGCGGCCGCCCTTGCAATTGCGTTTTCCGTTTCGCCTTCGCACGCGGCACAGCATCGTCTGCCGAGCGGCTATAAATGGGGCCGCTGCCTGCTTGTCGTTCAGGGTGAGACCCGCATCTCCGGAAAATGCTCCTATCAGATCGAGAATGGCGGCGATTTCAATATCCAGGGACCTCATCAGGTTTTCGCAGGCATCGACTATCCCGACACGCACAGCGGGGCAGGTGAAATGTCGAAGGATTACTGGGCCGTCATATACAAGGACGGTGATGCTTGGGCAGGCTATGCCAACGGGGACATTCGCGACACGCATGGCGAGGGAGCAGATTGGGGAGAACTTCACCGCGAAGGTGCCTGCTATCTCGGGAAGGACGTCAAGGTCTGCCTTTGGCGTTAGCCGGCTCCCTTGCAAGACCTATCCCAGCATCGCCAGACGCTCGAGGAAGCGCCCTTTCCCGGCATGGCGCTCACGGATCGACTGAAGTCGGACATGAAATTCCTCGATCGCGCCCCGCTTCTCGGCAAGCGCCAAGAGATCGGAAAGAAGCGCCGCCGCTTTGTCGTAGCCGGCCGGATTGCGCCGCCCGATCTCGATCTCGACCTCTTCCCAGACGTTTTCACCCCGCTGGCGAAGGGCCTCGACCCGGACATCGCGGGCCTTCTCTTCCGCTTCTGCTTGCAATCGCCGCTGCTTTTCCGCCAGCTCCGCCTCGGCGCGCTCGCGGGCAAGGCGAATTTCTTCGGCCCGAGCCTGCAGATCCGCTGCTGTGCGCAAAGCGCCGGGCGAAATTGTCGTTTCGGGTTCCAAACGTTCCCGAATCCTGGCCCGCAACTCGGCGGACATGTTGGGCTCGCCGCTGAAAACCCGCATGAGCAGACCGGTTTTCTCAGCGTCGCTCATCGCCGCGACCACCCGCCGGGCCATATCCGGCGACGGGCCATCGGGAGCCGTTGCCGCGCTTCGCTCGGCCGCTGCCTGGACGAGATCGTGATCGATACCGAAGAAGGCGGCAAACGCTTCGAGTGCCTCGGTCAGCGGCCCAATTCCCGGCATCGGCTCCGGCGCATCGGGTTCGATCGCGTCAACTTCGACAGCCATCAGCCAAGTCAGATAGAAAAGCCGAAGATCACCTGCGAGCAAGTCGGCCCGCAGCGGCCCCAGGGCCGCGAGCCAACCCGAGTCCTCATCGTCCAGATATTCGAGCTCCAACTCGTCGCGTGAGATGCTTATGATGACGTTCTCGCCGGCGTCTTCGAGCATGACGTCGTCGGTCGCTGCAAGGAAGGTGCCTATGCGATCCCGATCGACCAGCTTGGCCGGCAGCTTGATCATCAGGCGCCGGGAGCCCCAGTTGGCGAAATAGAGATGAAGATCGAACCAGCGCGCCATAAGCTCGTCCGGATCGCCTCCGAAATCTCCCCACTCGTAGAAATTGGTGAAGCTGGTTGCGGTGATCCGCGCCCGCGAGGACAGACCGCGAAGCACCTGGCGATCCGCGTTGCTGAGAGGACGATCGACCGCCTGGAATTCGTAGCATTGGTATTCGCTCATCGCGCTCTCAGGATTGACACAAGTATGTGGTTGAAGGATCGATAGCATGCCGCCGGGACGAGGCTCCATCGACGCGACTGGACGCGATGAAAAAAGAAGATTTGGAAAAGCTGCTTTCTAACGACAGCGGCGACTTCGAGTTGTATCCGATAGACCGCTATCTCCATGCCGTGGCCACCGAACGGCAGGTGCCGGATCTCGCAATCGCGGTCTGCACCATGCGGATCGAGGAATCCGCTCCGCACCTGCGCGCGGTCCTTGAACGCGCCGCCGATGGACAGCCTTTGTCCGATGATGAAGAGATGTTGCTCTTCAGGGGCGTGTATATTCTCGGCGGCGCCCGCGACAGTCAGGCATGCCAACCCTTGCTGCGTCTGTTACGCCGCCCTGGCAGAGAAGTCGACGGGCTGCTTGGCGACGCCATAACCGAAACCCTGTCGCGCATCATCGTAGGCGTATTCGACGGCGACGCCGGCGCGCTGTTCGGCATCATCGCCGACCGCTCCGTCGACGAATTCGTCCGCGACGCGGCCTTTGGCGCGGTGACCTTTTTGACCTGGGAAGGTCGCATCGAGCGCGACCGAACCAGGGATTTCGTGGAGCGGTTCTACAAGGAGAGGCTGGCCGACGACTGGGATTATGCCTGGGTCGGCTGGCTGCAGGCCATCGCGATGCTCGCGCTACGAGACCTCGTTCCGCTTGTCTACAGTGCCTGGGACGAGGACCGTATACCGGAAGATGTGCTTGAACGCAGTGATTTCGAAAGCGACCTGCGGGAAGCCGAGCAGCAACCGGACGACATTGGCCGGTTCGACCGCGCCAGTCTGAGCTACATCGAGGATGTCCTTGTGGCGCTGGATTGGACCCGCGGCCTTGGCGACGACGACAGCTTCGAACTGGGCGACGACGATTTCGATCTTGACGAGGATGAGGATGGGCAAGCCTCATGGCTGGACCGGGCCAGCGAGACTCCAGCCACCAACCCCTGGCGCGATATCGGGCGCAACGATCCGTGCCCTTGTGGAAGCGGCAAGAAATTCAAGAAATGCTGCCTCGCCAGCTGATGACGCGGGATGCCCGGCCCGCCGACAGGCCCGGCAAAGCCTTCAATCCGACCCATCGGCCTGGTGCGCGGCGATCGCGCCGAGGAAGATCTCGCCGAACTCCTTGAGCTTGGCGGCGCCCACACCGTTCACCTCGGCGAAATCGTCGAGATCTTGCGGTCGGCGTTCGGCCATGTCGATCAGCGTGCGGTCGGAGAACACCACATAGGCCGGCACCTGGCGTTCCTTGGCGAGCCGCAACCTCAGCGTTTTAAGCGTCGCCAGAAGCGATGCATCCACGCCCTCACCATCCATGGCCGAGCCTTGCGCGGCACGCTTCCTGCCGCGCGCGAGACGGTCCCGGCCTTCGACACGGTACTCGAACGCAACCTCGCCACGCCCGAGCGCGCGGCCGCTTTCGGAGATGGCGAGGCCGCCATGGCCGTCGGGATCCGGCACCAGAAAGCCGCCGGCGACAAGCTGCCGGATGAGCGACAGCCAGACCGGCTTCCTGTGCACGATGCCGGTCTTGAAGCTGGCGAGCTTCTGATGGCCTCTCGCCAGCACCTTCTCGGTCTCGTGGCCGAGCAGGATGTCGATGACATGGGCGGCGCCGAAGCGCTCGCCGCTCTGCGCGACGGCCGCAAGGATGATGCGCGCCTCGGCGCTGCCATCGGTGCGCGGCGCCTGGTCGAGGCAGTTGTCGCAATTGCCGCAGCCTTGAGCCTCCTCGCCGAAATAGCCGAGCAGCACCTGGCGCCGGCACTGCGCCGTCTCGCAATAGCCGATCAGCGTGTCGAGCCGGCGATGCGCGCGTCTTTTGTGTTCGGGCGAGGTATCCTCGTCGTCGATGAACATCCGGCGCGTGCGGATGTCGCCGGCGCCGTAGAGCATATGCGCTTCCGCCGACCGGCCGTCGCGCCCGGCGCGGCCGATCTCCTGGTAATACGCCTCCAGGCTGCCAGGCAGGTCGGTGTGGAAGACATAGGCGACGTCGGGTTTGTCGATGCCCATGCCGAAAGCGATCGTCGCCACCATGACGACGCCCGACAGGCTCATGAAGGTGTTCTGGTTCGCCTCGCGCGCGTCCTTGCTCATGCCGGCATGGTAGGCGAGCGCGCGCACGCCGTTCTTCTCCAGGAAAGCCGCCATCTCCTCGGTCTTGCGGCGCGACAGGCAATAGATGATGCCGCTCTTGCCCTGGTGGCGCTCGATGAAGCGCAGCAACTGGCGCTTGCTGTCCTGCTTGGGCTCTATCGCCAGCTTGATGTTGGGCCGGTCGAACCCCAGCACCAGGGTTTCGGCGCGCCCGGCAAACAGCCGCGCCTCGATATCGGCGCGCGTGGCCTCGTCCGCCGTCGCCGTCAGCGCGATGATCGGCACTTGCGGAAACACGCCGCGCAACTGCGACAGGTCTTCATATTCGCGCCGGAAGGCCGGACCCCATTGCGAGATGCAATGCGCCTCGTCGATGGCGATCAGGCCGACCTCGAGCCGGGACAGCGCATCGAGCATCCGTTCCGTCATCAGCCGCTCCGGCGCCATGTAGAGCAGCCGCGTCTGCCCGGACGCGACGCGGCGCCAGGCCGCGACATTGGCGTCGCGGTCGAGCGAGGAATTGATCGTGTCGGCGGCCACACCGGCGAGCCGCAAGGCGGCGACCTGATCCTGCATCAGCGCCACAAGCGGCGAGACCACGATGGTGAGCCCGCCTTTGACCAGCGCCGGGACCTGATAGCAGAGCGACTTGCCGGCGCCCGTCGGCATCACCGCCAGCACATGGCGCCCGGAGAGCAGCGCCTCGATCACCGCCGCCTGGCCGGGGCGGAAATCGTCGAAGCCGAAGACATCCTTCAGGACGCGCCGCTGGTGATCCTCGGCCCGCGGGCCGGCCGCCTGCGCCGGCATCACCGCGCTCCTGCGGTCAACTTGAGGTCCGGCGTTTCGTAGCCGAATTCGCGGCAGAAGCTTTCCACGCGGGCGAGGAACGCCGGCGGAAGGCCATGCAGATAAGTCCGGAATTCTTCATTGCGTTCCCATTTTCTCAGCGACGTCGCCCGTATCGGATTGTCCGTGTCCCGGCTGTACAGGGTGACCGGCGAAAGGTCGAACGATCGGGCGATCCTCGCCTGGACGATATCCGGTTCGGCGATCAGCTCCTCATAGCGCAAATAGAAAACGGCTCTTTCGGGATGAGCGTGTCTAAGGCGCATCAATCCGTCGTACTCCGCTTCCCAGCGTTCGGTCGTTACATGAAAACGCCGCTCGTTCACCGTCTCCGGATGAGAGCTGGTGAGCACGTCGAACGGATGCCGCACGCAATAGATCAACCCGACCGAGGCAGGCAGATGCTCGATGTCCTTATGGCTCACATAGGTGCGTTTGACGACCAGATTGAATTGGGGGCGATCCAGTTCGACCAGCGCCTGAAACGGCGCTTCGTCCGCATGGACATAGGTATCGTCGAAACACCCCATCAAACGACGGCTGAGCGTGGTTCCGCTGCGAGCGCAGCCTGCAATGAAGATCCGTTTGCGAAATGTCATTGCCGAGGGCAGCCGGGGCGCAGCCTTGCGCAGGCGCCAGAACACTCGCCTTGCGCTACGGCGCAGAGCAGTCGCCGGCGGCCGGCCCGCTTTGATAGGGACGTCGCTCGACGTGATCTCGGCCAAAGCGATGCCGCTCTCTCCGGCGACGGCGTAGAGCAGCCAGGTGCGGCCGTTCTCCTCGAAAATGGCGGGATCGCGCAATGCGTTCTCCCTGCCCTCGGCCGCCCCCGTCCGGCTGCGACGGACCGGCAAGCCGGCCCCTTCGAAGTCCATCTGCGGCCGCAGCAATTCGGTCTCGCCCTGCACAGTCCAGTTTCGCCAATCGTCGGCGAGATCGATCGTGCCGTGAAGTATCCGTTCCGGCGCGTCGCCCCTGCGCGTGTAGTAGACCCGCAGCCAGCGACCGGATTTCTGCAGCGCAAGATGCCGTGGGGTCGGAAGACGCTTCATGGCAGGCAGAACGACCGGACCCCGTTCGAAATCGGAGATGCCGTTTCTGGATCGGAACACGGTGACGGCTCCTGTCCCGAGAAGACCGTACCACCACTGATCGTGGTGAAAGAACCGCGCATAGAACGGCCCGAGCGGCTCGGAAAGCGGATTGAAATGAAGGCCGTCACCGGATGTCGCGGCAAAGGTCACCTGGTCTTTCCCGCCTTTTGCCGGTCCATGAAAATACATCACGAAGCGACGATGCCGCTGATCGACATGAACGTCGGGAGACGCGATGTGATCCTCGATGAACGGGCATTGATCGAGGGACAGCACCCCGCCGGGATGGATGCGCCACGGACCATCGATCGAATCCGCGTAGGCGAGGCGAATATAGGAGCCGCCATGATCGGCGAAGTAGAGATGGTAAGCGCCAAGCCGCCCCTCGGCCCAGTCGGGCATGCCGATCAGCGACGGCCCGTTGATGTTGACCCCATCGCCGCCAGGCAACATGTCCGGCGACACGATAAGCCCATGCCGACTGGCGGTGAGAATGGGTTGCGCGATCATGCGGCGGGCTGCCTCCGGCCAACGGCTCCGCCCCGACGACGAGCCCGCCTGTTGCGGAGCCTGCACGTCCCAGCCCGGTTCTGCCAGGTCTCAAACGTCGCTTGCTCCGCCAAGCCAGCCCCCTTCAAGGATTGATCCTGCCGGCGCCTTCCGCGGTAGGCGCCTTGGCTCGATTGCCGGTCTGGCATCGTTCGGTCTTGTCGTTTCGATACAACGACGTGCGTTGAAACGGAAGGTCGAAGCCTATCTCGAACAGACACCGCGCAGCTGAGGTGGGACGCTTGTGACGAAATCGTCGAAGCCTGGCAGGCCCTCACGCCGTCCCGCTTCGGTTCGCGGCGACGCCGACATCGCCGCCGGAGAAAGTTCCTTCAGCCCGTTCCGCGGTGCTATAACGCCAAGCCACCCGATGAAGGCCAGCGGCCGACGCAAAAGGAACTTTCGCATGATCGATCCCGCCACGCTCATCACTTACGTCGCGGTCGTGTTCGGCTTCGTCTTCATCCCGGGGCCGGCGACGCTGCTCACGGTCGCACGGGCGACGAGCTCGGCACGAAGGTCGGCATCGCCACCGGCGCCGGCGTCGCGGCGGGCGATGTTATCCACACCATCATGGCGATCGTCGGCATCTCGGCCATCATCGCCGCCTCGGCGATGCTGTTCAGCATCGTCAAATATATCGGCGCGGCCTATCTCGTTTATCTCGGTATCCGCGCCATCCTTGAAAAGTCGCCGGCCGACCTGGCGGGCAGGACGCTGCCCATTTCAGCGGGCAAGGCTTTCCGGCAGGCGATCCTGACCGAAGTGGTCAATCCGAAGACCGCTTTGTTCTTCCTGGCCTTCCTGCCGCAATTCGTGCACCCGCAGGGCGGTTTCGTGATGCTGCAGTTGATGGTGCTCGGCATCATCTTTGTCCTGCTCGGGCTCTTCAGCACAATCGTCTTCGCCGTCAGCGCGGGTGGTCTTGGCTCCTTCCTGCGCCGCAATCCGGCGGTGCTGAAATGGCAGGGCAAGGTGGTCGGCGGCATCTATTGCGCGCTCGGCATGCGCCTGGCGCTGCAGCAGCGCTGAAATGCTTCATTCGGCGGCGCCGGCCCAGGCAGGCATGTCGTAGCCGAATTCGCGGCAGAAGGCCTGCATGGGTCCAAGAACGGCTGGCGACAGCTGGCCTTCAAGATAGGCGCGGTAGTCTTCGTTGCGCTCCCATTTGCGCAGCGAGCGCGAGTAGATAGGGCGCTGCCCATCCCTGGAAACCGGCACTCTCGGTCGCAGTCCGAACCGATCCGCGATCCGTTGTTGCACGGCGTCCGGGTCGGCGATCGTGTCTTCGTAGCGCACGTAGAAAATGTCGCGCACGGGCTGCGCCTTTCTCAAGCTCAGCAGCGCATCGTATCCCAGCACCCAGCGGTCGGCCGTGGTATGAAATCGAAGCACATCCAAAGGGTGTCGAACGCAATAGACGAGACCGATGTCGGCGGGCAGCTTCGCAAGATGGGCGAAGGACCGGGAAGCGCGCTTGATGACCAGATTGTTTTCCTGGCGGTCCAGCAGATAGAATTTCGTATGCCGCGCCTCGGGCGGCCAGACGAAAGTGTCCTCGAAGCTTTTCATGACGCGTTGCGTCAAGGTCGTTCCGCTGCGCGCGCAGCCGGCTATGAATATCTTGTTGATCCGCGCGGCCCGCGCATTCGGCCTCGACCGCCAGCGAATTTTGACGGCCGTCACAAGGCGAACAAGCTCCCTGCTTGATCGGGTAATTAGAAAACCAACAGCCGCCTGACGTTTCTGCACAATCCCCTTGTCCCCCGATCGCGCCGGGTCACATTGCCGTGACCGCCATTAGCTGATTGGCCGATATGCGGGCGGGTTTCAAGGGTTGGAGACTTAAGGGGGATGTTAAACCTATCTTTACCCTGCTGCGGCACCGTTGCCCTCCTGCGGCGATGTTTGAGTACCGCGGCGGCGTGATGAGCGCCCAGGCAACAAACCCGCGCTTAACGGCGCGGGTTTTCCTTTTCTAGAGCAATTCCAGGAAAAGTGTGGGCGGTTAAGTTCGGCGCCTTCGCCGTAACCTTCCGCCCGGAATTGCGTAAAAACAAAGAGATAGAGCAGTTCGCCGTTTCCATGAAACGGTGAAATGCTCTAGCCCAGGAAATCGGCCCGGTAAGGCGCAAAGCTGTCGACCAGCCGCCCGGCCTCCAGCGCCTTGACGCCGTGCACGAGATTGGACGGCACGATGAAGCTGCTTCCTGTTTCGAGGGTCTCCGATCGGCCGTCTATGGTGACCTCGAAGCGACCCTCGGCGACATAGCTTGCCTGGACGTGGGGATGCGAATGCAGCGCCCCGATGCCGCCCTTGTCGAAAGCGACCTCGACCACCATCAATTCATCCGTGTGGACCAGTACGCGCCGCCTGTTGCCGTCCGCCGTCGGTTCCCAGGCCTTTGCGCCCGCATGGGAAAAAATGTCGGTCATCGCTTAACATCCGTTCGAAATTGGCAGGAAAGGATCATCGCGCCAGCCAGCCGCCATCGACCGGCATCACCGTGCCATGCATATAGTCCGATGCCCGCGCGAGCAGGAACACCGCCACGTCGCCTATATCCTCCGTCCGGCCCCAGCGCGCCGCCGGGATGCGCCCGAGGATGGCGGCGCTTCGAGCGGGGTCGGCGCGCAGCGCTTCGGTGTTGTTGGTCTCGATATAGCCCGGCGCGATGCCGTTGACGTTGATGCCTTTGGCCGCCCACTCGCAGGCGAGCAGCCTTGTGAGGCCGAGCACGCCGTGCTTCGAGGCGGTATAGGAAGCAATGCGGATGCCGCCCTGGAAGCTCAGCACCGAGGCGATGTTGACGATCTTGCCGCGCCGTCCCGGCTCCGCAAGCACGCGCCTTGCAAAACCCTGGCAGAGGCGAAAGACCGTCTTCAAATTGACGTCCATCACCTCGTCCCAATCGGCTTCGGTAAGATCGACCGCATCGGCGCGCCGGATGATGCCGGCATTGTTGACGAGGCCGTCGAGCGGGCCGCTCTCCTCCCAGACCCGGTCGAGCATGACGGCGGCCTCGGCCGGATCGCCAAGATCGACTTTCACCGCTTCGAAACTGCCGCCCGCGGCGGCGACCTTCCCTGCCGTATCGTCCATCGCCGAACGGCCGACGCCGACGACCAGGCCGCCGGCGCGCGCGATCGACACGGCGATGCCCTGGCCGATACCGGTGTTGGCGCCGGTGACCAGGATGCGCTTGCCCGTCAGGCTGAAGGCGGAAAGATCGCTCAAGCTTGTCCTGCCTTTCGCTTGCCGCCGATCGAAGGATCGGTCGTTCCGCGAATGTGACGGCGCGGCTTCACAGGCGATAGGCCTTCTTGGCAAGTGCGTAGGCCAACTCCCTGGCCAGTTCATGCGCCTCGTCCTCGCGCAGTCGGTGCTCGGCGATCAGCCGCGCCAGGAAGGCGCAGTCGACGCGGCGCGCGACGTCGTGGCGTGCCGGGATCGACGGAAAGGCGCGCGTGTCGTCATTGAAGCCGACGGTGTTGTAGAAGCCGGCCGTCTCGGTGGTCATCTCACGGAAGCGGCGCATGCCTTCCGGGCTGTCGTGGAACCACCAGGCCGGGCCGAGTTTCAGCGCCGGATAGACGCCGGCGAGCGGCGCCAGCTCGCGCGCATAGCTCGTCTCGTCGAGCGTGAACAGGATGATCGTGAGGTCGCGCTCCAGGCCGACGCAGTCGAGCAGCGGCTTCAGCGCCGTCACATAATCGGTCTTGGTCGGGATATCGAAGCCCTTGTCGCGGCCGAATTTCTGGAAAACAGAAGGCGAGTGATTGCGCCATGAGCCCGGGTGGATCTGCATCACCAGGGCGTCGTCCCGGCTCATCTTGGCCATCTCGGTCAGCATCTGCGCCCGGAACAGCCGCCGCTCGCGCTCGTCATCGGAGCCGCGGCGGATGCGGTCGAACAACTCCTGCGCCGCCGCGCCGGAAAGGTTGGCGGTCTCGGCCGTCGGGTGGCCATGGTCGGACGAGGTCGCGCCGAATTCCTTGAAATAAGCGCGGCGGCGGCGATGCGCATCGAGATAACCCGTCCAGGTGCCGGTATCGCATCCGGTGATTTCGCCGAGCCGATCGAGGTTGGCCGAGAACCCTTCGAAATCGGGATCGACCACGGCATCCGGCCGATAGGCGGTGACGACGCGGCCGTTCCAGCCGCTGTCGCGGATCATCCGGTGCCATCTGAGGTCGTCGAGCGCGCCCTCGGTCGTGGCGATCACCTCGATGTTGAAGCGTTCGAACAACGCGCGCGGGCGATAGTCGTCGCGTTGCAGCAGCGTGGCGATCGTATCGTAGCAGCGGTCGGCGCTGGCAACGGTGAGCGGCTCCTCGATGCCGAACAGATGCTCGAACACGTGGTCGAGCCAGAGCCGCGTCGGCGTGCCGCGGAAGAGATGGTAATGCTCGGCGAAGCGTCGCCAGATCGCCCGGCCGTCCGTCTCGACCGGCGCGCCGTCCAGCGTCGGCACGCCGACTTCTTCCAGCCGCACGCCCTGGCTGAACAGCATGCGGAAAATGTAATGATCCGGCACGATGAGCAGTTGCGCGGGGTCCGGAAACGGCTCGTTGAGCGCATACCAGCGCGGGTCGGTATGACCGTGCGGGCTGACGATGGGCAGGTCTTTCACGCCGGCGTAAAGGGCGCGGGCCAATGCGCGCGAACTCGCCTCGGGCGGAAACAGCAGATCGGGATCGGTCGGCGCGATCATCGAATAAAGCGGCTCCTCGAATGCATGTCGCCCGGAAGTGCGCAGCCGTCCCGGGGCAACGACATGCATCGGTAAAAACACCTGAAGCGCCCCGCCGAAATCCATTTCAGCGCAACGCGTTTCAGGGCCGGTATCGGTACGGCCCGGCAGGAATGATGTCAACGCGACCGGCTCGTGCCGGTCAGCTTGCCGCGGCCGGCAACAGGTGCTACGCCGGCCATGCCTGAGCGCAGGGGACATCGCCATGCAGAATTGTTCGGCCGATTTGGTGCCATGACCCGCGACCGCCTTTCCGACAAGACGCTGAAGTCTCTTCCGAGCAACGTTTCGGTTCCGGCCTATGATCGCGCCGGTACCACCCCTGGCATCGTCCATCTCGGCGTCGGCGCCTTTCATCGCGCCCACCAAGCGGCCTATGTCGACGCCTGCCTGGCAAACGGCGAGAGCGATTGGGGCATCATCGGCGTCTCGCTGCGCAGCCCCGACACGCGCGACGCGCTCAAGCCGCAGGACGGGCGCTACACGCTGGCAATCAGGGACAGCGCCGGCGAGCAGCTGCAGGTCATCGGCTCGATCCAGTCCCTGCTCGTCGCCCCGGAGGACCCTGGCGCGGTGCTCGCCGCGCTCACCGACCCGCGCGCCCGCATCGTCACGCTGACCATCACCGAAAAGGCTTATCTCAGGGCAGCCGATGGCGCGCTCGACAGCGCTCATCCCGACATTGTCCACGATCTCGCCAACCCCGGATCGCCGAAGACGGCGCATGGCTTTCTCGCCGAGTCGCTGGCGCGCCGTCGCGTCGCCGGCACGCCGCCCTTCACCGTGCTCTGCTGCGACAACCTGCCGGCCAACGGCGCCACGCTGCACCGGCTGCTGATCGAGTTCGCGAAGCTCCGAGATGCCGACCTCGCGCGCCATATCGCCGAAGAAGTCGCCTTCCCGTCGAGCATGGTCGACCGCATCGTGCCGGCTACCACCGATGCCGACCGGCTGCGCATCGCTGACGAGCTCGGCCTCGAGGACTCCTGGCCGGTGATGACCGAGCCGTTCCGGCAATGGGTGATCGAGGACCACTTTCCCGCCGGCCGGCCGGCCTGGGAGAAATTCGGCATCACCATGGTCGAGGATGTGCGGCCGTTCGAGGACATGAAGCTGAGGCTGCTCAACGGCGCGCATTCCGGCATCGCCTATCTCGGCCTGCTCAGCGGCCACGCCACCGTCGACCGCGCCTTTGCCGATCCGTCGATCCGGCAGTTCGTGGACTGGCTTTGGGCCGAGGCCATTCCAACGCTGCCGCGGGATGCCGGGCTCGACCCGATCCCCTACACGGCCGAGCTCGCCGTGCGCTTTTCCAACACCGCGCTCGCCCACCGCACCGCGCAGATCGCCAATGACGGCAGCCAGAAACTGCCGCAACGCATCGTCGCTTCCGCGCTTGCAAGGCTCGAGGCGGGTCTGCTGCCGGAACACCTGTCGCTGGTCGTTGCCGCCTGGATCGCCGCATGCGCCGCGCGCGGCGGGACTTTGCCCGAGGGCCATTTCACCGATCCGCTCGATGCCGCCCTTAACGACCTGTTCGGCCGCAATCTGGCGGCGGCAACCATGGCCGAGGCCGTGTTCGACCTCGCCGGCTTTGCCAAAGGCCACGCGGAACGCGAGCGGTTGATCGAGTTTGTCGCCACGCATCTGGTCCATTTCAAGCAGGGCGGTCCGAAGCTGGCCTTTGCCGCGCTCGGCATCGGCAACGAACCTCCCGGGCTCGCCGAGTAGCTAGTTGTCCGCTGGGCCGTTCACGACCTGCCGCGCGGCATAGTCGTTCCCGTTAGCGTTCCAGAACAGGCGCACCGCCTTGCCGACGAGATTTTCGTAAGGCACCGTGCCCATGGTGAAACGGCTGTCGGCGGAATTGTCGCGGTTGTCGCCGAGCATGAAATATTCTCCCGCCGGCACGGTGATTTCCGGCGTGTCGTCACCGACCGAGGTCACATCGTAGTCTATCACCAGATAGGTGACGCCTTCCGGCAGCGTTTCGCGCTGCAGCCGTGCCGAGCGTATCTCTTGTGTCGAATAGTCGCCGAGATCCTCGAGCTTGATGGCGACGCGGTTGATGTAGAGCCGCCCGTCGATCATCTGGACCCGGTCTCCAGGCATGCCGACGATGCGCTTGACATAATCCGTGTCAGGATCGCCGCGCGGCCGGAACACCACCACATCCCCCCGTCTCGGCGGGCTGCCGAGAACCCGGCCTTCGACTGGCAACAGCCCGAAGGGAGCGCTGTAGTGGCCATAGCCATAGGCGTATTTGGAAGCGAAGAAATAGTCGCCCAGCTGAAGCGTCGGCTCCATGCTGGCGGACGGCATCGAGAAGGGCTGGAACAGGAATGTGCGGATCGCAAGCGCCGCGCCATAGGACGTGAGAACGACCAGGACCAGCACCCAGAACCCATGCGCGTACCATTTGTCGGGCCTGAAACGTCGGGCGAATGGAACGACGATCAGCGCCGACAAAACCGCAAGACCGGGTCCTGCCAAGCCGGGAAGCCAGGCAAGGTTGGCGCTGGGCAGGACCGGCAGCCCGACATAGCAGACGGCGATCGATGCCAAGCTTGCGACGATCAGCCAGATGATCGCGGCACGGCCCGCGCCGATCCACAGGAAGCCGCCGAACGGTCCGCCGAACAGCGACACCAGCGCTGTCGACCATCTCGATCGCGGGCCTGTTTCTGCGGACATCCGTCGCCCCCAGAGCAATCCCAGGAAAAGTGCAAAGCGGTTTTCCGCCGGGGATTGCGTCCAAACAAAGAGAAAGAGCGCTAGTCGTTTCCGTGAAACGGCAAGACGCTCTGACGAAGCAGGCGGGACTGTCCAACAAACGAAAAAGCGGGGCAAGGCCCCGCTTTCGATATCACGTCCGAGACGGATCGATTGTCGCCCTAAGCAGACGTCAGGCCGGGATCAGCGCGCCTTCCAGCGTGGTGAGCTGGCTGAGGAACTGCTCGGCGCGGCTGCGCGCCACGTCGTCCTTGGCGTCGGCGGCGTCTTCCTTGGCGTCCTGGATGCGACGTGCAAGGTCCGCGCGGTCGATGTCGTTCACATGCACGGCCGATTCAGCAAGCAACGTGCAGCCGGACGGCAGGATGTCGGCGAAACCGCCGAACACGACGTAGCGGTCCTCCTTGCCGGAAGCGGCCTTGATCGTGACGACGCCGGGCTTGATCGTCGTCATGACCGGCGCGTGCTGCGCCATCACCGTCATCTCGCCTTCGGCGCCCGGAATGACGACGGACTCGACCTGCTCGGAAACGAGCAGCCGCTCCGGCGAGACCAGTTCGAACTTGAAAGCTTCAGCCATGATCAAATTAGTGAGTAGGCAGTAGGGATTAGTCAGTAGTGACTGGCGTAAAAACGACCCAAGTCAGACCTGCTATTCCCTACTCACTACCGACTACTCCCTATTCTCTTGATTACGCCGCTTCAGCCGCGAGGCGCTGCGCCTTCTCGACCGCTTCGTCGATGCCGCCGACCATGTAGAAGGCGGCTTCCGGCAGGTGGTCGTAGTCGCCGGCGCAGAGGCCCTTGAAGCCCTTGATGGTGTCGGCGAGGTCGACCAGCTTGCCCGGCGCGCCCGTGAACACTTCGGCGACGAAGAACGGCTGCGACAGGAAGCGCTCGATCTTGCGGGCGCGGGCAACCGTCTGCTTGTCCTCTTCCGACAGCTCGTCCATGCCCAGGATGGCGATGATGTCCTGCAGCGACTTGTAGCGCTGCAGGATCGACTGCACCTGGCGGGCGACCTGGTAGTGCTCCTCGCCGACGACCATCGGGTCGAGCATGCGCGAGGTCGAGTCGAGCGGATCGACGGCCGGGTAGATGCCCTTTTCCGAGATCGCGCGGTTGAGCACGGTCGTGGCGTCGAGGTGGGCGAACGAGGTCGCCGGCGCCGGGTCGGTCAAGTCGTCGGCGGGCACGTAGATCGCCTGCACCGAAGTGATCGAGCCTTTGGTCGTCGTCGTGATGCGTTCCTGCAGCGCGCCCATGTCGGTGGCCAGCGTCGGCTGGTAGCCCACGGCGGAAGGAATACGGCCGAGCAGCGCCGACACTTCAGAACCAGCCTGCGTGAAGCGGAAGATGTTGTCGACGAAGAACAGCACGTCCTGGCCCTGGTCGCGGAAATATTCGGCGACGGTGAGGCCGGTCAGGCCGACGCGGGCGCGCGCGCCCGGCGGCTCGTTCATCTGGCCGTAGACGAGCGCGGCCTTCGAGCCCTGGCCGCCGCCCTTCTTGTTGACGCCCGATTCGATGAACTCGTGATAGAGGTCGTTGCCTTCGCGGGTGCGCTCGCCGACGCCGGCGAACACCGAGAAGCCGCCATGCGCCTTGGCGACGTTGTTGATCAGTTCCTGGATCAGCACGGTCTTGCCGACGCCGGCGCCGCCGAACAGGCCGATCTTGCCGCCGCGGGCATAAGGTGCCAGCAGATCGAGAACCTTGATGCCGGTGACCAGGATCTGCGCTTCCGTCGACTGGTCGATATAGGCCGGAGCCGGCTGGTGGATGGCGCGCATCTCGATGCCGTCGACCGGGCCTTCCTCGTCGACCGGCTCGCCGATGACGTTGATGATGCGGCCGAGCATGCCCGGGCCGACCGGTACGGTGATCGGAGCGCCGGTGTCATAGACGTCCTGGCCGCGCACCAGACCTTCGGTCGAGTCCATCGCAATGCAGCGCACCGTGTTCTCGCCGAGATGCTGGGCAACCTCGAGCACGAGACGATTGCCGACATT
Source organism: Mesorhizobium sp. BH1-1-5 (assembly GCF_020165615.1). NCBI lineage: Bacteria > Pseudomonadati > Pseudomonadota > Alphaproteobacteria > Hyphomicrobiales > Phyllobacteriaceae > Mesorhizobium > Mesorhizobium sp. BH1-1-5. Next base: position 220,875 of record NZ_JAIUIM010000011.1, read on the forward strand.
GATCGTCTCGATCGCGTTCAAAATGGCCGGCAGATGATCTTCGAACTGCACGTCGACGACGGCGCCGATGACCTGGCGAACCTTGCCGGCGGCGCCGACCTTCGCCGAAACGCTCGGCGCCTTCGCCGCGGCGGTCTTCGCCGGAGCCGCTGCCTTGGCCGGAGCGGCCGCCTTTTTCGCCGGAGCGGCTTTCGCGGCTGCTGCCGGAGCCTTTTCCGCCGGTGCCGCCTTGGCGGCGGTCTTCGGAGTAGCTGCTTTCGCCATCGTCTTTGCCCTTTTCGTCTATCTGTTGCTCACGCTGTCCGCGGCGGGCCATCGACCCCGCGCGGCGCGCTTAGAGCGCCTCGGCGCCCGAAATGATTTCGATCAGTTCCTTGGTGATCTGCGCCTGCCGCTGGCGGTTGTAGGTGATCGACAGCTTGTTGATCATGTCGCCGGCGTTGCGCGTCGCATTGTCCATCGCGCTCATCTTGGCGCCCATCTCGCCGGCCGCGTTTTCAAGCAGCGCCCGGAAGATCTGCACGGCGATGTTGCGCGGGATGAGGTCGGAGAGGATCTCGCCCGGCTCCGGCTCGTATTCGTACACCGCGTTGCCGCCATTGGCCGTCTCGGGCGCAGTCGCCGCCGCGGCCGCTGCTGGGATGACCTGCTGCGCCGTCGGGATCTGGCTGATCACCGACTTGAACTGCGAATAGAACAGCGTGCAGACGTCGAAGCCATCCTGGTGGAACAGGTGGATGATCTTGCGCGCGATGGCATCGGCATTGACGAAGCCGAGCGTCTTGACCTCACGCAGGTCGACACGCTCGAGGATCATCGAGCCGTAGTCGCGGCGCAGGATGTCGAAACCCTTCTTGCCGACGCAGATGATCTTGACCTGCTTGCCGTCGGCGAGAAGCCGGCGGATATGGTCGCGGGCAAGGCGCGCGATCTGCGAGTTGAAGCCGCCGCAAAGGCCGCGCTCGGCGGTGCAGACGATGAGCAGATGCACGTCGTCCTTGCCGGTGCCGGTCATCAGCGCCGGTGCATCGCCGCCGCCGCCGATCGCCTGGGTGATGTTGGCCAGAACCGCGCCCATGCGCTCGGAATAGGGACGTGCCGCTTCCGCCGCTTCCTGCGCGCGACGCAGCTTCGCCGCGGCGACCATCTGCATCGCCTTGGTGATCTTCTGCGTCGCCTTGACCGAGGCGATACGGTTACGAAGGTCTTTTAACGAAGCCATGCTTCAAACCCGATCCCGTCCGGCTTCGTTCAAGCGAAGGTCTTTGCGAAGGCGTCGATTTCCGCCTTCAGCTTGGCGCGCAGGTCGTCGGACAGCGCCTTCTCCTTGCGGATGCCGTCGAGCACGTCCTTACCGGCCGAGCGCATGTGGCTGAGCAGGCCGTGCTCGAACTTGCCGACCTGATTGAGCGGCAGCTTGTCGAGATAACCGTTGACGCCGGCGAAGATCACCGCGACCTGCTCTTCGGTCTTGAGCGGCGAGAACTGCGGCTGCTTGAGCAGCTCGGTCAGGCGCGAGCCGCGGTTGAGCAGGCGCTGCGTGGCGGCGTCGAGGTCCGAGCCGAACTGCGCGAAGGCCGCCATCTCGCGGTACTGCGCCAGCTCGCCCTTGATCGAGCCGGCGACCTGCTTCATCGCCTTGATCTGCGCCGACGAGCCGACGCGCGACACCGACAGGCCGACGTTCACCGCCGGGCGGATGCCCTGGAAGAACAGGTTGGTCTCGAGGAAGATCTGGCCGTCGGTGATCGAGATGACGTTGGTCGGGATGTAGGCCGACACGTCGTTGGCCTGCGTCTCGATGATCGGCAGCGCGGTCAGCGAACCATTGCCATTGTCGTCGTTGAGCTTGGCGGCGCGCTCCAGGAGGCGCGAGTGCAAATAGAAGACGTCGCCCGGATAGGCTTCGCGGCCCGGCGGGCGGCGCAGCAAGAGCGACATCTGGCGATAGGCGACGGCCTGCTTCGACAGATCGTCATAGCTGATCAGCGCATGCATGCCGTTGTCGCGGAAATATTCGCCCATCGTGCACGCCGTGAACGGCGCCAGGAACTGCATCGGCGCCGGGTCGGACGCGGTGGCCGCGACGATGATCGAATATTCGAGCGCGCCACGCTCTTCGAGCACCTTCACGAACTGCGCCACGGTCGAGCGCTTCTGGCCGACGGCGACGTAGACGCAGTAGAGCTTTTCCTTCTCCGGGCCATTGTCGTGCACGGACTTCTGGTTGAGCATCGTGTCGAGGATGATGGCGGTCTTGCCGGTCTGGCGGTCGCCGATCACCAGCTCACGCTGTCCACGGCCGACCGGGATCAGCGCATCGATGGCCTTGAGGCCGGTCGACATCGGCTCGTTCACCGACTTGCGCGGAATGATGCCGGGCGCCTTGACGTCGACGCGCTTGCGCTCGGTCGCCTTGATCGGACCCTTGCCGTCGATCGGGTTGCCGAGCGCGTCGACGACGCGGCCGAGCAGACCCATGCCGACAGGCGCGTCGACGATGGCGCCGGTGCGCTTGACGGTATCGCCTTCCTTGATGTCGCGGTCGTTGCCGAAGATGACGACGCCGACATTGTCGGCTTCGAGGTTGAGCGCCATGCCGCGGATGCCGCCGGGGAACTCGACCATCTCGCCGGCCTGGACATTGTCGAGGCCGTAGACGCGGGCGATGCCGTCACCGACGGACAGAACCTGACCGACTTCGGAGACCTCGGCCTCCTTGCCGAAATTCTTGATCTGGTCTTTGAGAATTGCGGAAATTTCCGCGGCGCGGATGTCCATCAGCCGACCTCTTTCAGTGCAAGCTTGAGCGAATTGAGTTTGGTTTTGAGCGACGTATCGATCTGGCGCGAGCCTATCTTGACGATCAGCCCGCCGAGCAGCGACGGATCGACGGTCATGGCGATGGCCACGTCCTTGCCGGCGATGCCCTTCAGCGCCGCCTTGAGTTCAGTCTGCTGCGCAGCCGTCAGCGCATGCGCCGAGGTGACCTCAGCCGACGCCTCGCCGCGATGGTCGGCGGCGATCTGGCGAAACGCCTTGATCATGCCGGGCACCGCGAACAGGCGGCGGTTCCTGGCCACGACGCGCAGGAAATTGCCGACCAGGCCGGTGATCTTGGCCTTGTCGGCGATGGCGGCGATGGCCTTTGCCTGGTCCTCGCTGGAAAACACCGGGCTGCTGATCAGCCGCGAGAGATCGCCGCTCTCGTTGAGCATTGCCTCGAAGCTGGTCAGATCGGCCTCGACCTTGGCGATTGAATTGTCCTGCAGCGCGAGCTCGAACAGCGAGCCTGCATAGCGTTCTGCGACAGCTGAGATTGGCGATGACGATTGGGCCACGGACCGTCTTTTCTCTTGTCTGACAGGCCGCAGATTGTTGGCGCGAGCGAAAACTCTGGCTAAATCTTTGACCTTATTACAAATTTTCAAGCACGGAGATGCGGCTTCCGCTATCCCCTGCCGAAAGTCGATTGCCGTCTAGCACAGGCTTTTTAAGACCGCAATGCATCGTCCGGCATGGTTTTCAGGCACTTTTGTCGCATCAGGCGGCGAAGGCCAACCTCAACCGCCGAATTCACGGCACGAAGCCGAAGGCAAAGGCCAGCGGCAGCGCCGCCAGCGCCAATTCAACCACGATCGAAACCCAGTTGAAAGGGGTGTTGGCGCCGTCCGACATCATCGACAAAAGCCGGCCGAAGGCAGTGAACAGCCAGGAGAAGCCCAGCGCCATGTAGAGCAGCGGCTGCGCCAAAAGGATGCAGCACAGGCTGACGCCGAGATAGAAGCCCGACATGCGGCCGCGTCCCTCGGCGATCGCCGCGGCTTTCTCCGGCCGCGGCTGCAGGCGCAGCACGCGAAACGCAAGCCCCGGCGCCAGGAACAGGAACAGGCCGAGGGCCAGGGTCACGACGGCGCTCGACCAGGCCAGCCATTCACCCTGGCCCGCGGGCCACGGAAACGCGAATTCCATCTTATCCCCTCATAAAGTCTTGTTCTGAAATTGACGGCATTCTAGCCGAGGAAAATCGGCACGCCAGATGGCGGCCGGCACATTAGAAAAGACGCATCAGGAGAGCGGCCGATCAGGCGAGCGCGAAATCGACCGCGGCCTCGGCATGGATGCGCGTCGTGTCGAACACCGGAACGTCGAAATCGCCCTGGCCGATCAGCATGGTGATCTCGGTGCAGCCCATGATGACGCCGTCCACGTGGTCCTCGCGCCGCATCCGGCCGACTTCCCCGACATAGGCCGCGTGCGATTCGGGTTTGACGATGCCTTGGCAAAGTTCGTCGTAGATCACGCGATGCACCATGTCGCGGCCGGCGTGGTTCGGCACAAAGGGTTCCAGGCCGTATTTGTCGGCGAGACGACCCTTGTAGAAATCCTGTTCCATGGTGAAGCGGGTCGCCAGCAGCGCCGGCCGCTTCACGCCCGCATCGACGACGGCGCGCCCGGTGGCGTCGGCGATATGGATGAGCGGGACCGATATGGCAGCCTGCACATCGTCGGCCAACTTGTGCATGGTGTTGGTGCAGATCACCAGGCCTTCGGCTCCACCCGCCTCCAACCTGCGCGCGGCTTCCACGAGAAGGACGCCGGCGCCCTTCCAGTCGCCCGCATGCTGCCGTTCGGCGATCTCGGCGAAATCGAACGACCACAGGAGGAGCTTGGCCGAATGCAGCCCGCCCAACCGCTCGCGCATGATTTCGTTGAGCAGGCGGTAATAGATCGCCGTCGATTCCCAGCTCATGCCGCCGATCAGGCCGAGGGTTTTCATGAGGACTGTCGGTAGCTAATCAAGTTGTCCGGTTTGGTAGCACATCATTTGTCCGCTTCAGTTTTGCGTCGAAGCGGTTCACG